>DASUGR010000259.1:0-14189 GCA_036273915.1 Planctomycetota bacterium | reverse complement strand
GGGGAGGCCGCGTAGAAGGCGTCCTGCACCGGCCGCGGGATCGGCTCCCCGCTCGGCGACATGAGGTGGATCGAGTGCTCGCTGAACGTGTTGAAGCTGCCGATGACCGTGAACTCGGACCCCTCCAGGTCCGCGAGCGTGAGGTCGTCCGGCAGATCGATCTGTGCGAGGATCTCGAGGATCTCGAACCGCGTGTTCGGGATCTCCTGGCCGGCGACGAACTTCCCGATGTTCAGGAAGTAGGTCTTCCCTTTGTCCGCGAACTCGCCGGTCCCCTGCGGCTCCCCGTCCTCGTCCACGGGGGGCAGGCTGAAGACGAGGAAGACGGGCCGGTCGTAGGGGCCGTAGCCGTTGTTCGGGGGAAGCGGCACCTCCACCCCCACCGACTCCGTGGTCTCGTTCCCGGCGGCGTCGGTGGCCGTGACCGCGATCGTGTAGATCCGGCCCTCGGCGGTGATGTCGCGCTCCGCGCGCAGGTTGAGCGTGATCTCGCCGGTCTCGTCGTCGATCGAGACCACCTCCCAGTCGGGCGAGGTGCCGTCGTCGCCGTTGACCGGCTCGTTGCTCGTGATCTCGACGCTGAGCGCCGGCGCCTGGCAGCAGTCGTCGTGCACGTTCGCCTGGACGACGACCTCGCGCATCTCGTGGTCGGGCGGCCAGAGCGCGGAGGGCGTCGCCGTGGGATCGAGCGTCGGCGGCGTCGTGTCGAGGAGGGCGATGGTTCCCCGCAGGGCGCCGCCGGAGTCGAAGTTCGCCCCCTTCACGATGAAGCCCCAGTCGTAGCCCTCGGTCAGGTCCACGGTGAAGGTCCCGCTGAAGTGGAAGGGGCCGTCGGTCTCCCCGGACGCGAACTCCTGGTGCGGCGTGGCGACGAGCGTCTGGGTCGTCGTGCCTTCCTCGCCGTCCGCGAACACGTAGAGCTCAACCCAGTCGGCGAACCAGCCGTGGAACCCGTCGAGCTTCCACGAGATCTCGACGGAGCCCGACGTGTCCGCCTGCTTCGTCATGGTCCAGGTCTTCTCGGTCTCGTAGGAGGGGACGTCGTAGTCGTACTTCAGGAGGACGCTGCAGTCGTCGCCCTCCTCCACGCCGGTGGTACCGACTCCCGTGATGGTCCAGCCCCCGTCGTCCTCGCCGTCGGCGAGCACCGTCGGGCCGAGGCCGAGGCCGCCCGCGAGGAGAACGATGGCAGCGATGCCAGTGAAGCGCTTCATGAGTACGTCCTTCTGGAGCCACGCCCCCGGTTTACCCTGGGGATCCTAGGGAGATTGCCCCGGGGGGTCAACCGAGGATTCCGTGAAAAGGCCGCGAAGGGCCGGAAGGCGGCGGGATCGCGAAACATGGGGGCTCCGGGGGCATGACTCGGGTGGGCGCGCCCCCGGACCTCCCCTCATGTCGTGGGCGGCGGCACGGCCGTGTACGCCGGCTGCCGCACATCCTCGGTCGACGCCGGCCTCCACGCCGACGAGGACGCGGTGTTCCGGGACATCGCCCCGGCGCTCAAGGGCAGCGCGAGGAGGCACGTTCTCGGACCTCGCGAACGCGATGTTCATGTTCAGGCGCTGGATTCATCGAGACCGTGGGCCGCGTCGCGTTTCTGGGATCGACCACGCCGGACTCGGCGAACCGGCGCGCGTCGTCCACGTCCCGCTCGAAGCCCCGGACGACCTCCGCGCGCGAACGCCGGAGCCCGGCTCACCTCCGGCGATTTCTTGGCGTTGGGCCGTCGTGCGGTCCAATCAGGGCTGCAACGAACGGGAGAGAACCATGGACAAGAACGACAAGAGAGGCACGTCGAACCGGGACTGGTGGCCGAACCAGCTGAACCTCGCGGTTCTCCACCAGAACTCCCCGCTGTCCGATCCCATGGGCGGCGCGTTCAACTACGCGGAGGAGTTCAGGAAGCTCGATCTCGAGGCCCTCCGGAAGGACCTCTTCGCGCTGATGACCGCGTCGCAGGACTGGTGGCCGGCCGACTACGGCCACTACGGGCCGCTCCTCATCCGGATGGCGTGGCACAGCGCCGGCACCTACCGCACCGGGGACGGCCGCGGCGGCGCCTCGACGGGCGCGCAGCGCTTCGCGCCCCTGAACAGCTGGCCGGACAACGCGAACCTCGACAAGGCGCGCCGGCTGCTCTGGCCGATCAAGCGGAAGTACGGGAGGAAGATCTCCTGGGCCGACCTCATGGTTTTTTCGGGCAACTGCGCGCTGGAGTCGATGGGGTTCAAGACCTTCGGCTTCGGCGGCGGGCGCGAGGACGTCTGGGAGCCCCAGGAGGACATCTACTGGGGCACCGAGACCACCTGGCTCGCGGACAAGCGCTACACGGGCGACCGGGATCTCGAGAAGCCTCTCGCCGCCGTCCAGATGGGCCTCATCTACGTGAACCCGGAGGGGCCGAACGGGAATCCCGATCCGCTCGCCGCCGCGAAGGACATCCGCGAGACGTTCGCGCGCATGGCCATGAACGACGAGGAGACCGTCGCGCTGATCGCGGGCGGGCACACGTTCGGCAAGTGCCACGGCGCCGGCGACGCGAAGCTCGTCGGCCCCGAGCCCGAGGCGGCCGGCATCGAGGAGCAGGGCCTCGGCTGGACGAGCCGGTTCAAGAGCGGCAAGGGCGACGACACGATCACGAGCGGGCTCGAGGGCGCGTGGACGCCGAACCCGGTGAAGTGGGACAGCGGGTACTTCGACACGCTGTTCGGGCACGAGTGGAAGAAGGTGAAGAGCCCCGCCGGCGCGTGGCAGTGGACCCCGAAGGATCCGTCGGAAGGGGACGCCGTGCCGGACGCGCACAACCCCTCGAAGCGCCACCCCCCCATGATGCTCACGACCGACCTCGCGCTCCGGGAGGACCCGATCTACGCGCCGATCTCGAAGCGGTTCCAGAAGAACCCGGACCTGCTGGCGGACGCGTTCGCGCGGGCGTGGTTCAAGCTGACCCACCGCGACATGGGCCCCCGCTCCCGCTATCTCGGCCCGCTCGTCCCCAAGGAGGACCTGCTGTGGCAGGATCCCGTCCCGGCCGTCGACCACAAGCTGGTCGACACGAAGGACATCACGAGCCTCAAGGCGAAGGTCCTCGCGTCGGGGCTCTCCGTCTCCCAGCTCGTCTCGACGGCGTGGGCGTCGGCGGCCACGTTCCGCGGCTCCGACAGGCGCGGCGGGGCGAACGGCGCGCGCATCCGCCTCGCGCCGCAGAAGGACTGGGCGGTCAACCAGCCGGAGCAGCTGGCGGGCGTGCTCAGGAAGCTCGAAGCGGTCCGGAAGGAGTTCAACGCCGCGCAGTCGGGCGGGAAGAAGATCTCGCTCGCCGACCTGATCGTGCTCGGCGGTTGCGCCGCGGTCGAGGAGGCCGCGAAGAGCGCCGGGCACGCCCTCGAGGTCCCGTTCGCGCCGGGGCGCACGGATGCGTCGCAGGCGCAGACGGACGTGGAGGCGTTCGCCGTGCTGGAGCCGGTCGCGGACGGCTTCCGCAACTACATGAAGTCGAGGTACGCGCTGTCGGCGGAGGAGATGCTGGTCGACCGGGCGCAGCTGCTGACGCTGACCGCGCCCGAGATGACCGTGCTCCTCGGCGGCATGCGCGTCCTCGGCGCGACCGTCGGCGGGTCGAAGCACGGCGTCCTCACGAAGCGTCCCGGGAAGCTCACGAACGACTTCTTCCTCAACCTGCTCGACATGGGCACGGCGTGGAAGCCGGCCTCGAAGGAGGCGGACGTGTTCGAGGGGCGCGACCGCGCGACGGGCGAGCTGAAGTGGACGGGCACGCGGGTCGACCTGGTCTTCGGGTCGAACTCGCAGCTCCGGGCGATCGCGGAGGTCTACGCGTGCGACGACGCGCAGGCGGCGTTCGTGCGCGACTTCGTCGCCGCCTGGACCAAGGTGATGAACCTCGATCGCTTCGACCTCCCGTAGTCGCGAACGGAGGGGCAGGGGCGCGGGGAGGGGGAACCCTCCGCGCGCGCCCCTGCCGCGCCACGCCCGCCGAAGGCCGGCGCTACGGGACCCAGCCGGGCAGCACGGCCGCCTGCCGGATCCACGTCGCGAGCTGCGCCTCGTCGATGCGGTCATCCTCGTGGATGTCGAGGTAGCGCACCTCCTCCTGCTTGGACTCTCCGGGGGGAAGAGGACGCAAGGACGTGCCCCGGAAGAAGGCCACCTTGACGTACTTCGTGAAGCAGCGGAGGCTCAGGAACCAGCCTTGGCCGTCGATGCCGTAGAGGGGCGAGTTCCACTTGACCGCCTTCTTGACGCCGGGGACCGTGCGCGCGATGAGCGCGTCGAGGCGGTGCCCGACGCCGCGTTTCCAGCCCGGCATGGCGGCGATGTAGGCATGGACGGGGGCGTCGCCGTCGGCCTTCGCGATCTGGGGGTTGCCGCCCGCGAGCAGCGTCGGCCTCCTCGTGACCCGTTTGGCGGCGGCCTTCTTCGCGCCTCTTGCGGACCTCTTCGACGTCTTGGCGGCCATTGCGTTCCCTCCTACGCTCTCGAGCCCGGGCCCTTCGGCACCGTGTGGCTCGTGTTGAAGGCAACCGCCTCGCGCAGCAGCGCCTTGAGCGCGGCCTTGTCCATCCTGTCCCCCTCGCGGAAGTCGATCGCCCGCCGCTTGTTCCCGTCGAGGCCCGCGTTGAAGAGTCTCCCGGGGTCGGCGAGCTTCGCTCCGTGGAAGAACGTGAGCTTCACCTTGTCCTTGTGGGCGTTGGCGAGGGCGTACATCCCGTCGTGCGACCAGACGGGCGTCCCCATCCACTTCCATTCCTCGATCGCCTCGGGGTCGGCCTCGCGGACGAGCTTCCGGATCTCCGCGAGCCTCTCGCCTCTCCAGTCGCGGAGGCCCGCGATCAGCTTGTCGATCCGCTCGGATGCGCTGATTCGGCCTGACGGCTTGGCGACCGGGTTGCGCGGTCTGGCCGCCTTCGCGACGGACCGCTCGGTGGCGGGTTGGCTCGCGACCTTCGCGGACTTCCCGGGTGTCTTCTTGGCCATCGGCTCACCTCTGCCCCTTGGTGACATACGGCAGCACGAACAGGTAAAGACCGGTGAAGAGGAGCAGGGCGAGCGGGAAGAGCGCCAGGAGGCCCACCCAGACGGCAGGCTGCCCTCCCCGCGCCAAGGCGACGATGTTCACGATGACGGCCACCGTGAAGGCGATGGACAGCCAGCGGTGGGCCTCCCGAATCCATTGGTTCCGGTTCATCGGAGTCTCCTCCGGGGACGGCCCGAAGCGGATCGGGCGCGACGAACGGCAGCGGGTCGCCGAGGTGCGCGAAGACCGTCGCCGCGCGCTTGCGCGGGTCCCTCCCTTGCCCCCGGAGCCCCCTGTTTCCTCCCCCGGTTCACGGGATCCTCGCGAGCAGGTCGACGAGCTTTCCGCCCATCATGTTCCAGCCGTAGCGCGCGCCGGCGAAGTTCTGCTTCTGGTGCGGCTTGAAGCCCGCGTGCACGAGGGAGAGGCGCGTGCCCGACGTGGTGGGCGCGAGCGTGAACGTGACGACGGTGTCCATGTCGCCGACGACCCACGCGTAGCTGAGCTTCCGACCCGCTTCGATCTCGAGGAGCCGGCAATTCACGGTGCCGTCCCAGCCGGGCTGCGGCTGCGTCTTGAACGTGAACGCCGCCTCCGGCTCGAGCCTGAGCCCGACGACGGGGAGGAGCCACTCCGCGAGCAGCGCGGGGTCGGTGAGGGCGCGCCACACCTTCTCCGGCGAATGAGGCAGATCGAAGTCGAACGAAACGGATTCCGTCTGCGATCGTGCGGTCCTGTCGGTGGGAGTCATTCGTCCATTTCCTCCAGCAGTCGCTCGAGGCGACCGACGTGCTCCTTCCAGAAGGCGCGGTAGTGCGCGATCCAATCGATGAGCGGCTTCATCCCGCGCGGCTCGACCCGGTAGTAGGCGCAGCGCCCCTCGCGGCGGCCGTTCACGAGACCGGCCTCCTTCAGGGCGGCGAGGTGCTGCGAGATCGCCGGCTGCGAGATGTCGAAGCGCGTCGTGAGGTCCTTCACGGCCATCTCGCCGCGCGTGAGCGACTCGAAGATCGCCCGGCGGCTGGGGTCCGCCAGCGCCCGGAAGACCCTGTCCTCGACCGCAGCCGCGCTGGCCATGCACGAATTATAAGCCGATGCTTATCGATTGTCAAGCACGCGAATCCGGCCGCGCGGGATCGCCGGAACGGGAGGAGCGGGGGCAATGCACCCCATCTCGCGACGGTGGGCGCGGCTGGCGAAGGGCCCTCGAGACGGGAGGACAAGGGGCTCGCGCGGGTGGCGTAACCCCTTGTCAGGACTGGCGGAGAGGTAGGGATTCGAACCCTAGGTACCCTTGCGGGCACACCGGTTTTCGAAACCGGCCCATTCAACCGCTCTGGCACCTCTCCGTATGGTGAAACCCAAAGCTTAGCAGGCGACGCCAGCCAGGATGGCCTCCCGTGCCCCGCCCCGCGAGCCCCGGACCCTCCTGCAGAACCGCCGCCGCGGGTGCCGCTGACCCGAGGCCCTCCGCGCCCCCGCCGCTACAGCGACCCCCGCCGCGAACCGATACGTCCGGCATGCGGCGCGGCACCGCCCTCGTCCTCGCCCTCGCCTTCCTCGCGTTCGCGCCCGGCTGCGTCACGAAGAAGGTCAAGAAGGCGCTCGCCAAGGAGGTCCAGGCCTCCCTGACCGTGTCCAGCGACCCGGGCGCCGTGCCCCCCGACCTCGGCGCCCTCGACAAGGTGAAGGTGAGCGTCGAGACGCTCGAGACCGGCATCACGATCATCCGGATCATCGGCGTCTACGCGGAGGTCGTCGACGCGATCACTTGGCTGATCCGGCAGAACCTGAGGCTCCTCGCGAACGACGACATCTCGCGGACGCTCCTCGAAGCAGCGCTCTACGCGCTCAAGTAGCCGGCGCTCCCGGAGCCCCCCCGGCGTCCCGGCCCCGCGCGCCGTCCGCCCCCCGGACCCCCCTGCGAAACGGCCGACCGCGGGTAGCATCGGAAGAGATGCCCACGCCCCACCCCGCCACCCGCCCCGGCGCGCGCCGGGCCCTCGGCCTGCTCCTCGTCCTCGCGGCGCTCCGCGTCGCCGGCGGGTGCTGGGCCGGGGACCCCGACGAGAACGCCAAGGGCGCGGCCCAGAAGGAGCCCCAGATGGTCACCGTCCGCGTCTTCAACGACAAGGGAGACCTCGTCGGCCCCGTCCCGTCCAAGAAGGTCGTGAAAACCGACGAGGAGTGGAAGCGTCAGCTCACCGAGGAGCAGTTCCGCATCACCCGCCACGCCGACACCGAGCGCCCCTTCTGCGGCACGCTCCTCGACAACAAGCGCGAGGGCGTCTACGCCTGCGTCTGCTGCGGCCTCCCGCTCTTCTCCAGCTCCGCGAAGTTCCACTCCGGCACCGGCTGGCCGAGCTTCTTCCAGCCCATCGCCGGGGAGAACGTGGCCGAACGCGCCGACAAGAGCCACGGCATGGTCCGCATCGAGATCAACTGCGCCCGCTGCGACGCGCACCTGGGCCACGTCTTCCGCGACGGCCCCCGCCCCACCGGCCTCCGCTACTGCCTCAACTCCGAGTCGCTCGCGTTCACCGACATCGCCGACGTGAAAAGGCTCGCCGACCCGGCCGCGGAGAAGGCCGGCGCGCTCGCGACGGCGGTCTTCGCCGGCGGCTGCTTCTGGTGCGTCGAGGCGGTCTTCGAGGAGCTCGAGGGCGTCGTCGACGCGACCTCCGGCTACGCGGGCGGCAGCAAGGAGACCGCGAACTACAAGGCCGTGTGCACCGGCACGACCGGCCACGCCGAGGCCGTGCGCGTCACGTACGATCCGAAGAAGATCTCCTACGTCGACCTCCTGAAGGTCCACTTCGCCACGCACGACCCGACCACGCTCAACCGCCAGGGCAATGACGAGGGCACGCAGTACCGCTCCGCGATCTTTTACGCGAACGAGGAGGAGAAGGAACTCGCGGAGGCGTTCCTCTCGGACCTCAAGGACGGAAAGGTCTACAAGAGCCCGATCGTGACGACGCTCGAGCCGCTGAAGGAGTTCTACCCGGCGGAGACGTACCACCAGAACTACGTCTGCACCAACCCGGGGCAGCCGTACGTGCGGGCGGTCGCGCTGCCCAAGGTCGAGAAGGTCCGGGAGAAGTTCAAGGACAAGCTCAAGGAGACGTCGCCGCTCGGGAAGTGACGCGAAGGGGTTCCGGGGACCGGATCGAAGGGCTCCGCAAGCCCGCAACGGCGCGATCGGATGGGAAATCTCGACGGCAGGCGTCCGGGGCGTCTCGGGAAGGCGCCTGATTCTCCGGGATGCCCTAGGGACGCGGCCTGCCCTCGCCATACAATGCCGCGTTGTCGGACAACCTAGCCTCCTCCCGCGAAGCGTGGATCCGCGCGCTCGTCTCGCGCATCACGCTCGCCCGCGGCTACAAGAGCGCGCTCGGCGGCGTCCTGAAGCGCCTCTGCCGGGCGGGCGGCTGGAGCTACGCCGAAGCCTGGATCCCGACGCACGACGGCACGGGCCTTAAGATGGGCCCCGTCTTCGCCCGCAGCCGCAGCGACGAGGTGGGGCGCTTCCGCCAGCGGGGCCGTGAGCTGGGCTTCCGGCCCGGCCAGGGGCTCGTCGGGCAGGTCTTCCTGTCGGGGATGCCCCGCTGGGTCGAAACGCTCGGCGGCGGCGAGAACGAGCTGCCGCGCCGGCAGGCGCTCGCCCGCGACGCCGGCTTCGAGAGCGCGGCCGCCTTCCCCGTGCTCCTGAACGACGGCCCCACCGCCGTCCTCGTCTTCTACGGGGACGAGGCGCGCGAGCGGGACCCGGCGCTCGTCGACAAGACCGGCGTCGCGCTCGCGGCCGTCGGCCCGGCGCTCGAGCAGAAGCGCGTCGAGATGAGCGTGCGCGCGCAGGCGCGTCAGCACGAGGTCGTCGCGAACATCGGCCTCCGCGCGCTCGACCGGAGCACGGACATCCCCTCGCTCCTCGGCGAGGCGGCGGCGCTCGCGGCGAGGACGCTCGACGCCGACGCCGCGGCGGTCCTCGAGCTGCAGAAGGACGGCCGCCTCACGGTGCGCGCGAGCGCCGGATGGCCGAAGGAAGCCCTCGAGTCGACGATCGCGGAGCCCTATTTCGCGCACGTGCTCGCGGCGGAGAAGCCCGTGGCCGTCCCGAGCTTCCGCGGCAACGGCAACGGGTTCCCCCCGCCCTCCCTCTTCGTCCTGCTGGGCGCGCGGAGCGCCGCGACGGCCGTCGTCCCCGGCCGCGCGCGCCCGCTCGGCCTCCTCTGCGTCGTCGCCAGGGAGCCGCGCCGCTTCGTCGAGGACGCGTTCCTCCGCGCGCTCGCGCAGGTCCTCGGCGTGGCCATGGAGCGCGACCGCGCCGAGCGCGACCTCGAGCACGAGCGCGCGCGCCTCGCCGCCGAGCTCGAGGCGTCGCACGAGGAGCTGCGGCAGGCGGACCGGCTGCGCGCGATCGCCACGCTCGCGAGCGGCATCACGCACGACATGAACAACGTGATGCTGCCCGCGCTGTGCCGGCTCGATGCGATCGAGGCGGCGGGGCTGCCCGCGGCCGCGGCGCGGGAAATCGAGGGGGTCCGGGGGGCGTTCGACAAGCTGCGGAAGCTCGCCCGCGGGCTCCAGCTCGTCGCCACCAATCCCGAGGACGGCGTCTCCTTCCCCGCGTCGACGCGGCTCGAACCGTGGTGGCGCGAGATCGGCGGGCTCCTCGCGCTCGCGCTCCGCCGCGACGTGCAGCTGACCGCGGCCTTCCCGGACGGGTTGCCGCCGGTCGCCGCCGCGCCGCCGCAGCTCACGCACGCGGTGCTGGGGCTCGTCCACGTCCTCGGCGAGACCTTCGAGGGGCCGGGGAGGATCCTCGTCCGCGCCGAGCCGGACGGCGCGCGGTTCGTCCGGCTCTCGGTCGCCGACGCCTCGCCCGACCCGCACCGGCGCGCACTCGAGCCGCTCGAGAAGCGCACGGCGGGCGCGCGGAGCTTCGCGGTCGCGGCCGGCGGGTCGCTGGACGTCGGGCCGAACGAGGTCGCGCTCCGGCTCCCCGTGGCGCCCGCCGCCGCGGAGCCGCGGTTCCTGCCCGAATCGCTCCCGCGGCGCGCGGAGATCCAGCTGAAGGACGCGCGCGCGGCCGCGTTCGTGACCTCGCTCCTCGCCTCGGCGGGGTTCGAGATCACGCCGCGGGACAAGAGCGTGCTCGCCGTCTGGGACGGCAGCGAGGATCCGGCGGCGGTCCGCCGCTACCTATCCGAGAACACTTCGCGGCGCGTGCTCCTCCTCGGCGCGCCGCGCTCGCCCGCCCCGCGGGGCGCGAGCATCGTCAACGAGCCCGGCAACCTGGAAGCGGTCCGGCGCACGCTCGGCACGATGGTCGAGGAGCTCCTGGAGATCACCGATGATTCGATCCGAACGGACGCGGGTTCTCTGCGTCGATGACCACGAGTTTCTCGCGGACGGCCTGAAGGCGCGCCTCGCGCTCACGGACGACCTGGAGTTCGTCGGCTGGCTGCCGACGGCCGAGGGGCTGCTCACGAAGATCAAGGAGATGCGGCCCCACGTCGTGCTCCTGGACCTCGAGATGCCGGGCCCCGACCCCTTCGAGGCCATGGAGGACGTGCGGCGCCGGTTCCCGGACCTGAAGGTTCTCGTGCTCTCCGCGCACGTGCGCGACCACTACTTCGAGAGCGCGGTCGCGGCGGGCTCCTGGGGCTACCTGTCGAAGGGCGACAAGCCGGAGTTCCTGGTCGAGGCGATCCGGAAGGCCGCGCGGGGCGAGTTCGCGTTCAGCCCCGAGGTCGAGGAGCGCTGCTGGATCCCGAGCCGCGGGGGCGGCGAGGCCCGGACGTCGCGCCTCTCGGGGCTCACGAACCGGGAGCAGCAGGTGCTGCGGCTCATCGGGCGCGGCATGTCGCGGGCCGAGATCGCGCGGGTGCTCCACAGGAGCCCGAAGACCGTCGACGCGCATCAGACGGCGATCATGAACAAGCTCGACATCCACGACCGCGTGGACCTCGTGCGCTACGCGATCCGCGAGCGCCTCGTCGAGCCGTGATTCCAAGGGGACGGACGGCGGAAACGCGGACGGGCCCCCGATCCACGAGCCGGGCGGCATTCCCGCCTGGCCGCGGGTCTCGATCCTCGTCAACAACTCGGGTTGGGCGCGGGGACGGGCATCCGCCGAGCTTGAAGCCTCCGCGCTGCCCTGCGGTGGATCGGAAAAAAAGAGCCCGGCCCACGCGCGGAGGTAGCGCTTATGGGCCGGGCGTCAGGAGAAAGCCAAACACCGGTGGCGGGTTCTTCTGCGGGTACGGGCAACGTTTGCCAGCCGGCATGTTGGCGGTGTCTCCTATCTCAACCCGGGGCGAGGAGCCCCGCTATAGGGAAAACACACGAAAGGCGGCGGGTCGCCGCGGAACGCGAACGACCCGCCGCGCGCGGTCACTCCCGGTCCATCGTCGGGGCCGGGGTGGTCACGAGCTGCGCGTCGAAGCCCTCGAGCGTCTTGCCCGGGTCCTTCCACACCGGCGCGAGCAGGATCCCGCAGCAGGCCTTCTCGGTCGGCGCCGCCGGGGCCACGAGCGTGAAGCGCCCGTCCTCGATCAGCCGCGCGCCTCCGTCCTCGAGGATCTCCTTCTTCGCGCGCACGACCGGATCGTCGGCCTCCTTGGGCTCGATCCGGCGGAAGGACACGATCTCGAAGCTCCATTTGGCGTCCCTGCCCTCGGCCGGAAGCTGCCGGACGAGGACCGTCGCGGAGCCGCGGATCCGGGCCTCCGCCCCCTCGACGGGTTTCAGCTGCGGCCATTCCCGCTCCGCCTTCTTCTCGGCGGGCTTCCAGGTCACGAGCGAGAAGCCCGTGATCGCGCCTCCCCTGTCGGTCCGTGCCACGAGGGCCAGCTTGTAGTCCTTGATCCCCTCCGATGGCAGCTGGCGCGACGCGTGCTGCTCGTCTCCTCCGATCGCCTTGGCGACAAAGCACGGGCTGTTCTCCCCGCCGGCTTGGAACGAGAAGAGGATCTTCTTCGCGCCGTTCATCTCGGTCACCTCGGGGACCATCGCGTCGCCGGCGAATGCGACGACCGCGAGGAGCGCGAGGCACCAGAAGGGAGCGGCCATTCCAGATCTCCGCATGGCAAACACCTTTCTCGGCGGCCGCCGCTCGGCCTTCCTCGGCGTCGCGGGGCGCACCGGGTTCGTCTGCGCTTGAACGTAGCCCGCGGTCGCGAACGGCCTATCGGGAACCCGCCCGGTTCGGGCCCCCGCGAGATCCTAGGGATTGCACCTCATCACCGGCGCGGCGGATGCGATAGGATTCCCGTTGCATGGGTGAGGAGAGAGTTCCGGAGAACACGGCAGGCCTGCTCCACGACCTGTCGAACGTCGTCGGGGGGCTCGGCCGCCTCGCGGAGAACGCGCTCCGGAGCCTCGACCCCGGCCACCCCGCGCGCGAGGACGTCCTCGCCATCGCGGCCGCATGCGGCCAGGCCGCCGAGCTGGTGCGCGAGGCGGTCGAGGGCGCCCCCCCGCCGGGCGGCGGCGCCGAGCTCAACGCGCTCGCCGCGGGCCAAGTCGAGGTCGCACGGCGGAGCCACGACGCCCGCATCCGGCTCATGGCGTCCAAGGACCCCGTGCGCGTGCGCATCGCGCCCGCGGAGCTCCGCCGGGTCGTCGACAACCTGCTCGCGAACGCCCTCTATGCGGTCGACGGGTCGGAGGGCGAGATCGTGGTTCGGGTCGGGAAGGCGCCGCAGGAACGCGCGCTCCTCGAGGTGCGCGACACGGGCCGCGGCATGGACGCGCCGACACTGGCGCGCATCTTCGAGCCGGGCTTCACGACCCGGCAGGGACGCGGCCACGGCCTGGGCTTGAAGGTCGTGAAGGAGCTCGTCGAGCGGCACGGCGGCGACGTGCGGGTCACGAGCGCGATCGGCCTTGGCACCTCGGTCCGCATCCTGCTCCCCGTCGCTCCCCCCACGCGCGGATCGGGGACGATCCTCATCGTCGACGACCACCCGGAGGTGCGCCGCAGCATGAAGGACGTGCTCACGGACAGCGGCTACCGGGTCCTCGAGGCGGGCGACGCGAAGGGCGCGCTCCGCCTCCTCGACGCGGGCGTCGACCTGCTTCTCGCCGACATGAAGCTGCCCGACATGGACGGCGCCGACCTCGCCGCCGCGGCGGCCGCCGCGCGCCCCGGCCTGAAGATCGCCCTCATGTCGGGCTACGCGTGGTCGTCCGAGACGGGCGTCGAGATCCTCCTGAAGCCCGCGGACCCGGACGAGCTGCGCGATCGCGTCCGCGCGATGCTCAAGGCCTGACCCTTCCGGCGCTGCGCGCCGACGGGGCCCAATGGGAGGGGGCGCGGGGGAGGGTCGAACCGCCCGGTCCCGGGCCGTCCTTGCCCGCAAGCCGCCCACGCCTACGGCGGCGGCCGGAGGACGATCCGGCACTCGCCGCCCGTGCTCCCGGCGAGGCGCTGCACGAAGGACTTCATGAGGCGCAGGTCCTCGGTGGTCGGCATGCCGCAGTCCTCGAGGGTGAGACCCACCGTGTTGATCACGGCCCCGCGGTACCGGTTCCACACCTTCACGCTGGCGAGGATGCCCTCGGGCGACGCGAACGGGCCGTGGCTCGGCTGGCCGTCGGAGAGGAGGAAGATCGTGTCGAACCGCGGGTTCCTCGAGAACGCCCTCTCGAGCGCGGCGTAGGTGCACGTGTCCCCCTCGGGGTCCTTCAGGTTGCGCTCGGCCCACGCGATCGCCGCCTCCACGTTGCACGGGTCCGCGGCCACCTCCTCGTCCTGCCACGCCCGCACCTTCGTCGAGAAGAGGATCACGTTGAAGAGGCTCCCCGGCGGCATCTCCCGGAGCACGCGCACGAGCTCCTTCCTCGCCACGTCGATCCGCTTCGGGTCCCGCCACGGCCATCTCATCGAGCCGGAGACGTCCACGAGGAACAGGACGCGGTCGGAGTTGACCGAGACGCCGTAGTACTGCGCGAAGGTGATCTTCCGCGCGGCGGCCGACGCGTCGCCGGAGCCGCGCGTCCTGAGCCACTCCTTCCAGGCCGACGCGTCGTGGCCGAAGTCCCGCCCGCAGATCCCCTTCAACGCGAGCCGCGCGGTCTCGCGCGTCCGCAGCCGGGCCTGGTCGCCCAGGAGCCCGACGAGCTCCGGCACGACCGCGTCGAGCCC
>DASUGR010000258.1:0-3991 GCA_036273915.1 Planctomycetota bacterium | reverse complement strand
ACGTGGCACGCCGTCGGATACCTCCTCGGCAGCGTGTTCGCGCTGAACCTCCTCCTGTCCGTCTTCAACCTCCTGCCGCTGCCGCCCCTCGACGGCAGCGGGGGCATCATGCTGCTGCTTCCGGAGCGGGTCGTCCCGAAGTACCAGCGCCTGCTCCGGAGCAACCCGCAGCTCGGGCTGATCGGCATCTTCATCGCGTGGCAGGTCTTCGACCACTTCTTCAGCCCGGCCTACACGTTCGCCCTGAATGTTCTCTACCTGCCATCCGGCGTCTCCTATTCGTAGGCGTTCGCGCGCGACGCCCGCTACGCGCGCGCGGGCAGCGCAAGGAACCGCGCGAGCGCGAGCGACGGCTCCGCGGGCTTCACCGGCTCCGCCACGATCGCGAGGCCGTCCTTCGGCTGGCGCAGCGAGCGCCCGAGCTTCTCCCGCAGGAACGGCAGCGCCCGCGACGGGTCGCCGATCGACATCTGGAGCGTGCCGTCCCTCTCCATCGAGAAGCGCGCGATCCCGTGCTCCTGGCCGACGATCCGCAGCCGCGCGACGTCGAAGAGCCGCTGCCCGCCCTCCGGCAGGCTCCCGCACCGGTCCTCGAGCTCGGCCCTCAATCCCTCGAGGTCCTCGAGCGTCGCGACCGACGCGATGCGCCGGTAGAAGCCGAGCTTCAGCGACGGGTCGCCCGCGTACTCGTCCGAAAGCCCCGCCGCCACGTGGAGGTCGACGTAGGTGTCCGTCGCCTCCGTCACGCGCTCGCGCCGGAGCTCCTTCACCGCGTCCTCGAGCAGCCGGCAGTAGAGCTCGTAGCCCACGTCCGCGATGTAGCCCGACTGCTCCGCGCCGAGCAGGTTGCCCGCGCCGCGGATCTCGAGGTCCTTGAGCGCGATCCGGAACCCCGACCCGAGGCCCGCGTGCTCTTCGATCGTCCGGAGCCGGCGCTCCGCCACCTCGTCCGTCACCTTGTGCTCCTCCGGGAGCAGGAAGAGCGCGTGGCCGCGGTGGCGCCCGCGCCCGACGCGGCCCCTCAGCTGGTGCAGGTCCGCGAGCCCGATCCGGTGCGCGCGGTCGACGATCAGCGTGTTCGCGTTCGGGATATCGAGGCCCGACTCGACGATCGTCGTGGCGACGAGCACGTCGATCTCGCCGCGCACGAACGCCATCATCGAGTCCTCGAGCTCGTGGCGGGGCATCCGGCCGTGCACGACCGCGCGCCGCGCTTCGGGCACGAGCGTCGCCACGAGCCGGTCGATCCTCCCGATCGTCTCGATGCGGTTGTGCACGAAGTAGACCTGCCCGCCGCGCCGCAGCTCGCGCACGATGTAGTCGCGGATCTTCCTCTCGTCGAACGCCGACACCTCGGTGGCGACCGCCATCCGCCCCTCGGGCGGCGTGGTCAAGGTCGAGATGTCCTTCAGGCCGAGCAGCGCCATGTTCAGCGTGCGCGGGATCGGCGTCGCGGTCAGCGTGAGCACGTCGACGGTCGCGCGCAGCGCCTTGAATCGCTCCTTGTGCTCGACGCCGAAGCGCTGCTCCTCGTCGATGATCACGAGCCCGAGGTCCTTGAACGCGATCCCCGGCGACAGGAGGCGGTGCGTGCCGATCACGATGTCGACGGTCCCCTCCCCGAGCCCCTCCCCGATCGCCTTCGCCTCGGCCTCCGTCCGGAAGCGCGACAGCATCTCGACCCGGATCGGATAGCCCGCCATCCGTTCGCGGAACGTCGCGAAGTGCTGCGCGGCGAGCACGGTCGTCGGCACGAGCACCGCCACCTGCCGCCCCGCGAGCACCGCCTTGAACGCGGCGCGCATCGCGAGCTCGGTCTTGCCGTAGCCGACGTCGCCGCACATGAGCCGGTCCATCGGCCGCGGCGTCTCCATATCCTTCTTCACCGCCTCGAGCGTCGTGATCTGGTCGGGCGTCTCCTCGTACGGGAACGAAGCCTCGAACTGGTGCTGTAAATCCGTATCCATCGGGAACACGATCCCCGGGCGCTTCTGCCGCATCGCCTGCGTCTCGAGCAGCCGCACGGCGAGGTCGGTCACGGCCTCCTTGACGCGCGCCTTCGCCTTCGCCCACGCGACGCCGCCGAGCCGCGCGAGCCGCGGCCGCGCGCCCGACGCGCCCACGTACTTCTGGATGAGGTCGATCTTCGTGACGGGCACGAACACGCGCACGCCGTCCTGGAACTCGACGATGCAGTGCTCGAGCGCGGCGCCGTCCTTCGAGATCCGCTCGACGCCGCGGAAGAGCCCGACGCCGTGCGCGAGGTGGACGACGTGGTCGCCGGGCTCGAGGTCGAGGAAGTCCTCGATCGCGCGGCCCTGGATGCGCTTTTGCGGCGGGCGGCGGCGCGTCAGGTGCTGGAGGAGGTCGTCGTACCCGAGGACGGCGAGGCGGCGGTCCGGCAGCTCGAACGAGCGCGAGAGCCTTCCGCGCAGGAATCGGAGGGGGGCCGGGGGGCCGTCGCCGAGGAGGCTCTTGACGCGGTTCTCCTCCGCCTCGTTGCGGCACGCGAAGAACGCGCGGTCGGCGCGCGCGCACGCCTCCTCGATCCGCTCGCGGAGCTGCTCGGGCCCCGCCGTGACGGGCTCGATCTGGAGCACCTTGAGCTTCAGGTCGCCGCCGCGCAGCGCGTCGAGGTCGGCTCCCGGGCGGCGCTCCACGCGCTTGGCATCCTCCGGCGTGGGCTCCACGAGGAAGACGGGCGCGTCGGCGCCGAAGTGGTCGAGGAGCGTCCCCATCTCCGCGTCCCTGGCGCGGGCCGCGAGGTCCAGCCGCTCGAGCGGGGCGGCGGCGCGCTGCGTGTCCGCGTCGAACGCGCGGATCCGCTCCAGCTCGTCGCCGAAGTACTCGAGGCGCACCGGCGCCTCCGCGCCCGGCGCGAAGAGGTCGAGCACGTCGCCGCGCACCGAGTACTCGCCCGGCGCGGTCACGAGCGAGACGCGCGTCCACCCGTCGGCCCCGAGGCGGGCGGCAAGCGCCAGCGGCCCCGGCGCCGCGGTGCCCGGGGCGAGGCGGATCGCGCCCGCTTCGAGCGCCGCCGGCACCGGCGCGGGCTGGGCGGCGGCCGATACCGACGAGAGGACGACCGCGTCGGGCTGGTCGCGGAGCCGCTGGAGGACCGCGAGCCGCTCGAGGCCCTTCTCGTCGTCGTCGAGGTCGGGGACGAAGAGCCGACGCTCGCGCGCGACGCCGAAGAGCGAGAGGTCGCCGGCGACGTCCGCGCTCTCGCGCGCGTCGGCGTGGAGCACGAGCGCGCGGCGGTCGCCCGGCAGGAGCAGCGCGAGGACGAGGCCCAGCGAGCCGCCGAAGAGCCCGCCGATGCGCGGCCGCTCCCGGAGGTCGAGCGGCGGCAGTCGTACGAGCTTCCCGAAGTCCGGCCGCGCCTCGCTCCGCGCCATCCGCTACGGCTGCGCGGACGCGTCGGGCGCCGCGGGCTTCTTGCCCCGGCCTCCGCGGCGGCCGCGGCGGCGCGAGGAGCGGCGGCGCCCGCCCTCCGCCGGCTGCGCCTCGGCCTCCGCCCCGCCTGCCGCCTCCCCCGCGGGCGGCGGGTCCGCCGCGGCGCCAAGGGGCTCCGGCTCCCGCGCGGGCGGGGCCTCGGGCTCCGGCCCGGGCACGTACGCCGCCTCCGGGGCCGGCTGCGACTCGAAGTCCCCGGCCTCCTCGTGCGCCCCGCCGTGGGGCTGGCCCTCCGCCGACGGCTGGCCCTGGGCCCCGCCGCGCCGGCGGCCGCGGCCTCCGCGGCGGCGTCGGCGACGCCTTCCCGGCCCGGCCTCGCCGCCCTGCGCGTCGGGCGCCGCGGCAACGGCCTCGCCCTCGCCGGGGGCGGCCTCGGGCGGCGGCGGCTGGGGCTGGCGCGGCTGCGGCCCCGAACGGCCCCCCTGCTCCTGCTTCCGCCCCCGACGCCCCCCCTCGTCCGGCCCGATCCTCAGGACCGTGCCCGCGCCGCGGACCGTTTGATTCGGCGTCTCGTTCACCGCGCGGAAGTGCAGCA
>DASUGR010000257.1:0-13831 GCA_036273915.1 Planctomycetota bacterium | reverse complement strand
CTCGTAGGTGACGACGGTCGTCCGGTCGCCGGAGATCGCGCAGACCGGAAGGCCGAACTGGTAGGAGTCGCTCGAGTAGATCGTGTCGACCGAGATCACGCCGGGGTAGTCGGTGCGGAAGCCCGCGTCCACGTTGATCGGCGACGGCGGGCCGATGCGCACGCGGATGAGCGCGGTCACGTCGCCCTCGGGCGTGTCGGCCTCGATCGCGATCACCTGTTCCGCGTCGATGGCGCCGCTCACGGTGATCCGCGCGAAGCCGTCGCCGTAGGCGTCGAACCACTCCGCGTGGCCGGAGGCGCCGTTCGCGGAGGGGACGATCCCGGCGAAGCCGAGCGTCTCGGGGCCGCCGGCGGGCGTGGCGCCGCCGTCCGCCGCGTGGGCGACCGACACGCGCACCTGCCCCTCGTTCAAGGGGCCGCGCGTGAGCAGGTCGAACGAGAAGGGCTCGCCCGCGGGCGTGGTCACGTCGTAGACGCGCGTGACGTCCGCGATGCCGAGCCGCGCGAGGTCGACGGTCCCGCTGACGTCGTCGACCGGGGCCGGCGCGATCGGCACCATGCCGGCCGCGACGACGAGCGGGGCCGCCTGGATCTGGCCCCCGGAGCCCCCCCCGCCTCCGCCGCAAGCCGAGAGCGCGAGCACGAGAACGAACACACAACGCTTCATGCCTCTGCCTCCGCCAAATCAGGATAGCCGCGAAACGCCCGCGGCGGGACCTAGAAGCGGCGCAGGCGCGGGACGTTGTTCTGCCCCCCCCAGCTTGCCCCGCTCCCGCGCCCAGTCGTGAACGGCGCCCCGGGGGACGACCCGGACCCCGGGAGATCGAGCCCGTAGCTGCGGTGCGCCGCGTAGTCCTCGTCGCCCTCGGCGATGCGGGAATTCCAGGGGTCCGGGGACTCGGTTGCCCCGCGCCCCCGGAGCCCCCCATGCGTCCAGGCCCGCCGGCTACATGCCGGGCCACTCGGTCGGCGCCTTGCCCGTCTCGAGAAACACCTTGAGGCAGCCGTCGAGCAGGATCTTCCAACCCTTGGCGAGGCTCCCGCGCGTCTTCTCCTCCACCTTCCCGAACGCGCACTCCTCGAGACGGAGCACCGAGCCCTTCCCCTCCGCGCGCAGGCGAAACGTGGTGTGCAGGCGCGCCGGGCCGCCGTTTCTCGCGTCGAGGTCGCCCATCAGCTGGAGGAGCTCGTTCTCCGCGAGGCCGATCACGGTGTACCAGAGGAGGCCCTGGCCGCCGCCCCAGTCCTCGTACACGCGCCCGCCGACGCGCGGTTCGAGCACAAACGCGAGCGCGCCCTCGCGGGAGAACCCCGGGTGCCACCACGAGCTGATCTGGCCGGTGAGCGCCTTCCAGACGCGCGGCGGCGGTGCCGCGATCGCGATCTCGAGCGCGTGTTCGATGAGGTTCACAGCGGTTCCTCCACAAGGCGCCTCAAGCGCAGGAGCGCGTCGGCGCGGTCACCCTCGAAGGGCCGGATCCAGCGGCGGTAGATCTGCCGGATCGGCACGGGGTTGAGCACGTTCCACCGCTCGCGGCCGCGGCGCCGCGCGACGACGAGCCGCGCGGCGGCGAGCACGCGCAGGTGCTTCATGACCGCGAAGCGGGTGGTCGGGAAGCCCTCGCAGAGCTCGCCGGTGGTGCGCGGCCGCGCGCGGAGGAGGTCGAGGATCCTCCGCCGGGTCGGGTCGGCGAGCGCCTTGAAGACGGCGTCCCCGGTCTCCGCGGCCGTCGTAGTCATGTGACCATTTGGTCACATTACGGCGTTCCTGTCAAGAGGATTGGGAAGGGGCCCGGGGGAACCCGTAGAATCCGGTGCGGCGGAGGGTGGCGACATGGTCGTCTTCATGTGGAAGCAGTACACGGCGCGCGTGCGCGGCGCGGTCGTCAAGCCGGTCACGTGCGGGGAGTGCGGCACGGAGTACGTCTACCTCGTCGAGCGGCAGGCCTCGGGACAAGGGACGTCCCCCTACTACCTGGACAACAAGGGTGCCGCGCGGCGCGCCGACGAGGCGGCGCAGCGCGCGCTCCGGAAGGCCCTCGCGGAGGGCGTCGAGGTGGCGCCGTGCCCTAAGTGCGGCCACGTGCAGCTCGACATGGCGCGGCTCGCGAGGAAACGGCGTCTGCGCTGGCTTTCGAAGACGGGCTGGATCGTCACCGTCGTCTGGGGCATCCTCGGGTTCTTGAACGCCGTTTTTCAGACGGGGATGGACGAGCCCTACCTCCTCTCGTGGCCGACCTACCTGTGGCTCGCGGCCATCGGGCCCGCCCTCGTGGCGCTCCGCTACGGGCTTGTTAGGTCGCACGACCCGAACGATACCCATGTCGAGGAACGTCTCGCCCTTGCGGCGAAGCTGTCGCTGACCCGCGAGGAGTATGAGCGCCAGGTCCGGGAGGAAGGAGGGAAGGCCACTTGAACATCCCCATCCTCTTCTGGACGCGCCACGCGGCGACGGCAACCGGCAGGGCGCGCCGGGTCGTCCGTTGCGAGGAGTGCGGCGGGGAGTACGCGTACGAGATCGAGCGGGCGGCCGTCGGGCACGGCATCTCGGTCTACGCGCTCGACGAGGACGGCGCCGCCAAGAGGGCACGCAAGGAGGCCCAGGAGCACCTCGTACGGCAGCTCGACGCGGAGATCGAGGTCGTTCCGTGCCCGAAGTGCGGCTGGGTCCAGACGGGCATGACCCCGCTCGCGCGGCGGCAGTACCGGCGCTGGATGGACACGACGGGCTGGGTCGTCGCCCTTCTCGCGGTCACGGCGGCCTTCGCGAACATGGCGATGGGATCGGGCGCGCCGCCGCGGCGCCTGCTGGTCGCGTGGCCGTGGGTCATCGTCGCCGGGGTCCTCGGGCCGGCCTTGGTCCTGCTGCGGCTCGCGCTCGCGAACGCGTACGAGCCGAACGACGAGCCCGTCGAGGTGCGGATCGAGCGCGGCCGCAAGCGCTCGGTTGCTGTGGAGGCCGATCCCGCGCGAGATCGCAACGGAGCCTGAGCCGAGGACCCCCGCGCACCTCGCCAGGCGGGGGAAGCCGGCCATGCGTCACGGCCGTCGCGATTCGAGGCCAAGCAGCCGCCGGCGGATCTCCATGAGCAGCGCGCCAGCCGGCGGCGGGCTGGGGAGGGGGCACGAAGTGCGGACTGCAATGCCGCACCCTGTTGCCGTAATCCATTGCATACTAAAGACTTGCGCCTTAACAATGCGCATCGGATGCTCGTTTGACTGCGACCATTGTTACGTCGTCGTCGTTCCTGCCGGCGCCCGTGAAGTCGCGCACCTTGCCGCGCACCTCTTCGAGGATCGCCTCCGGCTCCTTCCTCGCCGCGCCCACGAGCGCCTCCGTGAGCCGCTCTTGGCCGAACAGCTCCCCCCCGGCCCCCCTCGCCTCCGTCACGCCGTCGGTGTAGAGCAGGAGCGCGTCGCCCGGCTCCAGCTTGAGCGGCTCGCCCGGGCCGCAGGGCTCGCCCGGCAGGATGCCGAGGATCCGGCCCGTGCGCTCGAGCGCCCGCACGCTCCCGTCTCCCGCGCGGCAGAGCAGCGGCGGGTTGTGGCCCGCGTTGCACCACTCCATCCGGCCGTCCTTCGGGTCGACGATCGCCGCGAAGAGGCTCAGGAACTTCCCCCCCGCCATGTCCGGCACGAGCGCGTCGTTCATGAGCGCGAGCGCGCGGTCGAGCCACGGCGCCGTCTTCGCGAACGCTCGCAGAAACGCGCGGGCCTCCGCCATCACGAGCGCGGCCTGGAGGCCGTGGCCGGACACGTCGCCGATCGCGACCCCGATCCGGCCCTCCGGCAGCGGCGCGAGCACGTCGTAGTAGTCGCCGGTCGCGTCCTCGCAGAGCTCGTTCATGCCCGCCACGTGGAGCCCGCCCTCGCGGAGCGTCATCCGCTCCGGCTGCAGCTGCCGCTGGACCCCCTGCGCGAGCTTCACCTCCCGGTCGTAGCGCTCCTTCTCGAGCGCCGAGGCGTGGAGCCGGGCATTCTCGACCGCCAGGGCCGCGTGGATCGACAGCCCCTCGAGATAGCGCTCGTCCTCCTCGTCGAAGAGCCCGCCCTTCTTGTTCAGGAGCTGGAAGACGCCGACGATCGCGCCCGCGCGGTTCCGGATCGGCGCCGTGAGGACCGTGCGCGTCCGGTAGCCGCTCTTCGCGTCCCAGCTCCGGTCGAAGCGCGGGTCCTCATAGGCGTCGCGGATCCGCACGGTCTCGCCGGTCTTCGCCACCGACCCGGCGATCCCCTGCCCGAGCGGCAGCCGGATCTCGAGCCGCTTGTCGCCCGAGAGCACGCGCGACCAGAGCTCGTCGCCGTCGAGGAGGAATACGGTCCCGCGGTCGGCGCCCACGCCGTGCGCCGCCGCGTCGAGGATCAGCCCCAGAAGCTGGTCGAGGTCGAGCGTCGAGTGCAACGCGTGGCTCGCCTCGACGAGTTTTTTTAGGCGCGCGAATTCCGCTCTGGGATCATCCATCGCTCCAACAATAGACATGAAGCCCGAGCGACCGTCCATCGGCATCCTCGTCTCGAACCTCGGGACTCCCGACGCCCCCACGCCCGCCGCGCTGAAGCGCTATCTCCGGGAGTTCCTGAAGGACCCTCGCGTGATCGACCTGCCGCGCTGGAAGTGGATCCCTCTCCTCGAGCTCCTCATCCTTCCCCGCCGCTCCCCCAAATCCGCCGAGGCGTACGGGAAGGTGTGGACCCCCGAGGGATCCCCCCTCCTCTCCATCTCGAAGCGGCAGCGCGCGCTTCTCGAGGAGATGCTCAAGGTGCCGGTCGCGCTCGGCATGCGCTACGGCAACCCGTCGATCGCCACCGCGCTCGACGAGCTGCTGAAGAAGGGCTGCGGCCGGCTGCTCGTGCTGCCGCTCTACCCGCAGTACGCGGCCGCGACGACCGCGTCCACGTTCGACGCGCTCGGCGACGCGCTCAAGCGGCTGCGCGTTGTACCTGAAATCCGTACGGTTTGCTCGTACCACGACGAGCCCCTCTACATCGGTGCGCTCGCGCGGAGCATCCGCGAGGTCTGGGAGAAGGACGGCGCGCCGAAGCGGCTCTTGCTCTCGTTCCACGGGCTCCCGCGGCGGTACGTCGATCTCGGCGACCCCTACCGGGGCAGGTGCGAGGAGACCGCGCGGCTTCTCGCCGCGGAGCTCGGCTTCCCGTGCGAGCTCGCGTTCCAGTCGCGGTTCGGCCGCGAGGAGTGGCTGAAGCCCTACACGGACGAGACGCTCACCGCGTGGGGACGCGACAAGCTCGAGAGCGTGGACGTCGTTTGCCCCGGGTTCTCGGCGGACTGCCTGGAGACGATCGAGGAGATCGACCAGCAGAACCGCGAGTTCTTCCAGCACGCGGGCGGCGGCCGGTTCCGCTACATCCCGGCGCTCAACGACCGCCGCGATCACGTGGCCGCGCTGGCCGCGGTCGCGCGGCGGAATCTCGCGGGCTGGATTCAGGAGGATTGAGGGGGGCTTCGGGGGCCGGCGAGCGCGAGCACGACGCTCCCGACGAGGATCCCGCCCCACAAGCCCTCGGAGAAGCCGTGGAGCGCCCGGTCGCCGGCCGCGATCCGCGGCGCGAGCACGAAGGCGTTCGCGGCCGCCGCGGCGGCGAGGACGCACGAGAGCGCGAAGCGCCAGCGGCTCCCGCGCGCGGCGATCGCGAAGAGGACCGCGGCGCCGATGCCGAAGAGGTCGACCTTCCGGAAGATCGGGGCCATGAGCTTGCCCGCGCGCGGCGGGTCTTCAAGGAACCTGAACACGCGCGGCGCGACGGCGAACGCGACGGCCGCGATGGCGCCGGCCCAGAGGGCGATCGCGAGGCGGGCCAGGGCGGGGAGCACGTTCCTCATGCCCTGAAGACCCTACACGGGCCGCCCAAAAATTGCGGACCCCACAGTCCGCATGCTGCCGCCATAACCAGTTGTGCCGCAACAGGATATGAGAGACGATGGGCGTACTCAGTACGCCCGAGCGACGGCGTTGTTGTAGGCGGCGTAGAGCTCGTGCTCGCGCAGGAGGCCGACCACGCGCCTCGTCGATGGGTCGACCACCGGCAGCTCCTCGTAGGGCGAGCGCACGAAGGCCTTCCGCGCCACCTCGAGGTCGTCGTCCGGCGAGAGCACCTGGCCGGGCGGCTCCGCGAGATCGCGCGCCACCGCGACGCCGTGGAGTCCCTCCTCCACGAGGAACGGCCGGAGCGCCGCCAGCGTCACCACGCCCGAGAACCGGCCCTCCGCGTCCACGACGGGGAACACGTGGTGGCGCGACTGCAGCGCCTGCATCCGCACCTCGCCGAACGACATCGACTCGACGAGCACGATCGCGTCGGCGTGCATCGCCTCCCGCACGGTGAGCGATTGGAGCACCGCCTCGTCCCGCCCGCCTCGCAGCCGCACGCCCCGGCGGGAGAGCTTGAGCGTGTAGATCGAGTCCTTGAGGAGGCCGCGCGCGACATAGGTCGCGACGATGCACGAGATCATGAGCGGGATGATGATGTGGAAGTCCCGCGTCATCTCGAACAGGATGAGGATCGCGGCGATCGGGGCGTGGGTGGTGCCCGCCACGAGCGCCGCCATGCCGACGACCGCGTAGACGCCCGGCAGGGCCGCCACGCCGGGGAACAGCTTCCCCACCACCTCGCCGAACCCGGCGCCGAGGACCGCGCCCATCATCAGCGACGGCGCGAAGATGCCGCCCGACCCGCCGGAGCCGAGCGTGAGCGACGTCGCGGCCAGCTTCGCGAAGAAGAGGCCGCAGAGCATCGCGAGCCCGAACTCGCCGCGGAAGGCGCGCGAGATCGCGTCGTAGCCGATCCCCAGGACCTCGGGCATCGCGATCCCGATCGCGCCGACCGCGAGGCCGCCCAGCGCCGGCAGCATCAGCCGCGGCATCTTCACGCCCTCGAGGATGTCCTCGAAGAAGTAGAGGAGCCGCGTGAAGAGGACCGCGCCGCACGCCGACGCCACGCCGAGCACGACGTAGAGCGGGATCTCCCAGGCGGAGGCGAGCCGGAACTTGCCCACCGGGATGTCGAAGACCGCGTTGGAGCCGGAGTGGACGAACGTCACGGCCGCGCCCGCGACCGACGCGACGACCACCGGCGAGAAGGTGACGAGGGCGAGGTCGCCGAGGAGCACCTCGAGCGCGAAGAGCACGCCCGCGATCGGCGCGTTGAACGTGGCGGCGATGCCCGCCGCGGCGCCGCACGCCACGAGCACGCGCATCGGGCGCCGGGACATGCGGGACATCTGGCCGAGGCTCGAGCCGAAGCCCGCGCCGATCTGGATGATCGGCCCCTCCCACCCCGCCGAGCCGCCGGTGCCGAGGGTGACCACGGACGCGATCGCCTTGGAGATCGCGACGCGCGGGCGGATCCGGGCGCCGTGCCGCGCGATCGCGTCCATGACCTCCGGGACGCCGTGGCCCTTCGCTTCCGGCGCGAAGAGCAGCACGATCGGCGCGACGACGAGGCCGCCGATCGCGGGGAGCAGGAGAACGAGGAGCGGCGCCGCGTGCTGCGCGAGCACGGCGATGTCGCCGGTCCGGCCGAATGCGAGCGTCCGGATCGCGTCGATCCCGAGCCGGCAGATGATCGCGCCGTAGCCGGTCACGAGCCCGACGAGAAGCCCAAGGACGAGGAGGACCGTCGGCTCGTGCCCGGCAACGCGGCGGAGAAACCGCCTCACCGGATCGGCCTCCGGGACGGACGGCCGTGCCCGGCTGGGATGCCGCCGCGCGCCGCGCGCGAGCGAGTGCCGGCCCGCGGCCGCGCGGAAAGCCGCTCGGGCCGGCTCCACCGGCCGAAGCCAGCCGGCAAGGGTTCGGGATCCGTCACTTCGTCTTCGGTTCGACGGAGATCGCCTCCGCCGCCGCAAGGAAGGCCCGCCGGTCCCGCGCCTTCGTGAGCGCCCCGATGTTCTTCGCCTCGCGGCCCATCGCGGCGAGGCCGCGCATGAGGGCGAGGTGCGCCTGGGTCTCGGCCGGCGCGCAGATCCACATGATGATGATCCGCGCGGGCTCGCCGTCGTGGGCGCCGAAGTCGATGCCGACCTCCGAGGTGCCGACGCCGACCGTCATCTTGTCCGCGAACTTGCTCTTGATGTGCGGGATCGCGAGCCCGTTGCCGATCCCGGTCGAGGCCACCTTCTCGCGCTCGAGAAAGGCCTCGAGGAGCGCGCCCTCGCGCGCGAGGTCCGCCGCGCCTTGGATCACGAGCGCGTTCAGCAGCTCCCCGATGGCGGACTCTTTCGTCGTGGCCTTGAGCGGCTGGAAGAGAACGTCGGCGGGAAGCAGGTCCTTGAGGCTCTTCTCCTTCTTCCGAGGACCGCTCATGTGGCCGGCTACTGTAGCGCAGAAGCCTAGCGATCGGGGAAAGTGGCTATCGTGGGGGCGTGCACCGCTTCGGGCCCGCCCACCTGACCCTGCTCGCGACCGTGGCGCTCGGGTCCGCGGCGGCGGCCGCGTTCGGCCGGCGGCTGCGCGGCCGGGCCGACGCGTCGCCCTTCACGCGGAGCCTCGCGTACGTGATCGTCGGCGCGATGATCGCCGACCCGATCGTGCGCCGGGCGTACGGCGAGCTGACGCTCGCGCGCGCGCTCCCGCTCCAGCTCTGCGACGCGGCGGCCGCGATCTGCGCGGCGGCGCTGTGGACGCGGCGACAGCTCCCGTTCGAGCTCGCGTACTTCTGGGGGCTCGCGGGCGTGACGCAGGCCATGCTCACGCCGCCCGGCTCGCTGCCCGGCGCCGACGACCCCGACACGTGGCGCTACTTCGTCGTCCACGGCGCGGCGATCGCGGGCGTCTTCCACCTTCTCGGCATGGGATTCCGCCCGCGGCGCGGCGCGTGGCGGCGCGCGACGCTGCTCACGATGACGTACGCGGCGGCCGTCGGCGCGATCGATGCGGCGCTCGGCGCGAACTACATGTGGCTCCGCGAGAAGCCCGAGGGCTCGGTGCTCGATCTCTTCGGGCCATGGCCCTGGTACATCCTCGGCGGCACCGCGGTGGGCGCCGCGCTCTTCTACGTGCTCGAGCTTTCCTCTGGGGTGGGCGGGGGCGCGGGGGAGGGAGGGGGCGCCGCCGCCCCCGGAGCCCCCTGACGTCGGACCGCGCGGCGGCCGAAGAGCGCGCGCAGCGCGTCCGGATGGAAGAGGACGAGGACCGTCATCACCTCGAGCCGCCCCACCCACATCTCCGCCGTGAAGATGAGCTTCGACAGGGTCGAGAGGTCGGCGAAGGTCGCCATCGGCCCGATGCGCAGGCCGAAGCCCGGGCCGATGTTGCCGAGCGTCGTGATGGAGCCGGTGATGCCGACCGTGAGGTCGTTCTCGATGACCGCGACCGCCACCGCGCCGACCGCGAACGTCGCGAAGTAGGCGATGAGGAAGCCGACGACGCCGCGCAGCGTCTCGGAGGGGAGCGCGCGCCCGCCGACGCGGACGGCGCGGACGGCGCGCGGGTGCAGCGCGCAGAGGATCTCGCGGCCGAGGAACTTCGCCAGCACGACCATCCGGATCACCTTGGGGCCGCCCGCGGCCGAGCCCGCGCAGCCGCCGATGAACATGGTCGCGCCGATGAGCATCAGCGCCGCCGCGGGCCAGAGCGCGAAGTCCTCGCTCGCGAAGCCGGTCGCCGTGAACATCGTCATCGTCTGGAAGAAGCCATGGCGGAGCGACGCCTCGAGATCGTGGCCGCGCGGGACCGCGATCAGCGCGGAGACGGACACGCCCGTGAGGAGGGCGATCCAGACGTACGTGCGGAACTCCGTGTCGTGCAGGAGCAGCGAGGGGCGCCGCAGCGCGCGATAGAGCAGCGCGAACGAGGTCGCGGACACGAACATGAACGCGGTCACGATCCACTGCGCCCCGGGGCCGTACCCCGCGAGCGACCTCGGGTTCGGGCTGAAGCCGCCGCCGGCCAGCGTCGAGAAGGAGTGGCAGGTCGCGTCGAAGAGGCTCATCCCGCCCACCGTGGTCAGGAGCGTGATCTCGATCGCGGTCATCCCGGCGTAGAGCTTGAAGAGCGCGCCCGCCGTGTGGCGGATGCGCGGCGTCAGCGCCTCGTCCTCGGGGCCGGGCGCCTCGGCGAAGAACATCTGGCGGCCCGCGACGGCGAGGGCGGGGAAGACGGCGACGAACACCGCGATGATGCCCATGCCGCCGAGCCACTGCTCGAAGGAGCGCCAGAACATGAGCCCGCGGGAGAGCTCGACGAAATGGACCTCGCGGAAGATCGTCGAGCCGGTCGTCGTGAACCCCGACATCGACTCGAAGAGCGCGTCCACGGGGCCGATCCCCTGGCCCATGTAGGGGACGGCGCCAAGCGCCGCCACCGCGAACCAGCAGAGCGAGACGACCGCCAACGCCTCGACGCGACCGACGTCGCGCGGGTCGGGCAGGCGGCGCGCGAGGACGTGGCCGACCGCGAACGTCGCGGCGGCCGTGGCGAGGAAGGTGATCGCGTCGATCGTGCGGCCGTCGGCGAGGTCGATCGCCGCCGGGACGACCAGCACCGCCGCGAAGGGCCTCAGGAGGAGCCCCACGACCGCGAAGACGGAGCCGATCCTCACCGGCGGCACCTCACTGGAGGAGCGTCTTGAGCACGTCGGCGACGCGCTCCACGCGGCAGATCACGAGGCAGTGGTCCTGCGGCGCGAGGAGCGTCGCGCCTCCCGGGACGATCACCTCGCTCTTCCGGAGGATCGTCGCGATGAGCACGTCGGGCGGGAGGCTCACCTCCTTGAGCGGGACCGGCGTGAACCGCGCCGGCAGCGTGATCTCGAGCACCTCCCCGGCCCCCTGGCCGATCGTGGCGAGGAGGTCGGCCTCGCGGTGGCGGATCAGGTGGAGGACCGCCTCGTTCGCGGAGGCGCGCGCGGAGAGCGGCACGTCGATGCCGACGCGCTCGAACAGCCGGCGGTTCGCCGCGGAGGAGACGCGCGTGATGATCTTCGGCACGCCGAGCTGACGGCCGAGGAGGCTCGCGAGCAGGTTCTTCTCGTCGCTGTCGGTCACCGCGACGAGCGTGCCCGCGTGGCGCACGTCCTCGTCCTCGAGGAGGTCGAGGTCGCAGCCGTCGCCCTGGAGGACGAGGGTGCGCGCCAGCACCTGGGCCGCCTCGGCGCACCGCTCCGGCGACTTCTCGATGAGCTTCAGCCGCGCCCTCGGGTTGGCCTCGAGCGAACGCGCGAGCCGGAGCCCGACCGTCCCGCCCCCGATGATCACGGCCTCGCTCCCCTCGTCCTTGCGGTGGCCGGCGAAGAAGCCCGCGAGCTGGTGCATCGCGTCCGAGCGGCCCATGAAGACCACGCGGTCGTTGGCGAGGAGCACGCTCTGGCCGCGCGGCACGAACCACTCCTCGCCGCGGCGGACCCCGGCCATGAGGACGCCCGGCGGGAGGTTCCCGATCGAGGCGAGCGGGCGGCCGACGAGCGGCCCGTCGGGCCGGAGCTTGTACTCGAGGAGCGCCACGCGGCCCTGCGCGAAGCGGCCGGCGTCGACCGCGCCCGGCACGGTGAGGATCCGCTCGATCTTCTCCGCAAGCATCCGGGCGGGCCAGATCAGGTGGTCGATGCCGAGCGCCGGAGCTCCGCCCCCGGACCCCCCATCGGTCGCCCCGAAGGTGCGCGCGTACTCCTCCTTCGCGATGAAACAGATCGTCTTCGTCGCCCCGAGCTGCCGCGCCGTGAGGCATGCGAGCAGGTTCATCTCGTCGCTCTTCGAGCAGGCGACGAGGTAGTCGGCCTCGTCGGCGTGCGCCTTGCGCAGCGCGTCGGCGTCGTTGCCCTCGCCGGTAAGGACCTCGACGTCGAGCTTCTCCAGCTCGTCCCGGCCCTCGTGCCCGGAGTGGAGGATCGTGACGTCGTCCTGGCTGCTCAGCTCCGCCGCCAGCTGCCGGGCGCTGGTGCCGCTCGAGAAGACGACGATGCGCACGGGGGGGGGATGCTATCAACCGGCGACGCCCCGGGCCAAATCCGGCGGCGGGATCGGCGCGGCGCCCTACGGCGCGAGCTTCTTCAGGGCCTCCTCGGCCGCCTCGCGACGCCGCGGGTCGGGTGCCAGGTCGCGCGCGCGCTCGTACGCCCCCCGGGCCCCCTCCTTGTCCCCGCACGCGAGCATCAGGTTCCCCAGCTCGCGCTCGAGGTCGCTCCGCACCTCCGGGAGGGCGAGGTTGGCTTCGTCCCGAAGCTTCTTCACCTCCTGGAGCGGACCGTACGGCATGCGCCCCTTCGACTCCTCCTCCTTCGCGTTGCGCAGCTCCGCGAGGAGCAGCCCCCACTTCGCCTGCGCCTCGAGGAGGATGTAGGCGCCGTAGTCCTTCCCATCGCCGGTCTCCTTGGCGAGGCCCTCGTAGGTCGGCCCGAAGAAGTAGGTGTAGTTGATCGGCTGGTACGGGATGACGAGCTCCGTGCCGTCGCGCAGCGTCCGGAAGCGGAGCATGAGCGGGCCGTCGATCTCGGCGATCCGGTCGTGCGCCGCGCGGAGCTCGCCGGTGGACTTGATCATCTGCGACCCGTGCGCGCGACCGCGGATCCGCGCGGCCGCGAGGATGCAGTCGCTCTGGAAGCGCGACTGCGGGCACTCCTTGAGGAACTCCTGGATGCGGTCGGCGGCGCCCTCCTCCTGCTGCGCCTCCGCGAGGAGCGCGCGTGCCGCGGCGGCGTACTCGCGGATCCACGGCTGCGAGCCGTCCTTCGCGAGGCGGTCGAGCGTCTTCCGCGCGGCGTCGGGGCGCAGGCGCGCGGCGACGTCGAGGCGCGCGGCGAGGAGCTCACCCTCCTCCTTGTTCTCCTCGTTCTCCCGCACCATGTCGATCACGCGGGCCATGCGGACGGTTCGCTCGGAGCCGTCGACGAGCCGGACGCGGACCTCGGCGGGCGACTCCTCGAGGACCTCGCGCACGAGGTCGACGTGGACGTCGCCCTTCTCGTCGATCCAGCGGACGAAGGGACCGTTGGGGATGGAGAGAAGGAGGAGGAAAAGCAGGCGCACGAAGGGGTAGTATAGGCCGCCTTGCTGGAGACGTTCGATAACCCCCGGCCGGAGCGCGACTACGAGATCGTGATCCGGTGCCCGGAGTTCACGTCGGTCTGCCCGAAGACGGGGCTCCCGGACTTCGGGACGATCACGATCCGGTATGTCCCGGACAAGGCCTGCGTCGAGCTCAAGTCGCTGAAGCTCTACCTGATCGGGTACCGGAACCGGGGCATCTTCTACGAGGCGGCGGTGAACGCGATCCTCGACGATCTCGCGAAGGCCTGCCGTCCGCGCCGCATGGAGGTGGAGGGCGCCTTCACCGCCCGCGGCGGGATCACCACAACCGTCGTCGCGCGGACGCCCTAGCGCCGCGCCGGGAGGGCCGCATGTCGCGCGACCTCGTCCTCAACCTGATCAAACTTTCGCTCCTCGGCGCCCTCACCCTGCTGCTCGTCGTGCGGGTCTGGCAGGGCGACGAGGTGGAGAAGCGCATCCTGGACCTGCAGGGCGTGGTCAACGAGCGCGCGGGCAAGCTGGACACGGGCGTCGCGGCGCTCGACGAGCGGACCGAGAAGCTCGCCCGCGACGTCTCGAAGCTCGCGGCCGAGGGCGTGCGCGCGGCGCCGACGCCCGAGTCGGGCATCGCGCACCCGCCCTCGACCGGAAGCACGGGGGGTCCGGGGGCGGTCGACAAGCCGAGCACGGAGGCCCCCGGAGGCGTCGACCCGCGCACGCTCCCCTACTGGCCGACGCCGGACAACATCCTCACCGACCTCTCGCAGGAGCCGGTGCCGCCCGCCGACGCGCCCCGCGGCGGCGTCATCCGGTACTACACGGCGGCAAACCCGACGTCTCTCAACGT
>DASUGR010000256.1:0-15481 GCA_036273915.1 Planctomycetota bacterium | reverse complement strand
CCCGCTGCCGGCGTACGAGCGAGCGCTCGAGGTGCGCCGCAGCTTCTTCGAGGTCGAGCTCACGCGCGGCGAGTTCCTGCTCGCGCGCGGCGACCGCGCGGGCGCGCGCGACAGCGCGGCGCGGGCGCTCGAGATCCACCCGGAGCTCCCGGCGGCGCTCGAGCTGATGGCGCGCGCGAGCGAGGGCGACGAGGCGCTGCGGCTCGCGCGGGAGGCGCGCGCGGCGGGGCCGGCGTCGTACGAGGCCGCGGTCACGCTCGCGGAGCTGCTGCTCGCGCGGGGCGACGCCACCGGCGCGCTCGTCGAGCTGGAGGCGGCCCGCGCGCTCGAGGGCTGCCAGAACCGCGTGAACCTTCTGCGTGCCCGCGCGCTCTACCGGCGCGGAATCGAGGGGGGGCCGGGCGGCCGGGCGGATCTCGAGGCGGCGCTCCAGGTGTGCCCCGAGCACCACCATCACGACGAGGTGCCGTGGGAGGAGCTTCGGGCCGCCATCCGCCGCGCGCAGGTCAAAGGTTGACCTGCGGGAGCTGCGTAATTGCCTGGGGCGCTTCGGGTTGGGGCGGCCGGGGTGCGCCAGCGGTGGCGCACCCCGGGCGCGATCACTTGCGGACGGTGTCCGCGGCGCCGAAGACCTTCGGGTAGCGGTAGTAGACCTCGAGGCACATCGCGAGCATCGCGGTCGAGTAGACGCGGCCGCCGTCGTCGCCCCAGCACCCGACCGGGTCCCAGGAGCCCTCGCGCGACCCCGTGCCCTTCCCGTGCTGGTGGTTGACGATCGCGCCGACCATCGCATCGTTCCACGTCTTCCACGGCGCGCCGCCGACCTGGAAGATCGCGAGCGTCCCGTAGTACCAGTAGTACATGTCGATCGAGCCGTCGTCCGGGTTCCACCGCGGCGGATGCTCGACGCACAGCTTCGCGCCCTTCCGGATCATGTCGCTCGTGCGCGGGTCCTCGCCGAGGAAGATGCGCGTGAGCACGCCGACCGCCGTCATCGACTGCGACTTCTCGCACGGGAACCGGTCCTGCTTCCCTTCGGGGCGGGCGGGCGCGCCGCCGGGCGAGTCGTAGCCCACCTGGCCGAAGTTCGGCTCGGTCATCTTCTCGATCCACGCGCGCGCGCCGTCGAAGGCGTCCGGGTCCACCTCGAGGCCCGCGTACTTCCCCGACTTCATGGCCATCACGCACCATCCGGTGACCGACGTGTCGTTCTGCCCGCCCCGCGGCTCGTACCGCCAGGCGAGGTAGGGGTTCCGCGCGGCCGAGATGAAGTTGATGCCGTCCTGCGCCGGCTTCCGGTAGCGCGGGTTGCGCGTCATCCAGAAGGCCTCGCACATGGCGAGCGTCGCGATCGCGTGGCTGTACATGAAGGAATGGCTGGCGCGGCTCCCGAAGCAGCCATCCGGCTCCTGGCTCCGGATCAGGTAGCGCAGCCCCTCGCGGACGTGCTTCGCGAACGGGTGGTTGCCGCGGTCGGTGTAGTCGGCGCCGAGGAAGGCGAGGACGGCGAGCCCCGTGACGCCGACGTCGTGCAGCGCGCCGCCGGCGCCGTCGCACCTGTCGTCGGCGGGGTCGTGCTTCATGAAGTCGTCCGCGTCCCAGCGCCCGTCGGCGTCCATGTCCTGGTGCTCGGCGAGCCACTTGAGCGCGGCATCGACGGCATCCTGCGTGCGTGCGTCCGAGCCGGTGGCACCCGTGTGCCTGCGACTCCCGCGGCCGTGCCCTCCGCCTCCGGACCCGAGTCCGACCACCGATTCAGTGGACGGGCCCGAGTACACGCCGCTCGTGGGACCCTCCTCGCCGGACACCTCATGGAAGTCGTCCTCGGTGTCGTCCTGCGGCACATCGGCCACGTCCTCGATCTCCACCGGCTTCTTCTCGATGTCTTCCGGCGGCTGGACAGGAGGCGGATCGAGATTGATCTGCTCGACTTCCTTCATCTCCGTGGGCGCGGCGCAGACGATGTGGGCGCCCTGCTCCTTCACCTCGATGGCCGTCGGGATCGCCCAGAGGATCGCGAGCGCGATCCCGTGGAGGACGAGCGAGATGAGCCACCAGGGGGAGCCCCTCACGAGCTCCTGCACGGTCTCGTCGAAGCCGCGGGCGGGCGGATGCGCGATCGATCTCATGGTGTTCCTCCGTTCGACAGGCAAGCCCGGAAACGGCCCGGAACGCGCGCGGTTCGTGTCAAAAAACGCGCGCCCGAGGCGATGTCGTGCGCAGGAACGAGACCGTATACGTGTCAACGAAAAAAGCGGTTCTTTGTTCGGCGCCCCGTCGTGCCGAAGACCTAGGATGGTGCCGATGCGCAAGCCCGTCCACTGCCGCCGCAGGGCGCACGAGGTGTTCCGCGCGCAGCTCGCGGACCTCGACGCGCCGGGCGCGCTCCTCCGCGCGGCGGTGGCGATCTCGATGCACGAGATGCCGGAAGGCGATCCGGCCGCGGTCGAGGCGCGCATCGACGAGTACGCCGCGCGCGTGTGCGGGCGGGTGAAGACCGGGGAAGCGCGCGCCTACCTCGCGCACCTGCACGCGGTGCTGTTCGACGAGGAGGGGTTCCGGGGAGACGAGGCCTCCTACTACGACCCGCTGAACAGCTACATCCCGGTCGTGCTCGAGCGGAAGCGCGGCCTCCCGATCGCGCTCACGCTCCTCTACAAGGAGGTAGGCGAGCGCCTGGGCCTCCACGTCGAGGGCGTGAACGCGCCCGGCCACTTCCTCGCGGCGGTGGAGGCGGACGGCCGGCGGATGCTCGTCGACCCGTTCGGCGCGGGCCGCGTGCTCACGCGCGACGAGGCCTTCGCGCGGATCGCGCGCGTCTCCGGCCGCGCGCTGCCGCCGGACGACGACCTGCTCCGCCCGGCGTCGCCACGGCAGTGGCTCGCGCGGATGATCGAGAACCTGATCCGGGTCTTCTCGCAGCGCGACCGCGACCGCGACGCCGCCGCGATGATCGAGCTGCGCTCGCTGCTGTGAGCGACCGGAGCCTCGAGGCGCTGCGTTTCGCGGCCGAGCAGGATCCGGACCCGCGGGCCGCGTTCGCGCTGCTCGACGGCGTGCCCCGCGCCCCGAACGCGTGCGGAAAGGGCTGCGCGTTCTGCTGCCACCTGCCGGTGCTCGTGACGGCGCCCGAGGCGGACGTGCTCGCGGAGGTCGCGCGCCGTCGCCCGGACGTCCGCGCGCGCCTCGCGAAAGACGAGCGGCGCTGCCCGTTCCTCGGCGACGACGACCTCTGCGTCGCGTACGACGCGCGCCCGCTCCGCTGCCGCGCGCACACGTCGTCGGAACGCGCCATTTGCGAGCGCGTCTTCGCGGGCGAGCGCCCGGCGGCGTCCGTGCCCGGCGACCCGTGGCTGCGGCTTTCCGCGGAGGCGATCCGGAGGGGGCTGGGGGAGGAGCGCGAGCTGCGCGCGGCGGTGCGCGAGGCCATCGGGCGCCAAGGCTGAACGTGGTACGCTCGCCGCGCCGTGCGGCTCTCCCTCCTCCTCCTCCCCGTGCCCCTTCTCCTCCTCGCGCTCGCGTTCGCGGAGGATCCCTCGCCGTTTTCCCCGAGCCGGCTGCGCACGCCGGACGGGAAGCCCGCCGACCCGGACGACTTCTTCGAGGCGGCGGACTGCGGCGCTTGCCACGAGGGGCAATGGGAGCAGTGGAAGGGCTCGCTCCACAACCGCGCGCACGACGACGGGATCTACCGCGCGTTCGCGGAGCTCGCGCGGACGGACGCGGGCGAGGAGACGTACCGGTTCTGCTCGTCGTGCCACACGCCGCTCGCGATCGCGACGGGCAAGGAGGACTTCCTCGCGCACGAGGGCGTCACGTGCGACGTCTGCCACCGCATCCGGACGGTGGACGTCGTGCACGGCGGCGGCGGCGCGAACGCATCGTTCCTGCTCGAGGCGGGCGACGTGCGATACGGCCCGCTCGAGGACCCGTCGGGAACGCCCGCGCACAAGTCGGCGTACTCGGAGACGCACCGGAGCGCGCAGCTCTGCTCCGCGTGCCACACGCTGCTCCACCCCGGCAACGGCCTCCCGATCGAGAACACCTACGAGGAGTGGGCGAAGGGCCCGTACGCGAAGGCGCGCATCCAATGCCAGGACTGCCACATGCGGTCGGCGGAGCAGGCGGCCGAGGTCGCGCGCACGATGAAGCCCTTGAAGGTGCCGGGCACGACGCTCGGCAAGACCGGCGAGCGCCCCGACGTGCACGACCACCGGTTCAGCGGCGCGAGCACGGACGCGACGCTCACGGGCGGCGCGCACGCGGCCGAGTCCGAGGCGCGGCTCAGGGCCGCGGTCGAGCTCGCCGTGAAGGCCGATCCGAGGGCGGGCGCGCTCGAGGTGGCCGTCTCGCTCACGAACGTCGGCGCGGGCCACGCGATCCCGACGAGCATCACCGAACTGCGGCAGGTGTGGATCGACCTGCGCGTGACCGACGCGAAGGGCGCGGAGGTGTTCCGGAGCGGCGCGGTGGATGCCGACGGCCGCGTCGACCCGGGCGCGGTGATGTACCACTCGGTGCTTCTCGACGCGAAGGGCGAGGTGACGTACCTCCCGTGGCGCGCGGTGAAGATGGCGAAGGAGAAGCTGCTGCCGCCGAAGGAGACGGTGATCGAGAAGTGGGAGGTGGGGGTGCCCGCGGGGGCGGAGGGGCCGCTCCAGGTGGCGGCCCTTCTCCGCTACCGCGCCGCGCCGCAGGAGGTGATGGACGCGCTCTTCGGCAAGGACCGCTTCGACCTCAGGATCGTCGACATGGCGACCGCGCGCGCGGAGGTGGCGCTCGCGCGCTGACGCGCGCCTACGGCCGGTCCGCGCGGAGGCGCTCGACGCGCTCCGCGGTGGGGAAGTGCACCGCCGCCATCACCGCGATGCACAGGATCGCCATGCCGAGCGCCACGGTCTCGCCCTCGAGCATGTAGGCGACCGCGCCGAAGAGCGCGCCGCCCTCGACCAGCGCGAGGCGCGTGATGAAGTGCCCGCGGATCGTCCCCATGTCTCCCCCCCTGGGCGCGGGGAGCAGGAAGGAGACCGCGATCACGGAGAGGCCGACGAAGAGCGATACCCAGGTGATCGTCGTCTTGTCCGGCGCCCCCGTGAACGCCCCGTCGGGCATGTTCCGGAGGAAGATCGCGACGCCGAGGAACATCGCCGGCCCCGCGATCAGCGCCGTGCCCATGATCCGCAGCGGGCGAAGGTCGTCGTTCCCAGGTCCGTTCATGATCGTGTTCTCCGCGGCCCGCCCTGCCCCCGGACCCCCTCTGCCTCCCTACGGGGCGACCTCGCGCTGGAGCCGAAGCGCCTCCTCGTCGTCCACGTAATCGCTGTGGCACGACGCCTTCTCCCCGGCCTTCGCCCCGACCGCTTCCCTGGTCTTCGTCGCCAGCCGGTGGATCTCCTCCGGCGGCAGGTTGCCCCGCTGCTCGAGGATCGCGCGCTGCTCGGGCGTCAGCGCGGCGCTCCGCTTCGCGCGCTCGACCGCGTTCTCGGGCGACTTGCCCGACGCGAACTCCTTGATCTCCTTGCTGATCCGCACGCTGCACCAGTCGTGGCCGCACATCGCGCAGAAGTCCGTGTCGACGTCGAGGTCCTCGTCGTGGAACGCGCGCGCGAGGTCGGGGTCGAAGGAGAGCTCGAAGTGCCGCTCCCAGTTGAGCGCCGCGCGCGCCTTCGTCAGCTCGTCGTCGCGGTCGCGCGCCTCGGGGATCCCGAGCGCCACGTCCGCCGCGTGCGCCGCGATCTTGTACGCCACGCACCCCTGCTTCACGTCGTCGCGCTTCGGGAGCCCCAGGTGCTCCTTCGGCGTCACGTAGCAGAGCATCGACGCGCCGTGGTACGCGGCCGCCGTGGCCCCGATGCAGCTCGTGATGTGGTCGTAGCCCGGGAAGATGTCCGTGACCAGCGGGCCGAGCACGTAGAAGGGCGCGCCGTGGCACAGCCGCCGCTGGAGCTTCATGTTGTACTCGATCTGGTCGAACGGCACGTGGCCCGGCCCCTCGACCATCACCTGGCAGCCCTTTGCCCACGCGCGCTCGGTGAGCTCGGCGAGCGTCTCGAGCTCGCGAAGCTGCGCCTCGTCGGTCGCGTCCGCGAGGCCGCCGGGCCGGAGCCCGTCGCCGAGCGAGAAGCTCACGTCGTGCTCGCGCATGATGTCGCAGATCTCGTCGAAGAGCTCGTACATCGGGTTCTCTTTCCCGTGGACGAGCATCCACTTCGCGAGGATCGAGCCGCCGCGCGACACGATCCCGATCAGGCGGTCCTTCACGAACGGCAGGTGCCCGCGCAGCACGCCCGCGTGGATCGTGAAGTAGTCGACCCCCTGCCTCGCCTGGTGCTCGATCTCCCGGAGGATCGCGTCGTGGTCGAGGTCCTCGATCCGCCGGCCGCGGATCATCGAGTAGATCGGCACGGTCCCGATCGGCACCGTCGACGCCCGGAGGATCGCCTCGCGGCAGGCGTCGAGGTCGCCGCCGGTCGAGAGGTCCATCACCGTGTCGGCGCCCCAGCGGACCGCCCACTTGAGCTTCTCGACCTCCTCGGCGGTATCGCTCGATACCGGCGACGCGCCGAGGTTCGCGTTGACCTTGGTCAGCGACGCGCGGCCGATCGCCATCGGGTCGAGCCGGTAGGTCAAGTGCACGCGATTCGCGGGGATGATCATGCGGCCGGCAGCCACCTCGTCGCGCACCTGTTCGGGCGTGAGGTGCGGCTCGCGCTCCGCGACGCGGCGCATCTCCGGGGTCACGGCCCCGTTGCGTGCGTGCTCGAGCTGCGTGACCGGCCGCGGGTGGGGCGCGCCCCGGAAGTCCCGCGCGGTCCTGCCGCTCGGCGGCGGCATCCCGGGCGTGTCGGGCGAGGAGAAGGCAAGCGGCCCGCCCAGGTCGGCGCGCTGCGCGAAGCTCCCGGGCGTCGTACCCTGCGAGCCGGGGCTTTCGGCGCCGTGGAGGGGAAGGGGCAGACCTTGGGTCATCCGATGACCCAAGGTCGGTAACCGCGGGGAAGGGGAGGAGGGCATCGGTCTTCCTTTCCTCGCCCGGGACGCTTCCCTACGCCGGTCCGAACCGGATCAGGTTCCACGGGTGCATCTCAGCGACCGCCAGCGGGCCGCGCCCCGAGCGTGGCCGGATTGTACACCCTCGGCCTCGCCGCTTGGAATCGGCCTCTGCGCGAGATGTTAGTCGATCGGTGCCAGGCACCGTATGTCTAGTATCCTTTGAGCCGTGCGGAGCGCCAGTCCCTACGATTTCACGAGGGCGAAGAAGGAGCTGGTCGCCGCCTTCGGCGAGGAGGCGGTCCAGGAGCTTCACGAGAGCTCGCCCTTTCTCGACTGGTTCACCCTCGCCTTCCACTGGGTCCTCTTCTTCGGCCTCGTCTTCCTCCTCGGCACGCTCCCCGCCCTGAGCCCCCTCTGGATCGTCTGCTTCGTCCTCCAGGGGTTCGTCATCATGGCCTTCGGGTACGTGCTGCACGACTTCTTCGTCCACCGGTTCGTCGGGGGCAAGCGGTTCTCGTACTGGGCGGGCCTCTTCACCGGGTTCGCGGCCTACCTCCTCCGGACGCCCTACGCCGAGACGCACTACGACCACCACCTGCACACCGGCACCGACCCGGACGAGGCCTATAAGGACGACCTCGACACGCGCTGGAAGCGGTTTCTCTTCCTCACGCCCGTCGGCTACCTGCTCGCCTTCCACCGCGAGCTCGAGAGCGAGCGCGCGGCGCGGTTCCCGGCGCCCGACGGCACGTTCCAGCTCGACCGCGAGGCGCGCCGGCGCACGCGCTTCGAGCGCAGGTTCCTCCTCTGCTGCTGGGCCGGGCTCATCGCGCTCGCGATCCTCTGGCCGCGCTTCGTGCTCTACGGCTACATCCTGCCGCTGTTCGTCGTGCTGCCGGTGGCGAACGCGCTGCGCACGATCCTCGAGCACGGCGAGACGAACGCGAACAACCTCTTCCACTGCGCGACCTTCTACCGCACGGGCCTGCTCACGCGGTTCCTCTTCTTCTGGGACGCCGGCGACTGCCACCTCGTCCACCACATCTTCCCGAACATCCCCTTCTACAGGATGGGGAAGGCCGTCGACCTCTTCCGCCCGTTCCTCGTCGAGCGCGGCGTGCGCGAGCGGCGCTCGATCCTCTCGCTGCTCCACGGCTATTTCCTCCGCAACGAGCCGCACCGCACGCTCTGGAGCGCCTAGTGCACGTGTTCCAGCCGCGCGTCGCCGCGTGGTTCAAGGGGCGGTTCCCCGCCCCGACGCCGGTGCAGGAGCTCGCATGGCCGCGGATCGCCGCCGGCGCGCACGTGCTCGCGACCGCGCCGACCGGCACCGGGAAGACCCTCGCGGCGTTCCTGCACGCGCTCGACCGGCTCGCGGCGGGCGCGTGGGATCCCGGCCGGCTCCAGGTCCTCTACGTCTCGCCTTTGAAGGCGCTCGTGTCGGACGTCCGCAGGAACCTCCTCGCGCCGATCCTCGGCATCGGCCTCGAGGACGTGCGCGCCGACATCCGCACGGGCGACACGCCCGCCTCCGAGCGCCGCCGCTTCGGCCGCCGCCCGCCCTCGATCCTCTGCACCACGCCCGAGAGCCTGAACCTGCTCCTCGCGACGCCCTCCGCGCGCCCCGCGCTGAGGGACCTGAAGGCCGTGATCCTCGACGAGATCCACGCCGTGGCCGGCAGCAAACGCGGCGCGTACCTCATGACCGCGGTCGAGCGCCTCCCGGAAACGCAGCGGATCGCGCTCTCCGCGACCGTCCGCCCGCTCGGGACGGTCGCCGCGTTCGTGGGCGGGCCGGGCCGGAGGGTCGAGATCCTCGAGGCGCCCGACGCGAAGCGGCGCGAGGTGCGGGTCGTCGGCATCGGCCGCGACGACGACCCGTCGATCTGGCCGCACGTCGTCACCGAGCTCAAGCGGATCGTGAAGGCGAACCGGACGACGGCGGTCTTCGTCAACAACCGCGCGATCTGCGAGCGGCTCGTGCGCTGGCTCAACGAGGGCGAGACGCCGCCGCTCGCCTACGCGCACCACGGCTCGCTCGCCCGCGAGCTGCGCGCGGTCGTCGAGAAACGCCTCCAGGAGGGCGCGCTGAAGGCGATCGTGGCCACGAGCTCGCTCGAGCTGGGCATCGACATCGGCGGGATCGACGAGGTCGTCCTCGTGCAGTCGCCGCGGACGCTCTCGAGCGCGATCCAGCGGGTCGGTCGGGCGGGGCACTCGGTGGGCGAGACGAGCCGCGCGCGGCTCTTGCCGGTGTTCCAGCGCGACGTGCTCGATGCCGCGGTCATGGCACCGCTGGTGGAAGGGGGCGCGGGGGAGGAGGTGCGGCCGGTCCGGAACCCCCTCGACGTCCTCGCGCAGGCGATCGTCGCCGCGTGCGCCGTGGAGGAGCAGGACCTGGGCGCGCTCTACGCGGTGTTCCGCCGGACGCACACCTACGCGGAGCTCACGCGCGAGGCGTTCGACCGCGTGGTCGCGATGCTCCGCGGACGGTACGCGGAGACGCGGCTGCGCGACCTGAAGCCGCGGCTGCGCATCGACCCGGAGACGGGCCGCGCGCGGGCGGCGGACGGCGCGCTCCAGCTCGTCTGGCGCTCGGGCGGCGTGATCCCCGACCGCGGCTACTACCCGGTGCGCGTCGAGGGCACCGGCGCGCGCCTGGGCGAGCTCGACGAGGAGTTCGTGTGGGAGCGGCGCATCGGGCAGGAGATCGCGATCGGCGCGCAGCAGTGGCGGATCGACCGGATCACGCGGAACGAGGTCGTCGTGACGCCCGGCCGCGGCGGCGACGCCGTGCCGCCCTTCTGGAAGGCGGAGTCGCAGGCACGCGAATTCGAGCTCTGCGAACGCATCGGGCTCGCGCTCGAGGAGGGGTTCCCCGGGCCCCTCCCCAATCTGGACGCGGCGGCGAACGACGCGCTCACGGCGCTCCTCGACCGCCAGCGCGCCGCGACCGGGCGGCTGCCGGATCGCCACCACCTGGTCCTCGAGGAAACGAAGGGCACGGCCCGGCCCGGCGAATCGCGGCCCGTGATCGTCCACGCGATGTGGGGCGACCGCGTGCTCAGGCCGTGGGCGATCGCGATGGCCGCGGCGTTCGAGGAGGAGCGCGGCTACCCGCTCGACGTGCAGACGAACGACGACGGCATCCTCGTCCACCTCCCCGGCGACGTGCCCGCGCGGCGGCTGCTGGACCTCGTGCCGCCCGACCGCCTCGACGCGCTGCTGCGGCGGCGGCTGCACCAGACCGGGTTCTTCGGCACGCGGTTCCGCGAGAACGCGATGCGCGCGCTGCTCCTCCCGCGCCACGGCCGCCGCGGCCGCACGCCGCTCTGGCTCACGCGCATGCGCGCCGCAAAGCTGATGCAGGCGGTCGCGAGCTACGGCGACTTCCCGATCCTCCTCGAGACCTGGCGCATGTGCCTCGAGGACGAGTTCGATCTCCCGACGCTGCGCCGGCTGCTCGGCGAGATCGAGTCGGGCGAGCTCCTCGTGAGCGAGGCGACGACCGACGCGCCGTCGCCCTTCGCGCAGGCGCTCGCGTGGCGCGCGACCAACCAGCTCATGTACGACCAGAACGAGCGCGCGCCCGCCGGCGGCGCGATGCCGCTCTCGGAGGCGGTGCTGCGGGACGTGCTGCGCGACGCGCGGCTCCGGCCGAAGCTCGACCCCGCGCTCGTGCAGGCGTTCCTCGGCAAGCTGCAGCGCACGGACCCCCTCTACGCGCCGCGCGACGACGCGGAGCTCGTCGATCTCGTCGAGGAGCGGCTGCTCGTCCCCGCGTGGGAGGGCCCGCTGGCGCCGGGGCTCGTCCGCGACCGCGGCTGCGTGGCCCTCGCGCGCGACCTGCCGCTGCTCGACCGCGCCCGGGGCGGGGACGCGACCGCGCGCGACGAGTGCCTCTCGCGCGTGCTCGCGACGCACGGGCCCGTGACGCTCGCGTACGTCGAGGAGCTCCTCGGCATGCCGGCCGCCGCCGCGCTCGACGCGATGGTGGCCGACGGACGCGTGATCGCCGACCGCTTCACCGCGGACGCGCGGGACCTCGAGTTCTGCGACGCGGAGAACCTCGAACGCCTGCTGCGGCTCGCGCGGGCGGCGGGCCGTACGTCGCTCGAACCGCTGCCGGGCGATCGGCTGCCGCAGCTCCTCGCGCGGGTGCAGCGCGAGGGCGATCTCCGCGACCGCCTTGAGCGGCTCTTCGGCTTCCCCGCGCCGGCGGCGCTCTGGGAGGAGGCGATCCTCCCGGCGCAGGCGGACTACCGGCCGGCGGACCTCGACGCGCTCTTCCAGGAGAGCGATCTCCTTTGGCTCGGCACGGGCGCGGAGAGCCTCGCGTTCGCCTTCGAGGACGAGGCGCGCCTCTTCCTCCCGGAGGCTTTGGAGGTCCCGGAACCTTTCGCGGGGCGGCACGACTTCTTCGACCTCCAGCGCCGGTGGGGGCTCGACTCGGCGGAGGCCGCGCGCCGGATCTGGGAGCTCGCGTGGGCGGGGCGGATCACCGCGGACTCGTTCGCGGTCGTGCGACACGGCGTCGCGAGCGGGTTCGAGCCGGCGCCGGCGGTCGCGCGGCGCGGCGGGCTCCGCTCGTGGCAGTCGTCGCGGCCGGTGCTTGGCACGTGGCGGGCGCTGCGCATCGAGGCGCCCGCGGACCGGCTGGAGGAGCTCGAGGACGACAAGGCGCGCGCGCGGCAGCTGCTCCTTCGGTACGGCGTCCTCTTCCGCGAGCTCTCCTCCGCGGAGCTGCCGCCGCTCCGGTGGGGGAGGCTCCTGCGCGCGCTGCGGCTGCTCGAGCTCGCGGGCGAGTGCTTCGCCGGCCACTTCCTCGCCGGGTTCGAGGGGCTCCAGTTCGCGTCGCGCGACGCGTTGAGCCTCCTGCGCGGGACTTGGGACGACGGCGAACGCTTCTGGATGAACGCGTGCGACCCCGCCTCGCCCTGCGGCGTGCTCCCGCACATGCCGCCGCGCGTGCCGTCCACCTGGCTCGCGTTCCGCGGGCGCCGGCTCGTGCTGGCCGCGCGCCGGAACGGCCGCGACGTCTCTTGCCCCGTGCCCCCGGAGCCCCCTGACCTCGCGCTCTTCGAGGCGCTCCTCTCCCGCGCGGTGCGCCCGCTGCCCCGCGTGGTCGTGGAGACCATCGACGACGATCGCGCCGCCGCCTCGCCGCACGCGGCCGCGTTCCGCGAGGCCGGGTTCGAGAACGACATGGACGCGCTCGTGCTCGAAAGGACCTACGCATGACGAACCCCCCGCCCGATGACTTCGACGGCGGCCCGACCGAGGCGAACCCGTCGCGCACCGAGCAGATCGAGGTGCTCCTCGCGATCGCGGCCGCGCACCGCGTGTCGGATCCCGAGACGTGGGACCTCGCGCCGCCGCGCAAGATCCTCGACGCGGGCTGCGGGAGGGGCGGCGTCGCCGAGCGCCTCCTCGCGCTCCACCCGCTGGCGACGCTCGTGGGGTTCGACGTCTCGCCCGCGGCGGCCGAGGAGGCGCAGCAGCGGCTCGGCGGCCGCGCACGCATCGTGTGCGCGTCGTTCGACGAGGACTGGCCCGCGGCGCTCCCGGACAAGGACTTCGACCTGATCGTGTGCGTGCAGGCGCTGCACCACGTCCCCGACGTCCTGAAGCGCGTCACGCTCCAACGCTTCCACGACCTGCTGCGGCCGGGCGGCCTCTACCTGCAGAGCGACCCGGTGGCGCTCGGCGACGCGGCGATGTTCCCGTACATGAAGGCGCTCTGGAACCGCCTGCGCGCGCGGCAGAAGCTCCCGCCGCTGCCCGAGGGCTACCTGCAGGGCGACGCGGAGGAGGAGATCGAGAAGGGCGGCGACCTCCTCGCGAGGTTCGACAAGCAGCTCGCGTGGCTCAAGGAGGCCGGGTTCCTGCACGTCGATTGCTTCTGGAAGCACGGGAACCGTGCGATCTTCCTGGGACTGAGGTCGCCTTGAGCGTTCCCGGGATCCGGATCGAGCCCATGAACGGGAAGCCCGTCCGCGCGGACGGGCGCTACGTCCTCTACTGGATGATCGCGGCGCGCCGCACGACCTACAACTTCGGGCTCGAGCGGGCGGCGGAGATCGCGCGCGAGCTCTCGCGGCCGCTGCTCGTCTTCGAGGCGCTGCGCTGCGACCACCCGTGGGCGAGCGACCGGATCCACGCCGCAGTGCTTCGGGGCATGGAGGAGAACAAGGCGCGGTGCGCGAAGGCGGGGGTCGGCTACCTCCCGTACGTGGAGGCGGAGAGGGGCGCGGGGAGAGGGCTCCTGGAGGCGCTCGCGGGAGATGCCTGCGCGGTCGTCACCGACGACTTCCCCTGCTTCTTCCTTCCCGACATGGTCGCGGCCGCCGCGCGGAAGCTCCCGGTGAAGCTCGAGGCGGTGGACTCCAACGGCCTCCTCCCGCTGCGCGTCGCGGAGACCGACTTCCCGACCGCCTACGCGTTCCGCCGCTTCCTCCAGAAGGAGCTGCCGGTGCACCTGTCGTGCATGCCCGCCGCGGACCCGCTGAAGGGGCTCTCGGGCGCGGCGGTCCCGGAGGAGGTCCGGAAGCGCTGGCCCCCGGAGCCCCCCCCGGTTGTCTCCGCGCTCCCGATCGACCACGCGGTGGCGCCCGTCGCGCTCCCCGCGGCGCGAAACGTCCTCGCGCGGTTCGTCGGCGAGAAGCTCGCGAAGTACGGCGCGCGCGACGAGCCCGACGAGGACGTGACGAGCGGCCTCTCGCCCTACCTCCACTTCGGCCACATCTCGGCGCACGAGGTCTTCCTCGCGGTCGCCGAGCGGGAGAACTGGAAGCACGCGGGCCCGCTGGCGGACGGGAAGCGCGAGGGGTGGTGGGGGATGAGCGCCGAGGCCGAGGCGTTCCTCGACCAGCTCGTCACGTGGCGCGAGCTCGGCTTCAACATGTGCTCGACGCGCGACGACTACGACCGCTTCGAGAGCCTGCCCGACTGGGCGTTGCGGACGCTCGAGAAGCACGAGCGCGACCCGCGGGAGCGCACGTACACGCTCGAGGAGCTCGCGCAGGGGAAGACGCACGACCCGCTCTGGAACGCCGCGCAGGCGCAGCTCGCGCGCGAGGGGCGGATCCATAATTATTTACGGATGCTCTGGGGGAAGAAGATCCTCGCGTGGACGGCGACGCCGCGCGTGGCGCTCTCGGTCATGGTCGAGCTCAACAACCGCTTCGCGCTCGACGGCCGCGACCCCAACTCCTACGCGGGCATCTTCTGGTGCCTCGGCCGCTACGACCGGCCGTGGGGCCCGGAGCGCCCCGTCTTCGGCACGGTGCGGTACATGAGCTCGGAGAACACCGCGCGGAAGCACCGCGTGAAGGAATACGTGAGGCGCTACGGCGGCCCATGCCCGACGGCATCCTCCTGATCGACAAGCCCGCGGGGCCCTCGAGCGCGCAGGCGATCGCGCCCTTGAAGCGCCGCTTCAAGGGCTCGCGCGTGGGCCACGCCGGCACGCTGGACCCGTTCGCGAGCGGGCTGCTCGTCGTGCTGGTCGGCGACGCCACGCGGCTGCAGGACCTCGCGATGGCGCTTCCGAAGACCTACGTCGCGACGGTGCGGTTCGGCGTCGAGACGGACACGCTCGATCCGCTCGGCGCGGTCGTCCTCGAACGCGACCCGGGGCCCCGGCCCGAGACGCTGGAGGCGGCGGCGCAGGCGTTTCTCGGCGAGATCGACCAGATGCCGCCCGTGTTCTCGGCGCTGAAGGTCGAGGGGCAGCGCGCCTACAAGCTCGCGCGCGAGGGCAAGGAGGTGGAGCTGAAGGCCCGCCGCGTGCGCGTGCACTCGTTGACGGTGCACGAGGTCCGCTGGCCCGATGCGACGATCGAGCTCGCGACGGGCAGCGGCTTCTACGTCCGCTCGTTCGCGCGGGACCTCGGCCGCGCCCTCGGACTCCCCGCGCATCTCGCCGCGCTGCGCCGCACGCGCATCGGGCCGTTCGCGGCGGCCGGCGCCAAGGGCGTCGACGGCCCGGATCTGCTCGACCCCCTCGCGCTGGTCGAGGCGGCGGGGATCCCGGTCGTCGAGGCGCCGCGCACGGCCGCGCAGGCCTTCGCGCAGGGCCGCGGCGCGCCGGCGGGCGTCGCCGGAAGGGTCGCGATCGTCTGCGAGGGCCGCCTCGTCGGCCTGGGAAAGGAGGGGGGCGCGGGGGCGGTAATCCTCTCCGCCGCCCGCCGCGCGCTCGGGTGCTGACCGGCCGAAGAGCGCCCCCCCTTTGCGCCGGCCGAACGAGCGACGGTTTGACAAACCCCAAGCCCCACCGCATTCCCGGGAGGAGGGGACCGTGCTGCTGCTCGAACCCCTCCTCCTGCGAGAAGCTGGCCGCACGCGGCGCTCGGGGCACGCCGCCGCCGCTCGCCATGGATAGGCTCGCTGCCTCTCAGGAGTCGTGCGAGAACAAATGCGTCAAACACCGAGGCCGAGCGAGACGGCGCGAGGCAAGGAGGGACGACGACGCGTATCCGCGGAGCGATAC
>DASUGR010000255.1:0-18633 GCA_036273915.1 Planctomycetota bacterium | reverse complement strand
ATCGCGGGGCTCCGCGCGAGCACGAGCTGCGCCGGCAGCCCGTGCACCGTCGTGCCCGCCGGGTAGCTGGCGTCGCGCGCGTAGGTCGCATCCCACTCGTAGGTGCGCTGCGCGGCCGAGGAGGGGTAGACCGCCTCGGGCGAGGCGTCGAAGAACCCGGGCGGGTAGGGCACGAGGAGCGGCGCCCCTCCGACCCCGACGATCCGGTCCCCGGGATAGGCCTGCCCGTCCACGCCGGGCGCGAGCGCGTCGTTGCCGATCGCGGGCGGCGCCGGCGGCGCGAACGCCACGCGGAACGTGCGGTGGCGCCCCGCCTTCGCCGGCGCGGGTCCGGCCGGGCCGTCCGGGTCGAGGATCCCGTCGTGCTCGCCCGGCGCGCCGGTCGGCGTCGCCTCCCTCTCGGCCTGCTTCGGGTTCATCACCTGCGCCCACGCGCGCACGGTGAGCTCGACGTCGCCGGACGCGCGCGGCGCGCCGAGGAACCGCCACGTGCGCGGGTCGACCTCGAGGCCGAGGATCTCCTTCGCGAGCGGGTCGTTTGCCGTCGGCGCGAGGTCCGCCGTGCCGTCGGTCCACGCGAGGTCGGCGAAGAGCGGCGGCACGCCGCCGGAGAGCGCCACCTGCGCGCCGTAGAGCACGCCCGCCTGCCCGTCCGGCAGGAGCACGGTGTCGATCGCGATGTCCGGGATCTCCACGCGCGCGACGTACGCCTTCCGCGCGATCACGTCGTCGAGCCGGTCGGGCGTGCCGCGCGTGTCGATCGCCTCGACGATCAGGCGGAAGAGCAGCGGCGTCGCGTCGACGCCCTGGCGGTACGGCACGAAGAAGGCGTTTTCGTACTGGTCGGCGGCAAACGGGTACTTCGCCTCCGGCCGGAACGCCGGGTCGAAGTAGTCGGTGAAATGGAGGGGCTCCGGGGAACCGAGCGTCGCGTCGCCATCGGCGAGGCCCATCGTGTCCGCGAGGTCGCGGCGCGCGCTCCTCGGCGCGCCCGCGTCCTGGAACCAGCCGGGCAGAGGCGCGAGGAACGGCGTCTCCTGGACGCCGTCGCCGTCGCGGTCCTCGAGGACCGGCCCCCGCGGCGAGGGGAAGCCGCCGATCTGCACCTTCCGCGGCCCGCCCTGGAGCGAGAACACGCCGCCGTCGGCGAACCCGGTCCCGGCCGGCTCGTCCGCGTCGGCCCGGAGCGACGCCTCGTCGACGACCGACGCGTCGAAGACCGAGAGCTCCCACTCGCGCGGCGCGAGGACCCTCGCGACGTTGCTGCCGCTGCCGCCGCCGAGGACGAAGGTGAACGAGTAGAACGCCTCCGGGTTCTCCGGGTTCACGAACGGGAGGAGCGCCGGGAACGCGGGGACCTGGGGGTCGGCGGTTCCCTCCTCGGCGGTCGGCGTGAGGATCGAGATCGCGCCCGCGCCGACGACGAGGCGGAACGTGCGCGTGGCCGCGAGGTCGGAGGCGAGCGGCGGCGACGCGCGCCGGCCGCTCGCGATCGCCTTCACCGTGAACGAGGACTCGCCCGGGTCCCGAGGCGCCCCCCGGATCCGCGCGCCGAGGGCGTCGTCGTCGCGCGCGAGCACGAGCCCCTTCGGCAGCGCCCCCTCGACGATCTCGAACCGGTCGGGCAGGAGCGCGCCCTCGCCGGCGGCGAATGCGATCGTCGCGTCGTACGGCCGCCCCGCCTCGCCGGACGGGAGCGCCTCCGTCGCGAATCGGACCGACCGCACGACGACCGCCGGCGGCGGCTCGCCGGCGCAGCCGGGAAGGAGCGCAATCACGAACGCCGCGGCGCAAAAGGCAGCGGCATGCCCGACCTTGAGCATGGGATCCTCTTTCTCGCGAAGGGGACCTCGCGCGATGAAGGCGACGGTCCCGACCCTTTTCCGGCGCCCGTTGCGGGCGCTACGGGCCGCCCCGCTTCCACGCGGGGCGACCGCGGGCGATTCTCATGCGGGCCGCGGCGATGTCCACCGGAAACCGCGCGAAAATGGTGTCGGCGCGCGGTGTCACGGCGCGCGCGGTCGCGCGCGCGTGTCGGCGGCGGGTGTCACGCCGCGTGTCGGGAGAAGGTGTCGCGGGCGTCAGCGCGCCGCGACGAGCGCGTGCGCGGCTTCCTGCGCGAGCTTCACGAACGGGCCCATGAAGATGCCGAGCACGAACATGCCGATGAGGCAGGTCCAAAGCACGATCTTCATCGAGCCCGGCACGGCGATCGTCTCGGGGGCGTCCGGGCCCGGCTCGTGCATGTAGATGCGCTTCACGACGCAGAGGTAGTAGTAGAGCGAGATGACCACGCCGGCCGCGCCGACGAACGCGAGCGCGTACGCGAGCGTGGTGCCCTTGGCCACCACCGCCTGGAAGATCAGGAACTTCCCGAAGAAGCCGCCGAGCGGCGGCACGCCCGCGAGCGAGAGCAGCCCCACCGTCAGCACGAGCGCGAGGAAGGGCGAGCGGCGCCCGAGGCCCGAATAGTCGTCGATCCGATGGCTCTTCATCGCCCCGTTGACGAGGATGATCACCGCGAAGACGCCGAGCACGGTGAACAGGTACGCCATGAGGTAGTAGACGACCGCCGCGAACCCCGCCTCGGAGAGCGCGAAGACGCCCATCAGCGCGTAGCCCGCGTGGCCGATCGAGCTGTAGCCGAGCAGCCGCTTGATGTTGCCCTGCCACATCGCGCCGAGGTTGCCGTAGAGAAGCGTCGTGCCCGCCATCACGGCGACCAACGCGAGCCATCGCACCGCGTCCGGGTCCGCGAGCCCCGCGTCGGCCGAGGGGCCGAGGCAGGCGCGGACGACCTTGAGCAGCAGCACGAACCCGGCCGCCTTCGAGCCCATCGAGAGGAACGCGGTCACCGGCGAGGCGGCGCCCTCGTACACGTCGGGCGTCCACACCTGGAACGGGACGGCCGCGATCTTGAACGCGAGCCCGACGATCGCGAGCAGGACGCCGAACTGGAGGAGCGACGCGCCGCCGTGGCCGAGGTCGTCGGCCTGGGCCGCGAGCGCGCGGATCTCGAGGCTGCCCGTCGCGCCGTAGATGAACGCGATGCCGAGCAGGAGGAACGCGCTCGCGAGTCCGCCGAGGATGACGTACTTGATCCCCGCCTCGACCGAGCGCTCGTCGTTCCGCTTGAACGCCGCGAGGCAGTAGAAGCAGACCGTGATCAGCTCGAGCGAGACGAAGAGCGACGCGAAGTCCTCGACCGAGCAGGCGAAGAACATGCCGAGGGTCGCCATGAGGGCGAGCAGGCGGAACTCGCCGTGGCCCCGGTCCACGCGCCGCAGCCACTGCCCGGACATCGCGAGGATGAAGAGCGACGTGGCGCCGAAGAGGATCTTGAAGACGACCGCGAACGCGTCGAGGCCGTAGCGGCCGTGGAACGCGTAGAGCCTCGTGCCGTCGTCGAGCCGCAGGAGCCCCTGCAGCGCGGCCGTCGCGGTCGCGGCGAAGACGCCGAACCAGGCGAGGCGGCGGACCCACTCCCCCATCCCGCGGGCGTCTGCGGCGAGCGCCGCGAGGACCGAGCCGGCGAGGATCCACTCGGGCAGCGCGAGACCGACGTTCCAGCCGCTCACCGGGGACCTCCGTCGTGCACGGGCTGCTCGGCCTTCCGCTCCTCCTGCCTCTGCATCACGTGCCGCACGCCGTCCTTGATGGTGTCGACGATCGTCCGCGGGAAGCAGCCTGTCAGCGTGAGGACGAGGATCAGGCCCGCGAACGGGAGCCGCTCCCGGCGCGCGGTGGCGTCGCGGAGCCCCTCCCAGCGCGGGTTCGCTGGCCCGAACCACGCGTCGCGGACGGCCCGCAGCAGGTAGGTCGCGCTGATCACGATGCCCCAGACCGCCGCGACGGTCGGCACCCAGCCGGGGACCGTCAGGCCGGTCCCGGCGAGCGTGAACGACGACCTCCAGGCGCCGACGATCACCAGCAGCTCCGAGGCGAAGTTCGCGAACCCCGGCAGGCCGGCGGAGGCCATCGCCATGATCACGAAGCAGACGCCGACGAACGGCATCTGCTTCAGCATCCCGCCGAGGTCGTCCACGACGCGAGTGTGCGTCTGGTCGTAGAACCAGCCGATCAGGCCGAAGGCGAGCGCCGTCATGATGCCGTGGGCGAACATCAGGAACACGGCGCCCGAGATGCCCGCCGTCGCCGCCTCGCCGGAGCCGGCCGCGACGGTCGCGAGGCCCAGGAGCACGTAGCCCATGTGGCTCGAGCTCGAGAACCCGATGATGAACTTCATGTCGCGCTGCGCCATCGCGACGAGACCGCCGTAGAGGATGTTCATGCAGCACAGGACGGCCACCCACCCCATCCAGTGGTGCGCGCCCACCGGGAGGATGTCGAAGCCGAGCCGCAGGATGCCGTAGGCGCCGAGCTTCATCAGCACGCCGGCGTGCAGCATCGAGACCGACGACGGCGCCGCCGCGTGGCCGATCGGCGACCAGGAGTGGAGCGGCCACATCGGGACGATGCACGCGAAGCCGAGGAACACGACCGGGAACCACGCCTTCTGGAAGCCCGCCGAGAGCACGGCCTGCGAGAGCAGCCGCATGTCGAACGTGCGCTCGCCGGCCTTGAGGAGCCCCTGCGCCTGCAGCGCCTCGCTCCCCTGGTAGTAGACCGCGAGGAGCCCGACGAGGGCGAAGACCGCGCCCGTCGTCAGGTAGAGGGTCAGCTTCATCGTCGCGTACTCCTTCGAGTACTGCGCGGCGCGGCTGCCCCAGACCCCGATGAGCAGGTACATCGGGATCACGGCCATCTCGTAGAAGAAGTAGAAGAAGAAGAGGTCGAGCGACAGGAAGACGCCGAAGACGCCCGTCACGAGCGCGAGGAGCAGGATGTAGTGCTCCTTCACCCGGTCCTTGATCGAACGCGACACATAGCAGCCCGCCCAGATGACCACGGACGTGAGCACGACCATCGCGATCGAGATGCCGTCCGTGCCGAGGCGGAAGCCGATCCCGAGCGAGGGCGCCCACGCCACGTCGATGACGTTCTGGTACCGCTCGCCGCCCGTGTCGTAGCTCCACCACATGACGAGCGACGCGATCAGGCTGATCGTGACGAACGCCGAGGCGGTGCGCCGGATGCGCTCGCGATCCGCGTCGTCCCGCTCCCTCATGCGGAAGAGGACGAAGCAGCCGACGGCCGGGGCGAGGAGCGTGATGAGGCTCAGCATCACCGGGCCCCCATCGCGAGGAGGAAGAGGAAGAGCACCGTCACCCCGCCCACGAACACGTAGGCGTAGAAGTTGAGCCGGCCGGCCTGGAGCCGCCGCGACTTGTCCGCGACCCACGCGGTGAACGCGACCGGGACGCCGACGAGCCCCTTCACGATCACGTTCTCCTCGAAGGCGCGGCAGACGCGCGCGATCCCCTGCTGCACGGTCCGCACGAGCCAGAGATAGAAGTCGTCGATGTAGTACTTGTTCCAGAGGAGGTCGTAGAGCGCCGGGAAGCGCGCCTTGAGCGCCTCGGCGCGGTCGAGCTTCGGGCGTTTGTAGATCGACCACGAAATCGCGTAGCCGACAAGCACGATCGCCGTCGACACGATCGCGATGCTCGGGTCCACGTGCAGCTCCTGGATCGTCCAGTGCTCGAGGTAGCCCTGCACCGGGAAGAGCCAGTGGGCGTAGCCCGCGACGCCGATCAGGAGCGACATGACGGCGAGGAACACGAGCGGCAGCGTCATCACCTTCGGCGACTCGTGCGGGTGCGCGTGGCCGCGGTACTCGCCGAGGAACGTGAGGATCCACGCCCGCGACATGTAGAGCGCGGTGAGGCCCGCGGTGACGGTCGCGGCGAGCTGCAGGAAGTGGAGGTCTTTTGCGTGGAGCGCGTCGAGGATCAGGTCCTTGCTCCAGAACCCCGCGAACGGGCAGATGCCGGTGAGCGCGAGCATGCCCGCGGTGAAGGTCCAGAACGTGACGGGCATCCTCTTCCGGAGCCCGCCCATCTGGAACATGTCCTGCTCGTGGTGGCACCCGAGGATCACGGAGCCCGAGCAGAGGAACAGGAGCCCCTTGAAGAAGGCGTGCGTGGTCAGGTGGAACATGGCGATCGAGTAGGCGCCCGCGCCGAGCGCCATCACCATGTAGCCGAGCTGCGAGAGCGTCGAGTACGCGAGCACCTTCTTGATGTCGCGTTGCACGAGCGCGATCGTCGCGGCGAGCACCGCGGTGAGCCCGCCGGTCCACGCGACGAAGCCCGGCGCCCACCCCCAGCTCACGGCGCCGAGCGGCTCGAAGCAGAAGAAGACGCGGATCACCATGTAGACGCCCGCCGCGACCATCGTGGCCGCGTGCATGAGCGCGGAGACGGGCGTCGGGCCCTCCATGGCGTCCGGCAGCCAGACGTGGAAGGGGATCTGCGCGCTCTTCCCCATCGCGCCGACGAAGATGAGGACGGACGCGAGCGCGAGGAGGCCCGGGCTGCCGGAGACGTGCCCCTCGCGGACGGCCTTCTCGATCTCGCCGAAGTGGAACGACCCCGTCATCCGCCAGATCATCAGGATCCCGAGCAGGAACCCGAAGTCCGCGACGCGGTTCACGAGGAACGCCTTCTTCCCCGCCTCGACGGCGCTCGGCTTGTCGTAGTAGTAGCCGATGAGCAGGTAGCTGCTCGCGCCCACGAGCTCCCAGAAGACGAAGATCATGAGGAAGTTCGTCGAGAGCACGATGCCGAGCATCGAGAAGACGAACAGCGCGAACTTCGCGAAGAAGCGCCCGATCGACGGGTCGCCCTTCATGTAGCCGAGCGCGAAGATGAAGATCGCCGAGCCGACCCAGCCGACGACGAGCAGCATCATCTTCGAGAGCGGGTCGACGAGCACGCCGAGCTCGATCCCGCGACCCCCGCTCGTCGCGAAGTCCATCCAGGTCCACGTGCTCTCGACCTCGGTGTGGGTGCCGCCCATCCAGAAGATGAGCGAGGTCGCGGCGCAGAGGAGCACCGAGGCGACGGCGAGGAGCGGCCCCATCGAGCTCCGGCGGAGGCCGGGAAGGAGGGTGAGGACGACCGCCGCGCCGAGCGGGGCGATCAGCGTGAGCCACGCGAGAAACCCGGTCATGCGCACCTCGCGGGAGCGGGAAGGTAGGGGGGCCGGGGGGCAGCGCGGCTCAGAGCTTGCAGAAGCCACCTCGCTCGGCCTCGAGCCGACGCCGGGATTTCTTCACAGGCTCTCATTGCTTGAGGAGATTGACCTGATCCGCGTCGACGGTGACGCGGATCCGGAAGAGCGCGATCACGAGCGCGAGGCCGACGGCGACCTCGGCCGCCGCGACCGCGATCGCGAAAAACACCATGACCTGCCCGTCGAGGTTGCCCCTGTAGGAGGCGAACGCCACGAGGGCGAGCGCCGCCGCGTTGAGCATCAGCTCGACCGACAGGAGGATGATGAGGATGTTCCTGCGCGAGAGCACGCCGAGCATGCCGAGCGTGAAGAGCACGCCCGCGAGCGTGACCAGGTGTCCGACCGTCATCGGGACCTCCCGGCGGGGCCCGCGCCCCCCTGCCCCCCGAGCCCCCTCACCCCCCTCACGAGAGCTTCCTCTTCGTCAGGAGGACCGCCCCCACCATCGCGGCGAGGAGCAGGAAGGAGACGATCTCGAAGGGCAGCACGTAGTCGCGGAAGAGCGGCGCCGCGACCGTGCCGGTCTCCCCGGCCGGCCCCTTCGGCTCGAGCGGCACCTCGAAGAGCCCCGAGCGGCGGCAGGTCCACACGAGCCCCGCGAGGAAGAGCGCCCCGAGGATCGCGCCGCCGACGTGCATGCGCGGGCCCTCCAGCACGCGCAGGTCCGTCTCGCGCAGGTTCAGGAGCATGATCACGAACAGGAAGAGGACCATGATCGCGCCCGCGTAGACGAGCACCTCGACGACCGCCAGGAAGTAGGCGCCGAGGAGCACGAACACGCCGGCGATGCCTACGAACGAGGAGGCGGCCCAGAGCGCCGCGGCGACGCCGTTGCGGCGCGTGATCGCGAGGAGCGCGGAGCCCGCGACGACGACGGCGAACGCCCAGAAGAAGAACGTGGTCACTTGTGCTGCCACTTCAGGATCCGGTCCTCCCGGATCCCGCCCATCTCGTAGAGCTTCTTCTTGTCGTGGATGAAGTCCTTCTTGTCCGTGTGGACGAGCTCCGCCTCCTTGACGAGGAAGATCGCCTCCTCCGGGCACGCCTCCTCGCAGAAGCCGCAGTAGATGCAGCGGAGCATGTCGATTTCGAACCGGTCGGGGTACTTCTCGACGTTGTTGTCGTGGCTCGCGAACTCCGCCGGCCAGATCGTGATCGCCTTCGGCGGGCACACGAACTCGCACATCTGGCAGGCGACGCACTTCTCGCGGCCGAACTGGTCCATGACCAGCGCGGGCGCGCCCCGGAAGTTGTCCTTGAAGTCCCAGCGCTCCTCCGGGTACTGCATCGTGATCGCGGTCGTCTTGGTCTTCCAGTGGAAGAGGTCGGCGCACACGCCGAAGAAGTGCTTGATCGTGAGGAGGAGCCCCTTCACGACCGTCACGATGTAGATGCGCTCGCCGAGGTTGAGCTTCGGGCGCTTGACGACCCTTGTCTTCACGGCGTCACCATGGCGAAGTAGCCCGCGGTCAGCAGCACCATGACGAGACTCGCGGGGAAGAGGATCTTCCATCCGAGGTGCATGAGCTGGTCGTAGCGGAACCGCGGGAGCGTCCAGCGCACCCAGATGAAGAGGAACAGGAAGAAGGAGATCTTCGCGAAGAAGATGAGCCCGCTGAGCACGGTGCCCCAGAGGCCCGGCGGCAGCGTCACGAACGGGAGCTCGTAGCCGCCGAAGAAGAGCGTCACGCTGAGCGCCGACGCCGTGATCATGTGGATGTACTCCGCGAGGAAGAAGAGCGCGAACTTCATCGAGGAGTACTCGGTGTGGTACCCGGCCACGAGCTCCGTCTCGGCCTCGGGCAGGTCGAAGGGGAGCCGGTTCGTCTCCGCGTAGCTCGACACGAGGAAGATGATCCACGCCGGGAAGAGGTAGAAGACGAGCCACGTGTGCTGCTTCTGCCAGGCGACGATCGCCTCCATGTTGAGCTCGCCGACCACGAGGAAGACCGGCACGCACGAGGCCCCGAGCGCGAGCTCGTAGGAGATCATCTGCGCGCTCGCACGGACGCCGCCGAGGAGGCTGTACTTGCTGTTGCCCGCCCAGCCGCCGATCGACACGCCGTAGACCGCGATCGAGGAGATCGCGAAGACAAGCAGGATGCCGACGTTCACGTCGGCGACCGCCATGCCGCGCGCGTAGGGGACGACGCAGAAGGCGACGAGCGCGGGCACGAGGCTCATCGCGGGCGCGAGCACGTAGAGCGTCTTGTTCACGTGCCCCGGGATCACGTCCTCCTTGAAGATGAACTTGAGGAGGTCCGCGATCGGCTGCAGGAGCCCCGCGGGCCCCACGCGGTTCGGGCCCAGCCGGTCCTGGATGAACGCGCTCACGCGCCGCTCCGCCCAGACGAGCACGGCCGCGAGCCCCGGGAGCGCGGCGCCCGCGAGGATCACGATGTGGAGGAGCTTGCCGAGGACGTAGGTCACGCCGGTGCCCCCGCCGCCTTGAGCTTCATGCCCATGGGCCCGATCCGCTGCCACGTGGCGCCCTGGAACGCCGGCACCGCCGCCGCCAGCCGCGCGAGCGCCTGCGCCGCCGTGCCCTCGGAGCCAGAGCCCGCGTCGAACGCGGCGTGCAGGCGGTCGAGCACGGTGCGCTCGGTCACGAGCGTCGACTCGAACGTGATCCCCTTGGTGAGGCGCTGGAGCCGGTCGCCCGCGCTCACCACGGTCCCGTCCTTCTCGATCCACGTCGTGAGCGGGAAGCAGACATCCGCCTCGCGGTCCTTGAGCGAGAAGAGGATCCTCCGCTTCGCGCGCTTCAGCACCTCCTCCGGGAGATCCGTGCCCTCGCGCGGCACCACGTAGAGCAACACGCCGTACTCCTTCGATGCCCACTCCGCCGGCGCCTCGAGAAAGCCGAGGAGCGAGGCGCCCCGCGCGTTGGGGCACTTCTCCGGGTGGACGAGCAGCTGGTCGCCCTCGCCCATCGGCTTCAGGAAGTACCGGTCCTCGACGCCCAGGTGGTCGAGGATCCCCTTCAGCGCGAAGAGCTCCTCGTTGGTCATGAAGGGCGAGGCGACGGCGAGGATCCCCTGCCCCCGGGCCCCCTCGAGGATCGCCTTCGCGCGGGAGATCGCGACGGCGTAGGGCGCGCCCTTGCCCGCGACCCGCGGCGTCGTGAGCCGCTCCGGGTCGTTCGCGAACCCGTAGTGGAGGCGGCCGAAATCGCACATCCAGCTGTCGTTCACGTCGGGGTTCGTGCGCGGCACCATGCGCAGGACGCGGTCGCCGCGGCTGCCCACGACCGTGTTGCAGCCGCGCGCGCACGACGTGCAGAGGGTGTCGGTGAAGTGCATGAACCAGACGCGCGACTTGAACCGGAAGTCGCGGCTCGTGAGCGCTCCGACCGGGCAGAGGTCGATGATGTTCATCTGGTAGGGCGAGGTGAGCTGGCCGTCGCCCTTGACGATCAGCGTCGCCTTCTCGCCGCGCAGGTCGACGCCGACCTCGGGCGTGCCCGCGATCTCGTCGAGGAAGCGGACGCAGCGCGTGCAGAGGATGCAGCGCTCCGAGTCGAAGACGACCCGGTCGCCCCAGGAGACGTTCTTCGGCTTGCTGACCTTCTCGAAGGCGAAGCGCGTGACCCCGCTGCCGTGCTCGACCGCGTACTCCTGCAGCTTGCACTCGCCCGCCTGGTCGCAGATGGGGCAGTCGAGCGGGTGGTTGATGAGCAGGAGCTCCATCACCCCCTCGCGCGCCTTCCGCACGCGCTCGTTGTCCGTGAAGTAGGACATCCCCTCCGTGACCTTCGTGTTGCACGCGATCTGCAGCTTCCCCTGCCCCTGGATCTCGACGAGGCAGATCCGGCAGTTGCCCGCGACCGTGAGCCGCGGGTGGTAGCAGTAGTGCGGCACCGACTTGCCGGCGTGGCGCGCGGCCTCGATCAGGTTCGTCCCGGCGGGGACCGCGACCTGCTTGCCGTCGACGGTGATGTTCACGGTGCCGCTCACGCGCTCGCCCTCCCCGCGACATGCGCCTCGAACTCGGCGCCGAACTTCTTCACGAAGCTCCGGACCGGCCAGCAGAACGCCTCCGCGAGCGCGCAGATCGTGTTCCCCTCGATCCGGTCGAGCACGTCGAGCAGCAGCGCCAGGTCCTTCTCCCCCGCGTCGCGGCGGCGCACGGCGTCGAGCATCAGGCGGACCCAATCGCTCCCCTCGCGGCACGGCGTGCACTGGCCGCACGACTCGTGCGAGTAGAACTGCGAGATGTTCAGCGCGACGTCGACCGCGCTCACGCTCTCGTCGAAGACCATGATCGCGCCGCTGCCGAGGCTCGACCCCGCCTTCGCGATCGAGTCGAGGTCGAAGCGGACGTCGAGCTCCGCCGCGGTGAGCACGGGCATGCTCGATCCGCCCGGCAGCACGCCCTTGATCGGGCGGCCCGACGGCGTGCCGCCGCCGAGGTCCATGAGCAGCTCGCGGAGCGTGAACTTGCCGCACTCGAGCTCGTAGACGCCCGGGTTCCTCACGTGGCCGGAGATGCAGAAGAGCCTCGTCCCGGTCGAGCCCTCGCAGCCGAGCGACGAGAACCAGGCCGCGCCGCGGCGCAGGATGTGCGTCACGCAGGCGAGCGTCTCGACGTTGTTGACGACCGTCGGGCACTTCCAGAGCCCCTCGACCGCGGGGAACGGCGGGCGCAGGCGCGGGTAGCCGCGGTTCCCCTCGAGCGAGGTCAGGAGCGCGGTCTCCTCGCCGCAGATGTAGGCGCCGGCGCCGGAGTGGACCCAGATGTCGCAGGAGAACCCCGAGCCCAGGATGTCCCTGCCGACGAGCCCGGCGCCGCGCGCCTCCTCGAGCGCGTCCTCGAGCGCGCGGATCGAGTGGGGGTACTCGCCGCGGACGTAGATGTAGCCGGTCCCCGCGCCGATGGCGTACGCCGCGATCAGCGTGCCCTCGATCAGCTGGTGCGGGTCGTTCTCCATGATCTGCCGGTCCTTGCAAGTCCCCGGCTCGCTCTCGTCCGCGTTGACGCAGATGTACTTCTGCTTCGTCGTCTTGGGCACGAACTTCCACTTGCGGCCGGTCGGGAACCCCGCTCCCCCGCGCCCCCTCAACCCCGACTTCAGGACCTCTTCCGTGACCTCCTCGGGCTTCATCTCGCGAAGCGCCTTCGCGAGCGCCTGGTAGCCGCCGTTCCTCCGGTACCCCGCGAGCGTCCTCTGCGCGGGGTCCGCCGCGTGCTCGAGCATGACGCGCGTCTCGCCGATCATCGGAGCCCCCCGAGCACGCGGTCGAGCTTCTCGACGGTGAGGTTCTCGTGGCGCTCCTCGTCGACGAGCATCATCGGCGCGGTCGTGCAGTGGCCGAGGCACTCGAAGCAGCGGAACGTGAACGCGCCATCGGCCGTCGTCTGGCCGTGGTCGACGCCGTAGGCGCTCTTGACGTGCGCGCGCAGCTCGTCCGCGCCGCGCAGCTTGCAGGAGAGCGTCTTGCAGAGCCGCACGACGTGGCGGCCGACCGGCTCCGCGTGGAACATGTCGTAGAAGCCGACGATGCCCTGCACGTGGATGTCCGGCACCTGGAAGAGCTCCGCGGTGTCCCTGATCGTCTCCGGCGAGAACCAGCCGCCGCGCTCCTTCTGGATGAGGTGCATCGCGGGCAGCAGCGCCGCCTTCCTCTCGGGGTAGCGCTTCCAGAGATCCTGGATGGTCGCGACGAGCTCGGGCGAGAAGTCCGCCATCAGCGCGCCTCCGGGCGGGAAGAGAGGGGGTTCCGGGGGCACGTCACCGGTCGCACTCCCCCATCACGAAGTCGAGCGACCCGAGGATCGCGACGACGTCCGAGATGTACCTGCCCTGCACGAGCTTCGGCAGGATCTGCAGGTTCACGAAGCTCGGCGAGCGGATGAACATCCGGTCGGGGTAGCCGCCGCCCTTCGAGCGGAAGTAGAAGCCGAGCTCGCCCTTCGGGTTCTCGGCGCCGAAGTAGCTCTCCCCGGGCGGGGCGTCCTGGCCCTCGGTCACGAGGATGAACTGGTGGATGAGCTCGTCCATCCCCATGAGCACCTTGCTCTTCTTGGGGAGGCTGATCTTGCTGTCCTCCACGTTGACCGGGCCGCCGGGCATCTTCCCGATCGCCTGGCGGAGGATCTTCGTCGACTCCTTCATCTCCTCGATGCGCACGAGGTACCGGTCGTAGGCGTCGCCGACGGAGCCCACGGGGACCTCGAAGTCGTACGTCTCGTACGCGAGGTAGGGCCGCTTCAAACGGCAGTCCCACTCGACGCCGCTCCCGCGCAGGTTCGGTCCCGTGAGCCCCCAGGCGACCGCCTCCGCGGGCGTGACCACGCCGAGATCCTTCGTCCGCTCGACCCAGATCCGGTTCGTCGTGAGGAGCTTCTCGACCTCCTCCACCTTCGACGGGAACTGGTCGACGAACGCGCGCAGCTCGTCGAGGAAGCCCTCCGGCATGTCCGCGGCGACCCCGCCCACGCGCGTGTAGCTCGTCGTGAAGCGGGCGCCGGAGAGGTGCTCGATCAGGTTGTAGATCTTCTCGCGCTCGCGGAAGAACCAGAGGAAGGCGGTCATCGCGCCGACGTCCATCGCGAAGGCGCCGAGGCCGAGGAGGTGCGCGCTGATGCGCGACATCTCGCAGCAGATGACGCGGATCGCCTTCGCGCGCGGCGGGATGTCGATGCCGAGCAGGTGCTCCTGCGCGCACGAGAGCGCGACGTTGTTCGCGAGCGGCGCGAGGTAGTCCAGCCGGTCCGTGTACGGCGTGAACATGTTGAAGGTCATCGACTCGGCGATCTTCTCCATCGCGCGGTGGAGGTAGCCGACGACCGGCGTGCAGTTCACGATGATCTCGCCGTCGAGCTCGAGCACGAGGCGGAGCACGCCGTGCGTCGACGGGTGCTGCGGCCCCATGTTGAGGATCTGGTGCTCGCTCGGCTGCTGCGGGCGGTCGAGGACGATGTCCACCTGGCCGCTCACCGCTTCCCCCCCTTGCCCACGTAGCCGGGCGTGCCCGGCGTGTTCCCGAGGAGCGGGTAGTCCTTCCGCAGCGGGTGGCCCTCGAAGCCCTCCCACATGAGGATGCGCCCGAGGTTCGGGTGGCCGCGGAAGCGCACGCCGAACATGTCCCAAGTCTCGCGCTCCATCCAGTTCGCCGCCGGATAGAGGTCGCAGACGCTGTCGACCTCCGGGTCCTCGCCCCCGACGGGCACGTTGATGCGAACGTCCGCGTTCCGCGGGACCGACCGCAGCCGCCAGGTGACGTCGAACCGCGGCTCGTCGAGGTAGTTGTCCGAGGCCGTCACGAGGACGAGGAAGTCGAAACCCAGCTCCTTCAGCCGGGTGACGAAGGGCCGGAGCGCCGCCGGCTCCGCGACGAACGCCTCGTCGCCCCGGAGGTCGTCGATGCGCCGGACGCCCGGGACCTCCGCCGCGGCGGCGTCGAGAAGGGCCTTGATCTCGCTCACGCCTCCTCCCAGTCCAGCGCCTTCTTCTTGACGACCCAGTACCACCCGAGGAAGAGGATCAGCAGGAAGACGAGCATCTCGGCGAAGAGGAAGCGGACGAGGTTGCCGCGACCGTCCGCGGCCCCCTGGCCGAAATGGACGGCCCAGGGGTAGAGGAACACGATCTCGATGTCGAACAGGATGAAGAGCACCGCGACGAGGTAGAACTTCACGCTGAACCGCGTGTGCGCCTCGCCGGTCGGCTCGATGCCGCACTCGTAGGGGGAGTCCTTGACCGGGTTCGGCCTGGTCTTCGGGCCCAAGAGCCACGAGATGAGGAGCTGCGAGCCGGCCACCAGGATCGCGACGATCAGCAGCAGCAGGACGGGCAAGTAGTCCCGGGGCCCGTTGTCGGGGAAGGCGCCGCCGAGAAGCGGAAGCATGCCTGACGTAACCTCCGATCGTGCCGCAGGATAGGAAAGGCGAAGAATATAGGCGCGCAGGCGTGGACCGTCAACGAATCGGGCCTTCAGGCCTTGGACCGCGGGTCGCAGGGCGGCAGGAGGCGCCGACGGGCGAAAGGCGGCGCGGGGGGCCGGCTAGTACGTGAGCGCCGGCTCCTGCTGGTGCTCGGGGGAGCCCGCGCCGAGGTCTCGCGAGACGGTGGCCCGGATGCGGCGCGGGAAGATCCGGCGGCGCCAGAGCAGGTCCAGGAAGAGCAGGAAGGCGAACGCCCCGTACTCGAACACGCGGTACGAGAACTCGCCGTCGAGGATCGTCAGGTCGCACGCGTCCGGACCCTCGAGGTGCGTCAGGTACGAGAGGCACGTGAGGGCGGGCAGCGCGAGCCACGCGAGGCCCACCGGGCGCACGGCCAGGAGCGGCAGCAGCCAGATCGCCTGCGAGGGCGTGAGGATCGGGCTCACGACGAGGAGCGCGGCGATCATCACGAAGAGGTCCGAGAGCCCCGATTCCGCCGCGTCCTCGGTCCCGTATCCCCAGCGGACGATCAGGTAGATGAGGACCGCCAGCAGCACGACGAGGCCGAGCACCTTGGAGACGAACGCGTGCAGCGCGTCCCCGGGCTCGATCAGCGGGAGCCCGCCGATGGTCAGCGAGTTCTCCGCCTGGCTCGGCGAGCGGCCGAAGGCGCCGCGGAGCAGGTTCTCGAGGATCGAGTTGTACTCGTAGTGCCGCCAGACGTGGACGTTGCCCTCCACGTAGCGCCGCATCGGCACCTCGGGGGCCTGGAACGGCAGGAAGGGCACGACGAGCAGCACGGCCGCGAGCATCAGCCCGAGGATGCCCGCCCTGCGGCCCGTGGCCGGGAGGAGCGCGAGCAGCGCGAACCGGAGGCCCCCGCAGAGCGCGAGCGGCACGCCCGCGAGGAGGCGCTTGCCGGATGCGAGGCACCAGACGAGGAACGCGAGCGCCGGCATCACGAACGCGTCGACCGAGAGGCTGCAGTACGCCTCCTTGAGGAGCACGGGGCACCAGGCGTAGACGATCACCCAGCCCACCGGCAGGGAGAGCGCGCGCAGCGCGAGGATGATGAAGAACATCGCCAGCGAGTCGGCGACGAGGATCGCGAAGGCGAACCCGCGCGTCGAGGTGGGCTTGAACCGGTCGCAGAGCGCCCCGATCCAGAGCTGCAGCGGCGTCGCGTTCGTGCGCAGGTCCGGACGGCGCACGTCCTCGGGCCGCGGCGCGTCGCTGCTCGCCGTCATCGCGGCGCGCGCGCGGGTGAGCCGCTCGATCGACGCGCCGGTCATCGCGATGTCGCTGGGCTCCTCGTCCTGCAGGTGCGCGGGCGCGAACTCGTAGGGGTTGATCCCCTGGTTCACGAGACGCGCGTCGAAGCGCTGCCGCGCCGGATCGCCCTCGAGGATCGGCCCCGGGGCCCCGAAGAGCAGGAGCACGCGCACGCCGGCGCCGACGATCAGGACGTGCCGCAGCCGCGGCGGCGTCTTGTGCACGGCGACGCAGGCCCCCACGTGGAGGAGCGACGCGAGCATGGTCGCGCCGACGAAGAGGAGCACATGGTCCTTGGCGACGCCATCTTCCCCGGGCGCGGGGAACCGCCCCGAGTAGACGACGAGCCCGACGCAGTACGCGATGAGCGCGATCCCTGCTAGGGCGACGAGAAAACGTCTGGACATTCCTCCCTGGGCTCCGGGGGACACTTCGACCCGCGGCGGCGTCCGGCTTGAGCGCGCCCCCCCTTCCCCGCGCCCCCTCCCCCCGGGGACGCCTACTCGTCCGCCGGGTACGGGATGTCGAGCACGCGGTCCGGAGCCACTTCGCGGAGCGTCGTCGTCTTCCCGTCGAGCCACGTCACCTCGACCGTGTCCGCCCTCGCGTTCGCCCCGAGCCCGAAGGCGAGCCGCGGGTCCTCGCTCGAGAGGAAGCTCGATCCGAGGAGCCGCACGCGTGTGAGGAGGAGGTCGCCCGCACGCACGCGCACGACCGTGCCCGCCGCGTCGAGCGGGATCCCCGCCTGCGGGCGACCGCGCAGCCGCACCATCAGCCAGTGGCGCGGCGCGGCGAGATCACAGCGCAGGAGGCACGGCGTGTCGTTGAGCTCGGTCGTCGCGATGTCCGCGTCGCCGTCGTTGTCGAAGTCGATGCGGACCGCCGCGCGCGACGCCTTCTGCACGAGGAGCCCCGGGCCCGCGCGCGCCGACACGTCCTCGAGGCGGATGCGCCGCGGGTCGACGTTCCGGAGCAGGAGGTTCGTCTGGCGGTAGGGCGTGTGCTGGTCGAGGAACATCGGCTCGTCGACCTCGGGGTACACGTGGCCGCACGCGTAGAAGACGTCGAGGTCCCCGTCAAGGTCGAAGTCCTCGAGCAGCGTCCCCCACCCGAGCTTGTGGAAGGTCAGCTCGCGGAGCCCGCTGCGCGCGGCCTTCTCGTTGAACTGCGTGACCCCGTTCGGCAGCCGCTCGGCGAGGAGCAGGTTGAACTGGTCGTGGCTGAACTCGGTGATCGTGAGGTCGAGGAGCCCGTCCATGTTGACGTCGCCGACCGCGACGCCCATCGACGCCTGGGGTTGGAAATCGTCCTGGCTGACGGCGGCGCCCATCTCGACGGCGCGGTTCACGAACCGCTTGCCGCCCTCGTTCCTCCAGAGCAGGTTCGCCACGCTGTCGTTCGCGACGAAGACGTCGGGCCAGCCGTCGCCGTCGACGTCCCACGACACCGGCTGGAAGCCGTAGAAGGGCCCGGCGGACGACGCGGTCGCCGAGCGCTCGTCGTAGGGGAGGACGATCCCCATCGCGTCCGACACGTCCTCGAAGCGGAGCGAGCCGGTCTCCGCGAGCAGATTCTTGTAGAGGAGGTCGTTCTGCGGCGTCAGCCCCGTGGGCCCGCAGTAGACCTTGAGCTTTTTCCACTCGCACGTGCGCCCGTGGAGGTGCCCCTCCTTGTCGATCGCCACCTGCGACGGGTCGTCGAAGTAGGCGTACATGTCGGCGTACCGGCAGACGTAGAGGTCGAGGTCGCCGTCCCGGTCGAAGTCGAAGAGGCAGGCGCCCGTGTGCCAGCCCCGGTCGCTGCCCGCGACGCCCGCCTCGGCCGCGATCTCCTTGAACCTCCGCGCTCCGTCGTTCCGGTAGAGCCGGTTCGTGCCCCAGTTGCAGAGGAAGATGTCGGGGTCGCCGTCGTTGTCGACGTCGCCGACGACCGTGCCGAAGGACCAGCCGGGGTCGTCGAGCCCCGAGGCCTTGGCGCCGGGCGCGAACCGCCCGCGCTCGTTCCAGTAGAGCTCGTCGCGCGGCGGGTCGTCCGCGACGAGTGCGACCTTCCGCGTCCGCCGGTCGTAGGTCTCGATGTCGTTCCCGTTCGGGCAGAAGAGATCCATCCAGCCGTCGCCGTCGAAGTCGGCAACGCCGATGCCCGGCGGCATCGCCTCGAGGATGAACTCCTTCCTCGTGTCGCGGCCCGAGCGGTTCCGGAGCGTGTAGCCCACCTCCCCCGCCACGTCGACGAACGCGAAGTCGAGCCCCCGGGCGGGCGCGACCGGGGGCGCCGGCGCCGGCGCCTCCGCCCCGCATGCCGCGAGCGCGAGGGAGAGGAGCGATCGGAGCGAAA
>DASUGR010000254.1:0-6483 GCA_036273915.1 Planctomycetota bacterium | reverse complement strand
TGAGCTCGAACCGGTGGTTCAGCCGCGCGTCGAGCCCCACCTGGTAGAGCGAGCCGCACGCGCCGGCCTTCGGGTCCGCGGCGCCGTAGACGACGCGCCCGATCCTCGCGTTGACGATCGCCCCCGCGCACATGAGGCAGGGCTCGAGCGTCACGTAGAGCGTGGCCCCCTCGAGGCGCCAGCCGTCGAGCGCCACCGCCGCCTGCGTGATCGCGATCATCTCGGCGTGCGCGGTCGGGTCCTTGAGCATCTCGCGCTGGTTGTGGCCCCGCCCGATGATCCGCCCGCCGTGGACGACGACGGCGCCCACGGGCACCTCGTCGCGCCGCGCGGCCTCTTCGGCCTCGCGCAGGGCGGCCCGCATGAAGGCCTCGTCGGACCCGCCTAGGCCAGCCGGACTTCCTTCCGGTTGCACTTGCCCGTCTTCCGGAGCGCCTCGCAGTTGGCCTCGATGCGGAGGCGGTGGCCCATGGGCACGAAGCCGAGGCGCTTCGCGATCTCCGCCTCGATGCGCGCGAGCGCCGCGCCGTCGAACTCGAAGACCTTCTTGCAGTCGACGCAGACGATGTGGTCGTGCGGGTCGCGGCCATACGTGTGCTCGTACATCCGCCGGTCGTCCTTGAGCGCCACCTCGGAGATGAGGCCGCACTCGGCGAGCAGCTGGAGGGTGCGGTAGATCGTGGCCTTCGAGATCCCGTCGCCCTTGACCCGGTCCTCGAGGTCCTCGGCGCTGAAGTGGACCTCCCACTCGAAGATGCGGCGCAGGAGGATCTCCCGCTGCCGCGTGATCTTCAGGTCCTTCGACTTGAGGAAGCGCCGGAAGATCTCCAGCACCTGTTCGATCTCTTCGGACACCGGCTCCATGCTACCCCACGGGCGGGCCCGGGACGCGGCGCCGGCCCCCCGGCCCCCCCGCTTCGCCCCGCTACTGCGGCAGCTCGTCGAGAAAGCGCTGGATCTGCACGTGCACCGCCGGATAGGTGCGGATGAACAGGTGGTTCCGGAAGACCGTGATCCGCACCCCCTCGTCCTCCCACGTCCCTTGGCCGGTGAACTCGCGGACGAGCTCCGCGAGCTGTTCCGACGACTCGTAGGTCTGCACGACCTCCGGCTCGGGCGGCTCCGGCGGCTCGTAGTTGCTCGGGTAGACGTTCATGTCCCGGCCAGGGAAGTCGCGGATGGGCACGAGCAGGTGCGCCACGCTGTAGATGCGGAGGACGGGCTTGCCGCGCGCGTCCTTCTTCGACGTGACGAAGAGGATGTTCCCCTCGATCCGGAAGCCGACGTCCATGCCCGCGAAGGCGAGCTTCAGGAGGTCGCCCGCCGACACGTTCTTCACCTCGAGGTCGATCCGGATCCCCTCGGGATCGACGCCGTCCTTCGCCATCCGCGTCTTGTGGACGAAGATGTTGATCCCGGTCGCCGCGCGGAGGTGGCCGACGAACTCGTCGAGGGTCGCCTTCTCGAACTTCACCGTGAGCCGGCGGCTCTGGAGCAGGTTGACGATGGCCTCGGCCTTCTCGGCGCGGCCGCCGGGGTCGGCCGCGGCGGGCGCGGCCGCCTTCGCGGGGGCCGCCTTCGGGGCGGGTTTCGCCTTCGGGGCGTCCTCCGCCCACGCGAACGCGGTCACGAGCAGGGGGAGCGCGAGGAGTCGCCGCATACCTTCCGGAACGCGCGCCGGGGGCCGCCGGTTACCGCCCCTTGGCGATGTCCTTCCGGTAGCGGCATCCCTCCCACCGGATCCTGTTCGCCGCCGCGTAGGCCCGGTCGCGGGCGTCGGCCACGGTGGCGCCGAGCGCGGTCACGCCGAGGACGCGCCCGCCGGAGGTGACGATCTCGTCCCCCTTCCGCGCCGTGCCGGCGTGGAAGATCTGCAGGTCGGGCCCGGTTTCGACGGCGTCGAGGCCCTCGATCGCGCGGCCGAGCCGGCTCGGCCCGGGGTACCCCTCGGAGGTCATGACCACGCAGCAGGCGGCGCGCTCGTCGTACTCGAGGTCGATCTCGTCGAGGCGCTCGTCGAGGACCGCCTCGAGCACGGTCGCGAGGTCGCTCTTCAGCCGCATGAGGACGGGCTGCGCCTCGGGATCGCCGAACCGCACGTTGAACTCGAGCACCTTCGGCCCGCCCTTCGTGACCATGAGCCCCGCGTAGAGCATCCCCTTGTACGTGCGCCCCTCGCGGTTCATCGCGTGGACGGTCGGCACGAGGATCTGCCCGACGACGTGGTCCATCATGTCGTCGTTGAGCTCGGAGGGCGAATAGGCGCCCATGCCGCCGGTGTTCGGGCCCTGGTCGCCGTCGAAGGCGCGCTTGTAGTCGCGCGCGGTCGGCAGGACCGCGATCGTCTTGCCGTCCGTGAGCGCGAGGACGGAGGTCTCCTCGCCCTGCAGGTACTCCTCGACGAGGACGCGCCGGCCTGCGTCGCCGAGCGTCTTCTCGACCATGCACGCGTCGAGCGCCCGGCAGGCGTCCTCGTAGTCGGTCGCGATGAACACCCCCTTGCCCGCCGCGAGCCCGTCCGCCTTGACGACGATCGGGTAGTCGGCCGACTGGAGGTACTGCCGCGCGCGCTCCGGATCGTCGAACGTGCGCGCATTCGCGGTCGGGATCATGTACTGCGTCATGATCCGCTTCGAGAAGACCTTGCTGCCCTCAAGCTCGGCCGCCTGCTTCCTCGGCCCGAACACGCGCAACCCCGCCTCCTCGAACCGGTCCACGATGCCGCGGCAGAGCGGCTCCTCGGGCCCGACGACCGTGAGGTCGATCTTCACCTCGCGGGCGAAGGAGACGAGGCGGTCGATGTCGGTCGCCCCGATGTCCACGCACTGCGCGGTGCCGGCGATGCCGGCGTTGCCCGGCGCGCAGAACACCTCGCGGACGCGGGGCGACTGGGCGAGCTTCCAGGCGAGCGCGTGCTCGCGTCCGCCGCTCCCGATCACGAGGACCTTCATCGGCACAAGTGTCGCCCTAGGTTCCGGCGGAGGCAAGCCGCTTCGCGAAGGAGCGGACGAAGGAGCGGAAGGGAGGGGGCGCGGGGGAGGGACCGGAAACGGGCTCTCGTGCTACGATTCCCTGCCCCCTCGGGGAGTAGCTGCAACGGTAGAGCGGAACCTTTGGGGGGTTCAGGTGTGGGTTCGACTCCCACCTCCCCGACCACGAGAAAAGGGGCTCCCCGCGGGGCCCCTTCCGTGCTACTCTTCTGACGTCAGACGTCCCGGCGCGCTCCTCCGTTCCTGCCGGAGGAAACAGTCATGAGAAACAAGCCGCGCCCCGCCGAGGAGACGTTCTCGATGACCCCGATGATCGACATCAGCTTCCTGTTGATCATCTTCTTCATCCTTCTCCCGCTGAAAGGCCTCGACTTCAAGCTCGAGTGCTACCTGCCGCGGGGGGACGGGGGCTTCCCCACGACCCACCAGCCCAAGGAGACGGTGAAAATCCACGTCCGTCAGGAAGGCGACGCGCTCGTCTACGCGCTCGGGCAGCACCGCGCGGAAAAGCCCGAGGCGCTCGCGCCGGTCATCCGGGCGCTCGGGAAGGAGTACGCCTACGAGATCGACTCGACGCCGACGATCCCGTGGCGCTACGTGGTCGACGCCGTGGACGTGCTCGCGTCGGAGCACTGCGAGGACGTGCGCTTCCGGGGCACGAGGCTGCCCGGACGGAACCGCTGATCCTCCCGGTCCCGGGCGTAGAATCGCCCGGTCCCAAAGGAGGTCCCATGAAGCGTTCCCACGTGTTCGCCGCGCTGGCGGCGATGGCCCTTTTCGCGTTCGCGCAGGAGACGTCGCGTCCCGCCGTCGAGACGTACGGCTCGATCGCGGATTCGATCCTCGCCACGAAGGCCGCCGAGAAGGGGATCGTGAAGACGATCCTCGACGGCCACAAGCACGCGGCCGAGGGCGCGATGCGGCGCGGCGACCACGAGGCGGTCGCGGCCAACATGGCGCTCTTCGCGAACGAGGGCGACAATGCGGTCGGCGGGATCCGCAAGCGGCTGCTCGAGGGCGGCCACCACCACAACGCCGACGGCGAGGCGAAGGGCATCTACGAGCCCGGCTACGTGGTCGTGACCGTCGAGGCGAAGAAGCAGTGCCTCGCCGCGGCGATGGCCTACGGCAAGGCCACGACGGACGCCGAGCGGAAGAAGGCGTTCGAGGAGTTCGAGGCCGTCGCGGCGAAGCTCCTCGCGGGATGAGGCGGGCGCTTCTCGCGCTCGCGATCGGGGGGGGCTGCGGGGGCCAGGAGGCGCCTCCGCCTCCCTCCCCCGTGCCCCCGCTCTTCCATTTCACCGAGGAGACCGTCCCGACCGTCGTCTGGTGCGGGCGGAAGGAGAAGCCCCATCTCCTCGAGTCGGGCGGCAGCGGACTCGCGCTTTTCGACTACGACGGGGACTCCGACCTCGACCTCTACGTCGTGAACGGGTGGAGGCTCGACGGCGACAAGGTCGTCGAGAAGGGCAGGAACGCGCTCTGGCGCAACCGGGGCGACGGCACGTTCGAGGACGTGACGGACTCCGCGGGCGTGGGCGACGACGGCTGGGGGTGCGGCGTCGCGGTCGGCGACGTCGACGGCGACGGCGATCCCGACCTCTTCGTCACGAACTTCGGCAGGGACGTGCTCTACGTGAACCGCGGCGACGGCACGTTCGCGCGCGCGCCGGACCCGCCCGGGATCGACGGCTGGTCGGCGGGCGCGGTCTTTCTCGACGCGGACGGCGACGGGGACGAGGATCTCTTCGTCGGCGCCTACATCGACTGCACGCTCGACGAGGTGCTCCACGCGAAGCCGACGCTCGACTGGCACGGCGCGAAGGTGATGCTCGGGCCGTTCGGGCTCACGGGGAAGCGGAACGCGTATTTCGAGAACGCGGGCGGCGGGAGGTTCGTCGAGGCGACGGGGAAGGCGGGGCTCACGGACGTCGGGGCGTACTTCAGCTTCGGCGTGATGGCGCTCGACCTCGACGGGGATCTCGACCTCGACCTCTACGTCGCGAACGACTCGAACCCGAACTACCTCTACCGGAACGAGGGGAAGGGGCGGTTCAAGGAGGTCGGGCTCTGGAGCGGCGCCGCGCTCGACGCGGGCGGCGCGGCGCAGGCGGGGATGGGCGTGGGCGCGGGGGACGTGGACGGCGACGGCGACCCGGATCTCCTCGTCACGAACTTCGAAAAGGACGCGACGACGCTCTACAGGAACGACGGCCGCTGCCTCTTCGCGGACGTGTCGGAGGCGTCCGGCGTGAAGGCGCCGACGTATGCGCCACTCTCCTGGGGCACGGCGCTCGAGGACTTCGACCTCGACGGCGACCTCGACATCTTCATCGCGAACGGCCACATCTACCCGCAGGCGGACGCGCTTCCCGACGCGGGCACGAGCTACGCGCAGGCGAACCTCCTGCTCGCGAACCGCGGCGACGGGCGGTTCACGGACGCGAGCCGCGACGCGGGGCCGGGGCTCTCGGTCGTGCGCTCGAGCCGCGGCGTGGCGGCGGGGGATCTCGACAACGACGGCGACATCGACCTCGTGGTGAGCAACGTCGACGCGACGCCGACGATCCTCGTGAACGGGACGGTGCGCCGCGGCCGCTGGCTCCTGGTGGACGCGCCGGGCGCCAGGAAGGTGACCGTCGAGGCGGGCGGGCGGCGGTGGACGAGACACGAGGTGCGGGGCGGATCCTTCTGCTCGGCGAGCGATCCGCGGTTCCACTTCGGTCTCGGGAAGGTGGACGCGATCGACCGCGTGACGGTGACGTGGCCGGACGGGTCGGAGCAGGCGATCAGGGACGCGGCGCCGGACCGGATCGTGCGCGTCGCGAGAAACCCCTAGTGTACGATTGTCCAACACGCCCCGGTAGCTCAACCGGATAGAGCTCCGGATTTCTAATCCGGTGGTTGGGGGTTCGAGTCCCTCCCGGGGTGCCACGCCTCCCGCCGGCTGCGCCGGCGGCTACCAGTGGGATGTAACGACGATCGCGACGACCGCTGCACCGCACGCCACGCCGACGATCGTGGCGACCTTGAGCCATCGCTTGTGGTTGGCCCCCCAAGTCGTGGTGTGCAGGAGAAAGAGCCCGCACGAAACGGCCGCGAGGAGCGGAACCGAGCAGTGAAGCAGCCCACGCTGCCAAGAAACAGCTACGGCCACGAGGTTGAGAGCCACTGCGACCCCGAACGCGACGCGCATGACGAGCCGGGGCGAATGTGAGCCGGCCGTGACCATCGGCAAGGCAGGCTACCACGCGCGCGCGGCCCCTCAGCGCAGCGTGCGGCGCCAGAGCTCCTCGCCCCTGGGAAGCGGGTCGCCGCCGAGGCGCGTCATGCCGTGCGGCGCGAGGCTCTGGTAGCCGAGACGGCGCAGCGCGTCCCTGCGCCACACCACCGCCTTCGCCGGACGCCAGTACGTGCCGCCCGCCTTCCGCTCCATGACCGACATCCCGAGCGCCTTTGGCAACCGCTCGTCAAGGTCGTTCGCGAGCTCCTC
>DASUGR010000253.1:0-19801 GCA_036273915.1 Planctomycetota bacterium | reverse complement strand
GACCTTCCCGTGAGCGGCATCGTGCGGCTCGAGAACGGAAACCCGGCGTACCTCGCGGAGGTCGCGCTTCGTCGGGAGGATGGCTGGGAGTCCGGCCCGTCGAGCGCGGACTCGGGCGGCGCCTTCGTCGTCCGCGGCGTGCCGCCCGGGGACTACGCCGTGCTCGTCGATGGCGTCGAGCGGGCACAGGTCCGCGCCGGGGAGCGCGTGGAGGTCGTGGCTCCCGAGTAGATGCTACGGAGGCGGCCAGATCCCGGCCTTCCGGCAGCGGTCGAGGAACGCACGCGCGAGGGCCGTGCCTTCGCTGTCGCCCGCCTGCTCGAGCTGCACGCGCATCCGCTCCACGAGCTCCGCGCACTTTGCGTCCGGGTGGATCGGCTCCTTCACCGCCACCTCCAGCGCCGCGCGGAGGTCGGCCGGCGCGCCCGCCGCCAGGCTCTCGTCCAGGAGATCGAAGAGCAGCGGCGCCACCTTGTAGCCGAGGTCGATCGCGTCCCTTGCCGACCGCGCCGCCGCGCGGTGGAGGTCGGGCTCCCCGAGCACCCAGCCGAGCCTGCCCTGCGCGTGCACGAGGTAGAGGTACGGCGCCGGGTTCCTCGGGTCCTCCTTCACGAGCGCGTTCAGCGTCCCGATCGCCTGCTCGAGCGCCCGCGCGTCGTGCCGCTCGCCCCCGAGGTGGATCAGCGACTTCGCCTGCGCCATCTTGTCCATGAACGGGAACCCCGTCTCCGGGTCCTTGAGCGCCGCGTTCTCCGCGCGCGGCAGGTACTGGGCCACCGGCCGCACCGCGTGCCCGTAGGGCGACCCCGCCATGTAGGGCCCCGAGAGCTCGGGACCGCCGCCGCCCTTCCGGTAGGCCGCAAGCGCCTTGTCGAGCGCCTCGTAGGCTTCGTGCCCCTCGGGCTCCTTCGGCGCCGCCTCGCGCGGGTCGGCGGCGAGGTCATAGAGCTCGAGCCTCGGCCCCGACTCCACGAGCGAGAACCTCCCGTCGGTCGCCGAGAACGCCTCGGCCCAGCCGTACGTGCGGTACGAGAGCAGCGACTCCGTCACGACCACGCGGCCGCCCAGCCCCCCCCCGATCGCGACGCCGTCGCTCGCGTGCGCGGCAAGACCACACCACTGCCGGACCGTCGGCGCAAGGTCGGCGAGGCTTCGCACCTCCTCGTGCGGCCCCGCCTCGAGCCCCGGCGCGCGGATCGCGAGGACCACGTCCGCGGTCGACCCGTAGCAGAGCGCGCCGTGCGTCGCCTCGCCGTGCTCGCCGAGCCCCTCGCCGTGGTCGCTCGCGACGATCACGATCGCCGACGGGCCCGCCGCCGCGAGCAGCCGCTCGACCGCCGCGTCCACACGCCGCACCTCGCCGCGGTGGAGCTCGCTCGGCGGATCGCCCTCGCGCGCGGCGGGGCGCAGCGCGTCGCCCGGAAACGGCAGGTAGGGCACGTGCGGGTCGTAGAAGTGCACCCAGAGAAACCACGGCGCCGTGCCCTTGCGCGCCTCAAGCCATGCGACCGGCGCCTTCACGCGCTCCTCGGCCGCGAGGTCGTCCTGCGCGCCCGACCACGAGTCGCCGACGCGCGCCGGCGCGTCGAACGTGTCGAACCCGGCGGCGATGCCGGTCGCCTCGCCGAGCACCGGGCTCGCGACGAACGCCGCCGTCTCGTAGCCCCTCTCGCGGAGCTCCTCCTGGAGCAGCGGGAAGCCGCGCTCCTCCGGCAGCCGCGGCGCGAGGTTCTCGTGCACGCCGTGGTGGCGCGGGTCGAGGCCCGTGAGGATCGTCAGGTGCGCGGGCAGCGTCAGCGGCACCGTCGTGCGCGCGCGCGGGAAACGCGCCGATGCCGCGAGGAAGGCCGCCAGCGCGGGCGTGCCGGCGTCGATGTCGTCCGGCCGCGTCGTGTCGAGCGTGATCAGCAGGAGATTCGGAGGGGGCGCGGGGGCCCGAGAAAGGAGCCTCCACGCGAGGATCGCGGCGAGGGCCGCCGCAAGGAGCAGCGGCCCCCGCGCGCGCATGCTATCCGTTGAACGTGATCGTCACGTCGACGCGATCGATGTAGGCGAACGGGCCGAGCGCGGCCTCGACCGGGCTCGCGTACTCGAACCTCGCCTCGATCCGGATGAAGGCGTCGCGCGCCGGCGTGCCGCCCGGGTTGAGCGCGGCCATCGCGCCGGGGATCGGGTCGATCACGGTCCCTCCCGAAGCGCTGCTCGCGACCGCCACCTCGACCGGGGTCGTCTCGGACACGATGTTGGGCTTCAGCGGATCGTTGATGTCCGCCTTCGCGCTGCTCGCCCACAGGTGGATCTTCTGGCTGGGGTTGCAGAGCGCGAGGACGTCCGCCGCCGTCATCGGGTCGTAGGCCGGGTTCGCCGTGAGCGCGGGGAACAGCTCGGTGACCGCGGCGATCGAGCTGAACCGCGTCGCGTCGAACTCGCTGATCGTCAGCACGCCGGTGGTGAAGCCGTCGTAGTTGCCCGGCGTGCCGGGGAGGAGGCCGGCGATCTGGCCGTCGGCGTCCATGAGGAAGATGTAGCCCTTGCCGCCCGGGCCGCCCGCGTTGCACGCGTTGCAGGAAAGGCCGGTGCCGACGTCGCTGCGCAGGCCGCCGGCGCCGCCGCGGGCATCGAGCAGCCCGCCCGTGACGGTGATCGCGTCGCCGCTGATGAGCGAGATCGACCCGCCGGCGCCGCCCCCACCGCCTCCCGACGTCGACTGCCAGCTGTTGGGCTGGCTCTGGACGACGATCCTGCCGTTGCCGCCGGTGCCGCCTGTGGCGTTGATGACGCCGCCGCTGCTGACGAGGATCGCGCCGGAGGCGACGATCGAGATGGACCCGCCGCCGCCGCCGCCGCTGCCGCCCGCCTGGGTCTTGGGCGTGTTCCAGTTGGCCATGCTGCCGCCGCCGCCGCCGCCGGAGCCGCCGAGGAGGATGACCGCGAGCTCGCGGTCGCCGTAGGTCGGGCCCGCCTGGCCGCGGACGCCGATGACGCCGTCGGGGCGGACGCCGCAGTTGGTGTCGGTGGGGTTGCCGCCGGTGCCGGTGGCGCCGCTGGTGTTCTTCACGTCCTCGCCGACGCCGCCCTTCGTGGCGTGGCTCGCGCCGCCGCCGCCGGTCCCGCCGCCCTGCGTCAGGTCGTTGCTGTAGTCGTAGGTGTAGCCCGTGCCGCCGGCGTAGCCGCGGCCGGGGCCGAGGCCGTTGAGCGAGTGCGGCGCGTTCTGCGCCGCCACGGCGCACGAATTGAGGTAGACGATGAAGTCGTTCGCGCCGCCGGGGCAGTAGCCGGTGCACGCGCCCGCAGGCCGCTTCGTGTTGCCGCCCGTGAAGCCGCCGACGCCGCCGGCGCCGCCCGCGGCGACCGAGCCGCCGCCGACCGCGCCATCGTCGCCCGAGACGTCGAGCGTCCCGGAGATCTGCGCGACGCCGCGCACGCGCACGATCGGCGGGTTCTTCCCGACGAATTTCAGCGTGGCGCCCGACGAGATCGTGAGCGAGGAGAGCTGGAGATCGAACGGCTCCGGGTTGTCGTAGGTGACGAGGCCGCCCGGGAGCGGATTCGTGTGGTAGTCGTTGTTCGGGTTCAGGTCGAACACCTGGAACGTGCTCACCGTCGGGTTCGCCGTGTCGCCGGTGTCGATCGTCAGCGTCCCGCTCGCGACGGCGAGATTGCCGTCCGTGCCCTGTCCGAACGCGGAGAGGAACCCCACCGCGGTTCCCGGGTTGATCGCCGGGTTGTAGAGGGCCGAGTTGTACCGGTCCTCGTCGGCGACGGTCTGGCCCAGCTCGGGCTGGATGTTGTCCGCGAGCGGGTCGTACGTCAGCGTGCGTTTCTGCGTGATGGAGGCGCGGTCGGCGACGAGGAACTCGGTCGTGTAGCCGAGACCGCCGGGCTCGTCGTAGGGCGTGCCGCCCGACAGGATGGTCTGCCCGTCGCCGGTGAGCCCGTTCGCGCCGATGAACTCCTTCCGGAAGTCGAGGCCCAGGATGGAACCCGCGAAGGTGATCCGGTAGCGCGTGTCGTCGACCAGCGTGTAGATCGGCGTGACGACGAGCCGCGCCTCGATGTTGCCCTGCGCGTCGACGCCCTGCTGGATGCTCACCTTGAGGGGCACCCGGTACTGCACGGCCGTTCCCATGTAGCCCGGAGGCGCGTCCGGGGCCGCTTCCGGCGCGGAGGTCGTGGCGTTCGAGTAGACCTCGAACATCTGCACGAGATCGGCGCTGACCGTCGCCGGGTCGAGCGGCTCGCTCACGACCAGCTCGAACCGCCACGGCGTGGCGAACGTCGGCGGGCCGCCGGCGCCGGGATCGATGTACCGGCCGTTCGCGATCAGCGTCGCGCTGTCCTCGAGCGCGACCTCTGCCGGACGCGGATCCAGGCGGCCGAGATCGAACGTCGCCTGCGTGCCCGGGTCCCGCGCGATGAAGCCGAGCACGCGCGGCGGCTGCTGCGGCACGATGTCCTCGAAGAACTCGCTCGTGACGAACACGAACTCCTGCGGGCGGACGACCCGGTGGCCGTCCGCGGACTCCAGCGCGTCGGGCCCGCCCTTCACGAAGACGGAGTAGTTCCCGTTCTCGCGCAGCCCCGCGTCGCTGCGGTCCGCGAGGTTCGGGAGCCGCGGGATGAACATCACGCGGTCGCCGCTCGGCACGTAGTCGCCGATCGCGAGCGTGAAGTCGGCGCCGGGCTCCTGTTTCACGCTCTGGATCTTGAGCCGCTGCGCGAAGTCCTGGTCCGGCCGCACGAGGCCCGAGAACAGGAACGTCAGCGAGCGGTTGCGCTCGATGTTGGACTGGTTCCTCTCAAGGAACTCGATGAGCCGGAATTCGCCGCCGCCTTCGCCACCCGTGCCCCCGCCGTCGCAACCCACGACGACAATGAGGCCGAGGAGGATCGACCAAGCCTTGCACATAGCAGGCCTCCCCGCCTTTCGAACCTCAACCGATCACAGTCGCCCGGACAGTCGCCAAACCGAGCCTAGCACGAAGCCAGGCCATATCGACTGGAAAACGCTCGAGAGGTGCAACAGGTTCCGGGAGTGTTCTCCCGCACCTGCGCGAGCGGTCGACGAACCTGGTTGCCGGCCCGGTGGTGACCGCGTCTCCTTCCCGCCCGGGAGGCGGGCTTCGAGTTACCCTGTGTGGCCGATGCGTCGCCTCCTCCTCCTCGCGCTCCTCCTTCCTGCCTCGCTGGTCCCGGCCCAGGAGGCGCCGCCCAACGGTCCCCGCCGTGTCGACCCCATGTGGCACGCGATCGTCGGCGCCACGATCCACGTGGCGCCCGGAAAGACGATCGAGAACGGGACCGTCGTCCTCAAGGGCGACCGGATCGCGACGGTCGGAACCGCGGCGGCGCCGGAGGGCGCGCGCGTGTGGGACGGCCGCGGGCTCCACGTGTACGCGGGCCTGGTCGACGCCTACGTGCCGGTCGAGGTGGAGGTGCTCGAGCAGCGCCACTGGAACCCGCGGATCACGCCGTGGCGCACCGCGCGCGAGGTGGACGACGCGACGGCGAAGGATCTCCGCGCGCTCGGGTTCACGGCCGCGGCGATCGCGCCCGCGAAGGGCATCCTGCGGGGGAAGGCGTCGGTCGTCTCGCTCGCGCCGCGGGAGGAGGACCTGAGCATCCCGCGTCCCACGGTCTACGCGGAAGGGATCTTCCAGGCCGCGGGGTTCGACACCGTCGAGGAGGAAGGTGAAGGGCCGCCCGGGAGGAGGAAGGAGGGCTATCCCACCTCGCAGATGGGGGCGATCGCGCTCCTGCGGCAGTCCTTCCTCGACGGGCTCGCGCCCGGCGAGCGGCTCGTCTTCGATACCGCGGACGAGATGGAGGCGCTGCGCGCGGCGAAGATCGCGCGCGAGGCGGGGCGCGAGGCGGCGGTCGTCGGCTGCGGCACCGAGTTCCGCCGGCTCGACGCGATCGCAAAGGACGGGCTTTCCCTCATCATCCCGCTCGCGTTCCCCGAGCCGCCCGACGTCTCCTCGGTCGGCGCCGCGGACGCGGCGGACCTCCGCGACCTGATGACGTGGGAGCAGGCGCCCACGAACCCGCGCCGCCTCGACGCGAGGGGCATCATGGTCGCGCTCACGACCTCGAAGATCGGCAAGCGCGATCGGTTCTTCCGGCGCCTCGCCGAGGCGATGCGCCACGGCCTCGCCGAGGACCGCGCGCTGGCGATGCTCACGACGTCGCCGGCCGCGATCCTCGGCCTCGCCGACCGGATGGGCGCGATCGAGCCGGGGAAGCTCGCCAACCTCGCGGTCACCGAGGGGCCGCTCTTCGTGCGCGAGCCGGTGGTGCGCGAGGTCTGGATCGAGGGACGGCGCCACGAGGTGACGCCCGCGCTCGCGCCGGCCGCCGGGACGTGGACGCTCGAGGGCGATCCGCTCCCCGCGAGCCTCGCGCTCACGGTCGCGCGGAAGGGGCGCGACGGCTACGAGGCGAAGCTCTCGGCCGGCGACAAGAAGGCCGACGCGCAGCACCTCTCGCTCGTGGGCGACCGGGTCGCGTTCTCGTTCGACGGCGAGCCTCTCGGCAAGCGCGGCCGCTTCACGCTCTCGGCCGTCGCGCGCGCGGACGCGCTCGAAGGGCAGGGCACCGACCCGGACGGCGCGCGCTTCCGGTGGAAGGCCGCGCGCGGCCCGGCCCCCGAACCCCCCCTGCCTCCGAAGCAGGAACCCGCCGATGTGCCCGAGACGCTCGGCATGCCGTTCGGCCCCTACGCGCTCGACGCGCTGCCTCCGCAGCCCGAGCGGCTCATCGTGCGCGGCGCGACGCTCTGGACCTCCGGGCCCGGGGGCGTGATCGAGAACGGCGAGCTCGAGGTCCGCGCCGGGAAGATCGTCTACGCCGGGCCCGCGCGCGGCGACGCCGGCGACGCGACGGTCCTCGACGCGACCGGCCGCCACGTGACGCCCGGCATCGTCGACTGCCACTCGCACACGGGCATCTCGAAGGGCGTGAACGAGGCGGGCCAGGCGGTGACCGCGGAGGTGCGGATCGGCGACGTCACCGATCCCGACGCGATCAGCTGGTACAGGGAGCTCGCGGGCGGCGTCACGACCGTGAACAGCCTCCACGGCTCCGCGAACCCGATCGGCGGGCAGAACCAGGTGAACAAGGCGCGCTGGGGCGTCGCGCACCCGGACGACATGCACTTCGAGGGCGCGCCGCCGGGGATCAAGTTCGCGCTCGGCGAGAACGTGAAGCAGTCGAACTGGGGCGACGACTTCAAGACGCGCTACCCGCAGACCCGCATGGGCGTCGAGACGCTGATGCGCGACCGGCTCCTCGCGGCGCGCGAGTACGCGAAGGGCCACGACCGCCGCGACCTCGAGCTCGAGGCGCTCGCGGAGGTCCTCGCGGGCACGCGGCTCGTCCACTGCCACAGCTACCGGCAGGACGAGATCCTGATGCTCTGCCGGCTCGCGGAGGAGTTCGGCTTCACGATCGGCACCTTCCAGCACGTGCTCGAGGGCTACAAGGTCGCCGACGCCATCCGCGACCGCTCGCTCGGCGGCAGCTCGTTCAGCGACTGGTGGGCCTACAAGGTCGAGGTGCAGGACGCGATCCCGTGGAACGGCGCGCTCATGCACGACGTCGGCGTGTGCGTGAGCTTCAACTCGGACTCCGACGAGATGGCGCGGCGCCTGAACCTCGAGGCCAGCAAGGCGGTCAAGTACGGCGGCCTCGCGCCCGAGGAGGCGCTCAAGTTCGTCACGCTGAACCCCGCGAAGCAGCTGAAGATCGATGACCGCGTCGGCTCGCTCGAGGAGGGCAAGGACGCGGACTTCGCGATCTGGTCGGGGCCGCCGCTCTCCGTCTACTCCCGCTGCGTCGCGACGTGGATCGACGGCCGCGAGTACTTCTCGCTCGAGCGGGACAAGGCGCACCGCGAGAAGATCGCGGCGGACCGCCAGCGGATCATCCAGGAGATCCTCGGGCGCCCCAAGGAGGAGGAAGAGGAGGGGCACGGGGAGGAGAAACCGCCGGTGCGCCGTTCGGAGACGTGGGATTGCGGCGAGTGCGGGTGCAGGGGGGACCGATGAGCCGGGCGGCGATCCTTCTCCTCCTCCTCGCGGCGGCCGCGGCCGCGCAGGATCTGACGCCGCGCGCGCCGCCGCAGGACGGCCCGATCGCGATCGTCCACGGGACGGTCCACCCGGTCTCGGGCCCCGCGATCGACGACGGCTTCGTGCTCTTCGACAAGGGCCTGATCGTCGAGGTCGGGCGCGGGACGCCTCCCGGATCGCCGCGGCTGGTCGACGCCGGGGGCAAGCACGTCTACCCGGGCTGGATCGCGTCGTTCACGAACCTCGGGCTCACGGAGATCGGCGCGGTGCGTGCGACGCAGGACGACCGCGAGGTCGGCGACGTGACGCCGGAGGTGCGCGCGGCCGTCGCGGTCAACCCCGACTCGACGCTCTTCCCGGTCGCGCGCGCGAACGGCGTGCTCGCGTTCGCCTGCTTCCCGGGCGGCGGCCTCGTGCCGGGGCGCGCGAGCGTGCTCTCGGTCGAGGGCTGGACCTGGGAGGACATGGCGGTCGAGACCGACGCGGGGCTCGTCGTGGACTGGCCGGCCCCCCGGCCCCCCCCGATTCAGGGAGACGAGAAGGACGCGGGGAAGGCGATGGAGGAGGTGCGGAAGAACCGCGAGCGGCTGGAGCAGGCCTTCCTCGGGGCCAGGGCCTACGCCGCCGCGCGCGCCGCGGACCCGGCCACGGCCGAGGACGTGCGGTACGAGGCGATGCGGGGCGCGATCGAAGGGAGAAGTCCCGTTTTCCTCCTCGCGGACGACTACGACCAGATCGCGGGCGCGCTCGCGTTCGCGTCGCGGTGGAAGCTGAAGCCGGTGATCGTCGGCGGGCGGGACGCGTGGCTCCTCGCGGACGAGATCAGGGCGGCGGACGCGTCGGTGATCGTCGACGGGGTGCACCGCTTCCCGAAGCGCAGCGACTCGGACTACGACGAGGCGTTCAAGCTGCCCGCGCGGCTCGAGGCGGCGGGGATCTCGTGGTGCCTCGCGAGCGGCGAGGGCGCGTCGAACGAGCGCAACCTGCCGTACGCCGCCGGGCGCGCGGTCGCGTACGGACTCCCGCGCGACGCGGCGATCCGCGCGATCACGCTCTACGCGGCGCGGATCCTCGGCGTGGACGCGCGTCTCGGCTCGCTCGAGAAGGGCAAGGACGCGACGCTGCTCGTGGTCGACGGCGACCCGCTGGAGATCCCGACGAACGTCGCGCTCGCGTACGTCGGCGGCCGCGCGATCGACCTCACGAGCAAGCAGAGGAAGCTCTACGAGAAGTACAGGGCCAAGTACGCGCGGTAGGTCACCTGAGGGGGATGCCCTCGGGGTCGCTCTCGCTCACGCCGAGCTTCCGCATCGCCTCGGCGATCGCCTTCTCCGCTTCGGGCGTCGGCTTCCGCCCCGAGCGCCGGAGCAGCTTCAGCAGCGTGCGGAGCGCCTCCGGCTCCGGCGCCGCGACGCAGTAGGAGACGACCGGCAGGATCGTCTGGTCCTGGATGTAGCCCTTCTCGATCGCGGCGAGCTCGGCCCACGCGGCCTCGCCGTACCTCGCGGGCACGCCGTCGATGTCGGCGATCGCGGCGAGCACGCCGGCGCGGTAGTGGTCGACGCGCGGGCTCTCGGGGATCGCCTGCTGGATGCCGTCGAGGGTACGGAGCGCGGTCGGGAGCGGGGTCGCGTCGCGCCGCTCGCAGCACATCTTGATCACCGCGGGCACGCCCTCGAGCGCGGCCCAGTACTTGAGGTAGGCGCGCGGGCTCCGGAGCTTCCCGTTCTCGTGGCGCGACAGGTATCCCGACGCGTGGCGGCGGAGCTCGCCGTACGGGGGCACGGAGGCCATCAGCTCCTCGCCGGAGGTCCAGCTCTTGGAGCGGAAGCGCTCGAGCGCGCGGTCGAGCTTCTCGTAGGCGGGGTGGGTGAACGGGAGCGGCCGGGTCTCGCCGGGATCCTCGCGGCGGTCGAAGAGCTCGACCGAGGATCCGCCCTCGACGAGGCTGGAGGCGCCGTCGGTCACGCCGAAGCACTGCCCCCACCCGTGGATCGCCCACGTGAAGAGGGACTCCGCGACGAGCGTGTCGTGTCCCGGCCCGGCGAGATCCATGCCGTCGGTCTGGACCCCGGGAAGCCCGCAAATGCGCCGGAGCGTCGGCGCGACGTCCATGACGCTCCGGAGCCCCTCGCCCTCGACCCCCTTGCCGAACCCGCCTCCGCGCACCGCGAGGACCGTGTCGATCGTCGCGCCGTAGCAGAGCGGGCCGTGCGTCGGCTCCTCGTGCTCGCCGAGCGACTCGCCGTGGTCGGACGAGAGGACGACGACCGTGTCCGGCCCGACCTCCTCGAGCAGCTTCTCGAAGGACGCGTCGACGCGCCGGACCTCGCCGGCGTAGCGCGCGTTGGGCGAGTCGCTGTCCCGCGTCGGGCTCCGCTTGGCGTCGCCCGGGAACGCCCGGTAGGGCGCGTGCGGGTCGAAGAAGTGGACCCAGACGAACCACGGCCTCCCCCGAGGCGCCCCCTCCATCCACGCGAGTGCGGCGCGGATGCGCTCGTCGGCGGGGATGTACCCTCCCTCGTCCTGCCACGTGCCCTCGTTCTCCGGGCAGTCGTAGAGGTCGAACCCGGCGGAGATCCCGGTCGAGGCCGCGACGACGGGGCGCGACGCGAACGCCGCCGTCGCGTAGCCGGCGTCCTTGAACTGCTCCGCGAGCAGCGGGAACCCGCGGCGATCGCGGGGCGGGAGCGGCTCGGTCACGTTGTCGTGGATCCCGTGGGTCGACGGGTAGAGCCCCGTGAAGATGCTCGTGTGCGCGGGCAGCGTGAGCGGCGCGACCGTCCTGGCGGAGGGGAACCGCGTGGCCTCCCCGAAGAAGGCGTTGATCGCCGGGGTGCCCGCGCCCAGCGCGTCGGGACGCAGCGTGTCGATCGTGATCACGAGGACGTTCGGGTGTTCCGGAGCCGCCTTTCCGCACGCGGCGAACAGGCAGGCGACGACGAGAAGGCGGCGCATGGTGCCCCCGAAGTATCCCGCAAGACGCCCGGTTGTGGCGAAATCCCGGTGCGCTACCGGCGCCCGCGGCCGGGGTTCCATCCGGCATGGCGCTGTTCCTGTTGGTGCTCCTCGTCGGCGCGCCCGCGTGGCGCAAGGCCCCCGGACACGAGGTTTCCGCCATCGAGACGCTCCGCATCGGGGACTTCGACGTGCGCGTGACGTACCCGAAGGGGGACGGGCCCTGGCCGGTGATCGTGTTCTCGCACGGCCTCTACGGCAGCAAGGACGGCTACCAGGTGCTCGCGCGCTTCTGGGCCTCGCACGGCTACGTGGTGATCCAGCCGACCCACCCCGATTCGCTGGGCCTCGGGTTCAAGGGGCAGCGCGAGGCGACGCAGGCGTGGGACGAGCGGCCGAAGCAGGTCTCGCAGGTGCTCGACGCGCTCCGGACGATCGAGGAGAAGACCGGCACGACGGTGGACCGCGAGCGGATCGGCGTCGGCGGCCACTCGTTCGGCGCGCACACGGCGATGCTCGTCGGCGGCGCGGTCGCCTATCCCGGTCTCCTCGCGAAGGGGAAGAGCTTCCGCGACCCGCGCGCGAAGTGCACGCTCCTGATCTCGCCGCAGGGCGTGGGCGGGCTCTTCCGCGAGGACTCGTGGAAGGAGTACCCGGTGCCGGCCCTCGTGATCACGGGCTCGGAGGACATGAGCCCGATCAACGACACGAAGCCCGAGGACCGGCTCGCGCCCTATAGGCTCGGCCCGGACGGGAGGATGCACCTCGTGTGGATCGAGGGCGCGCACCACAACTTCGGCGGGATCAGCGGCGCGCGCTTCCCCGGCGCGGGGCCCGCGGACGAGGGCAAGGTGTGGGTGGTCGAGCAGGCGTCGCTCGCGTTCTTCGACGCGTTCGTGAAGGGCGACGAGGCGGCGAGGAAGTGGCTCCTCGACGGCGAGCTCGCCAAGACCGACCGCGCGAAGGTCCGCTGCGAGACCAGAAGAGAGAAGAAAGAGTAGGGGGTCCGGGGGCGGGTCCCTACCGCGGCGCGGGGAGCGGCTCGCCGCGGATGCCCAGCGCCGCCGCGGCCTCCTCCAGCGCGCGGGCGGTGTCGGCGTCGGGACGGTAGCCGACCCGCGCCAGCAGCTGGATCAGCGAGCGCAGCGCGTCGCGGTCGGGCGCTGCGATCGAGAGCGAGACCGCGGGACGGATCGTCTCCTTGTCGACGTACCCCTTCTCGACCGCCTGGATCTGCGCCCACACGGCCTGCCTCAGGTACGAGCGGTCGCGGGTCAGGTCGGCCAGCACCGACAGCGCCATCCCGCGGTACTGCGACACGCGAGGGCTCGTCGGCCACCGGCCCTCGAGCTCTCCAAGTCGCCGGAGCGCCTCCACGAGGGGCGCCGGGTCGCGCCGCGTGATCGACGTGCGGATCGTGAGCGGCAGCGTCTCGAGCGCCATCCAGTCCTTCAGGTTCGCGCGCGTGTCGAGCAGGTGCGCGTTCTCGTGGCGCGGCAGGTAGCCCGAGACGCGGCGTCGGACCGAGCCGTAGGCCGGCAGCGAGCTGATCATGTCCCCGCCGAAGGCGAGCGCCTCCGCCGCGCGGAACCTCTCGAGCTCCCGGTCGAGCCTCTCGTAGGCGGGATCGGAAAGCGGCAGCGGCCGCGTCTCGCCGGGATCGCTCCGCTTGTCGAAGAGCTCGAGGCGCGGCCCCGACTCGACGAGCGTATAGGCCCCGTCGGCCACGGCGAAGCACTGGCCCCAGCCGTGGATGCGCCAGGTGTAGAGCGACTCGGTCACGAGCATCGCGTGCGGCGGTCCGAGGAGGTCGGCGCCGTCGCCCTCGCGCGCCGGGATGCCAGAGAGCGCGCGCACGGTCGGCGCGACGTCGGCCACGGAGCGCAGCGCCCGGTCCTCGGCCCCGCGCCGGAAGCCCGGCCCGCGCACCGCGAGCACGGCGTCGACCGTCGAGCCGTAGCAGAGCGGCCCGTGCTCCGACTCGTCGTGCTCCATGAGCCCCTCGCCGTGGTCGGAGACGAGGATCACGACCGCATCCGGCCCGGCCGCGGCGAGGAGGCGCTCGAACGCGACGTCGGCGCGCCGGACGCCGCCCATGTAGAGGGCCGGCAGAGGGTCGCTCTCGCGCACGGCGGGGCGGCCCGCGTCGCCGGCGAACGCGCCGTACGGCTTGTGCGGGTCGAACAGGTGGACCCAGACGAACCACGGCTTCTTCGCCGGCGCCTCCGCGATCCAGCGCGCCGCCGCGGCCGCGCGCTCGTCGCCCGGACTGCTCCCGCCGTGGCTCCAGCCCTCAAGCCCCGGCGGGCAGTCGAAGGTGTCGAAGCCGCTCGCGATCCCCGTCGCCTCGCCGAGCACGGAGCACGAAACGAACGCCGCGGTCGCGTAGCCCTTGTCGCGCATCTCCTCCGCGAGCAGGGGGAACGGACGCACCCCGCGCGGCGGGAGCGGCTCGCTCACGTTGTCGTGGATCCGGTGCCGCGCCGGCAGGAGGCCGGTGAACATGCTCGCGTGCGCCGGCAGCGTGAGCGGCGCGACCGTGCGGGCGCCGAGGAACCGCGTCGCCTCGGAGAGAAACCCCTCCATCGCGGGCGTGCCCTTCCCCTTCCCGACCGCGTCCGCGCGGAGGGTGTCGATGGTGACGAGGAGGATGTTGGGGGGCTCCGGGGGCGGCCCCGTCCGGAGAACCACGAACGCCGCGGCTGCCAGCGCGAAGGCGAGGATCGCTGCGAGGCGCCACATCCGGACTGCGACGCCCGGGAGCGCAACGGAGTTCCGCGACGACCGGGTTGCCGGCCACCACCGATACGGTACGGGGAGAGTCTTCCGAGACTCGCGTTGCTCGGCCTCGGAAGCGGCCTACTGGCCCTTCCGCTCGGCGATGGCGCGTTCCGCTTCAGCGATCGCCCGCTCGGTCCCGGGATCGATCTTGCGGCCGTCCCGCCGGAGGAAGGCCGCGAGCGCCTTCAGGACATCGGCATCCCCCGCCGCCACGGCGGTCGTGATCGCGTCCTCGACCGCGGTCCCCGTGTCATAGCCCTTCTCCACCGCCTCAAGCTGGGCCGCGGCCGCGCCGTTGAGCCACGAGGGCTCCCCGGTGACCTGCGCCATCGCCTCGAGGACGCGGGCGCGACGGTAGGGCACGAGCGGGCTCTCGGGCGTGGCCTCCGAGATCTCGTCGAGCATCCGGAGCGCCGCCTCGAGCGGCGCGCGGTCCTTCCGCTCGAGAGCCCGGTGGACGATCCATGGCATGTCCTCGATCGCCATCCACATGCCGAGGTGCGGCGCGGGGTCGCGGAGGCGGCCGTTGTCCGCGCGCGCGAGGTAGCCGGTGACGTGCCGCCGCGCCTGCCCGTACGCGGGCAGCGAGACGAAGAGCTCGCCGTCGCGGTCGACCGACGCGCCGGACCGGAACCGCTCGAGCGCGCGGTCGAGCGTCTCGTAGGCCCTTTGCGCGAGCGGGAGCGGGTGCTCCTCCCCGGGGTCGGCGCGCCGGTCGAAGAGCTCGAGGCGCGGGCCCGTCTCGACGAGCGTGAAGACGCCGTCGGTCGCCGCGAAGCACTGGCCCCAGCCGTGGACCCGCCACGTGAAGAGCGACTCCGTCACCAGCGTTTCGTGCGGGGCGCTCCCGAGATCGAGGCCGTCCGACGGCGCCCCGGGAAGCCCGCAGAGCCGCCGGAGCGTGGGCGCGATGTCGGCGACGCTCCTGAGGCCGGCGTCGCTCGTGCCCGCCGCGAAGCCGGGCGCGCGGATCGCGAGGAGGGTGTCCGCGGTCGCGCCGTAGCAGAGCGCGCCGTGCGTGTGCTCGCCGTGCTCGCCGAAGGACTCGCCGTGGTCGGAAGCGAGCACGACGACCGTCTTCTCCCCCGCCGCGGCCATGAGCTTCCCGAGCGCGGCGTCCGCCCGGCGCACGTCGCCGAGGTAGAGCGCGTACGGCGGATCGCCCTCCCGCGTAGCCGCGCGCCGGTCGTCGCCCGGGAACACCTCGTAGGGCGCGTGCGGGTCGAAGAGGTGGACCCAGACGAACCAGGGCCTCCCCCGCGCCCCCTCCAGATACGTGATCGCCGCATTCACGCGCTCGTCGCCGGGGACCGCCTGCCCCTCCCCCGCGCCGTCGTGCGCCGGGGCGTCGTACGTCTCGAACCCCTGGGAGAGGCCCGTGCCCGTGCCCAGCACGCTCGACGCGACGAACGCCGCGGTGGAGTAGCCCCGGTCGCGGAACTGCTCCGCGAGGAGCGGGAAGGGCCGGTCGGCGGGCAGCGGCGCGGTGACGTTGTCGTGGATGCCGTGGCGCGCGGGCAGGAGCCCCGTGAGCATGCTCACGTGCGAGGGGAGCGTGAGCGGCGCCACCGTGCGCGTGCGCGGGAAGCGCGCGGCGGTCGCGAGGAACGCGTCCATCGCCGGCGTGCCGCTCCCGACCGCGTCCGGGCGCAGCGTGTCGATCGTCACGAGGAGGACGTTGGGCCGCTCGACGCGAGCCGTGCGGAGGGAAAGCCACGCCACGACCCCGAGAAGCACGACGCCCAAGAGCGCCGCGTAGCGCATGCGGAGTAAATGTACCTGACCGCCGCCTGGACGCGCGCCTCGCCGGGAACGCCCCCTGCCGCGGCATCGCGGTTCCCGCGTGGCGTGGTTCAATACGGCGCGTGCCGCTGCTCGCCGCCGCCAAGATCGGGATGCACTTCACGGGGCCCGACCTCCTCGAGGACGTCACCGTGAAGGTCGAGCGCGGCGACCGGATCGGCCTCATCGGGCCCAACGGCTGCGGGAAGTCGACGCTCCTGAAGATCCTCGGCGGCCTCGCCGCCCCCACCGCGGGCGAGGTGCTCCTCGGCCCCGGGACGCGGGTCGGCTACCAGGCGCAGGAGCTTGACTACGTGCCCGGAAAGTCCGTCAAGGAGGACCTGCGCTCGGTGTTTTCCGGCGTCCACGCACGCGAGGCGCGGCTCCGCGAGATCGAGCGCCTCCTCGCGGCGGCCCCGGACGACCGCGCGCTCCTCCGCGAGTACGAGCGGCTCACGCACGAGCAGGAGGCTGCGCGGGCGAACGACCTGGACCGCCGGGTCGAGCGGATGCTCGAGAGCCTCGGGCTGCCGGAGCAGGCGTGGGACCAGCCGGTCGGCACGTTCAGCGGCGGCGAGCGCAACATCATCGGCCTCGCGCGCGTGCTGATCGCGGAGCCCGACGTCATGCTCCTCGACGAGCCCTCGAACCACCTCGACATGGACGGGATCGAGTGGTTCGTCACGGAGCTCGCGCGCAACCCGGCCGCCGTCGTGATGGTGAGCCACAACCGCCACCTGCTCGACCGCGCCGCGAAGACGATCTGGGAGATCGAGAAGAGGAATGTCGTCCCGTGGACCGGCAACTACACGGCGTACAAGAAGCTCAAGGAGGAGGCGCGGGCGCTCCAGGAGCGGCGCTACAAGACGCAGCAGAGGGAGATCGAGCGGATCGAGTTCCAGGCGCGGCGCCTGAAGGACATGGCGAACGCCTACGACGACCCCGGGCAGGCCAAGCGCGCGAAGGCGATGATGCGCCGGATCGAGCGGATGGAGAAGGTCGAGGCGCCCGACGCGACCGACCGCAGGTTCCGCGCGCGGTTGAGGGCGGGCGAGCGGCACGGGCGGATCGCGCTCGTCGTCAAGGACTTCCGCTTCGCGCACGGCGACCGCGTGCTCTTCGACGGCGCGGATCTCGAGATCGAGTACGGCGAGCGCGTGTGCCTCGTCGGGCCGAACGGCTCCGGCAAGACCACGCTGCTCCGGAAGGTGCTGGAAGAGGGGAGTTGGGAGAACCCGAGCCTCCGTCTCGGCAAGTCGGTGAAGGTCGGCGAGTACCGGCAGCTGCACGACGCGCTCGACGGGAGGATGACGCTCACGGAGTGGACAATGGCGGAGACCGGGCTTTCCCTCTCGCCGGCCCAGGGGCTCCTCCACCGCTTCCTCTTCACGCGCGACGACCTCGACCGCCCGATCTCCACCCTGTCGGGCGGGGAGAAGAGCCGGCTCCAGATCGCGCGGCTCGTGCAGGCGCAGGTGAACTTCCTCGTGCTCGACGAGCCGACGAACCACCTGGATCTCGACGCCTGCGAGCAGCTCGAGGGGATGCTCATCGACTTCGACGGCACGCTGCTCGTCGTGAGCCACGACCGCTACTTCCTCGACCGGCTCGTGAACCGCGTGGTCGAGGTGAAGGACAGGAAGCTCGTCGACCACCCGTGCACGTTCCCGGAGTGGTGGGAGCGGCGCGGCGCGCGGCGGCGGAAGGCGGCGCTCGAGGGCCGGGAGCGCGAGCGCGCGGACAAGGAGTCCGCGCAGCAGGCGTACGCGGAGCGCAAGGAGCAGCAGCGCGAGATCGAGCGGCTGAAGGCGCGCGTGGCGAAGCTTGAGGAGCGGATCGCGTCGCTCGAGGAGCGTCAGGAGGAGCTGAAGAAACGCCTCGCGGACCTCTACACGAAGGGCGACCGCCCGTGGGAGGCCGAGGAGGCCGCGAAGGACTTCGAGAGCGTGCGCGCGGAGCTCATGACCCTTTACGCCGAGTGGGAGCGCATCGGTACCGAGTACGGGGGTTGATCGCCGTATCCATCGACCCGGCAAGGAGTTAGGGCCGATGGGTACGGACTCCGGGGTCCGGATCCGCGGCGGAATCCGGGGTGGTCGGGCCGCGCCCGTGCGTGTAGCATCGGACCGATGCGGTGGATGGGAATGCTCGCGCTTCTTTCGACCGCGCCCGGCGAGTCGTGGAGCGTCACCAGGGAAGGCGTCGTCTCCGTCGGGAAATGAGGTCCTCCCCCGTACCCCCTCTCCTCCTCCTGCTGCTCGCGCTGCTCGCGCCGGGTGCCCACGCCGACGACCTGGACAAGGACACGCTCGAGGGCATGGACGCCGAGGTGCGCGGGAGCTGGGTGGAGGCCGTGCAGGCGTTCTCCCGCGCGTCGTCGGAAGCGCCCGGCGACACGCGCAAGGCGCTCCGCCTCCGCATGGCGCGCCAGCGCGGGATCGCGGTCTGGAAGCCGCAGATCGACGACCTCATGAAGGAGAAGCAGTACGAGGAGGCGGCGCGCGCGGTCGCGATCGCGACGCTCATCGACGCGGACCAGCCCACGATCGCGTCCGCGGCCCGCGCCCTCGAGAAGATGGGCGTGAAGGTCGAGGAGCCGCGCGCGGACGAGATGGTCTCGCCGCTTTTCCCGCAGCGCTGCGCGAGGGGCCGGCTGCGCTGCTGGAGCGTGATCGGCCCCACGTTCGGCCGCGCGACGCGGCTCGTCGACGGCGGCGTGAGGTTCCTCCTCGCCGCGCAGGAGAAGGAGGGGCACTGGAGCTCGAAGAAGTACGGCGGGGGCGGACTCTACGACGCGGGGGTCACGGCGCTCGCGCTGCAGGTGCTCGTCTCGGACGGACCGGGGGGGCTCGTGGGGGACCGGGGTACGGCCGCGCGCCGCGCCGCCGACGCGCTCGTCGCCGCGCAGGGGAAGGACGGGAGCATCGGCACGAAGGCGACCCACGCCTACCTCTACTGCACGGTGATCGCGACGGAGGCGCTCGCCGAGTACGCGATCGTCGCGGGGGAGATGGACCGGTACCGGGAGCCCCTGGTCCGCGCGCGCGATCACATCCTCGACGCCCAGAACCGGGGCTCCGGGTGGCGCTACGAGCCGCACGGCGGGGAGAGCGACACGTCGGTGACCGGCCGCGCCGTCGCCGCCCTGCACATGCTCCGGAACGCGGGGATCGAGGTCCCGAACGACGCGATGGAGGGCGCGCTCGCGTGGATCGACGCGGTGGTCGAGCCGGAGTACGCGCAGATCGGCTACAACGCCGCGGGCGGCCTGTCCGCGCGGACGGCGGAGAAGCAGGATCTCTTCCCGGCCGATCGCACGGCCGCGATGACCGCGTCGGGCGCGCTCGCGGTCTCTTACATCGGGGTCCCGCGCCTGTGGCTGCCGAAGAGCCTCGGGCTCATCTCGGCGTGCCCCCCCGAGCGCCGCTACCCGGACATGTATTACTGGCAGCTGGGCTCGCGCGCGCAGGTGGCCGCCACCGGCACCGTTCCCGCGCACTGGTATGCGGCGCTGGTGGACGCCGCTGCCTCCTGCGTGCAGAGCGACGGCGGCATGGCGGCGTCGGGACCCTGGGGGAGCGACGGGGGTCGGATCTACGCGACCGCGATGACCGTGCTCGCGCTCGCCGCGCCCTACGCGGAGCCGGGGCCCGGCGGCAAGGAGGCGGCGCCCGCCTCGCAGTTCCTGCACGATTTCACGCGGGACGTCAGCGTGGCCGCGGCGGCGTCCGAGACGCCGACGGGGGTCTACGTGGACCCGGGCATGCGCCTCGTCGTGGCCGCGCGCGGCACGATCCAGCCGTGGGTCGGCTCGCCGCAGGTGGCGTGGGACGGGATCAAGCACGACCTGAAGTCGTACCGTCCGCTCATCCGGGGCGTGACGTTCGGCTGCCTCCTCGGCCGGATCGGGCCGGAGGGGAAGCCCTTCAAGATCCAGTCGGAGAAGGCGATCACGCTGAACGGGTACGGCGAGCTCTTCCTGCTCGTGAACGACGACCGCCCGGAGGACGGGAGCGGCGCCTGGAACGTGCGGATCAAGCTCGACAACTGAGGCCCGCTTCGCGCCTGTTCCTTCCTCTCCACGACCGGGAACCTCGCGGAGACCCCCCTTCCCGTCGCGCGGGTCGTGAGGCGCACGTGCGCCGGGGCGAAGCTCGCGATCCTCTCCGACACGCCGCGCGCGTCGCCGCCTCTCCTGACGCCGGAGGCGG
>DASUGR010000252.1:0-17428 GCA_036273915.1 Planctomycetota bacterium | reverse complement strand
CGTCAACCTCGTCGGGTTCAGCCGCTTCTCCGGCGGCCTCGACGCGCAGGTCTTCGCGCTCTTCGTGATCGTGCTCGCCGCGGCGGAGGCCGCCGTCGCGCTCGCGATCATCCTGCAGCTCTTCGACAAGCGGACCGACGTCGACGTGGACCGGGCCTCGAGCCTCAGGGGTTGACGATGGCCGAGACGCTTCCCTCCTACGTCCCCTGGATCCTCTTCCTGCCGGCGATCGGCGCGGTCGTGCAGCAGGTCCTCGGCCCGCGCCTGCCGCGCAAGGGCGACTTCGTCGTGGTGGGGACGATGGCGGCGTCGCTCGTGCTGGCGGTGGCCGCGATGCTCGCGTGGGCGAAGCTCCCGCCGGGCCACTACTTCGCGGCGAGCTGGACGTGGTTCGAGCTCGCGGACGGCATCACGTTCAAGATGGGCATGGTCGTCGACGGCCTGACCGCAGCGCTGCTCTGCGTCGTCACCATCGTCTCGACCCTCGTGTTCCTCTACTCGACGGGGTACATGAAGGGCGACCCGCGGTACCCCCGCTTCTTCTTCTGGCTGGCGTTCTTCGGCGTCGCCATGCTCGTGCTGACGCTCGCGGACAACCTGCTGATGCTCTTCATCGGCTGGGAGCTCGTGGGCCTCTGCTCCTACAAGCTGATCGGGTTCTGGAGCGAGGACCTCGCGAACGCGGAGGCGGCGAAGAAGGCGTTCATCACGACGCGCGTGGGCGACGTCGGGATGCTCATCGGCATCATGATCCTCTACCGGCAGTGCGGCACGCTGCACATCGGGGAGGTCTTCGATGCCGTGAAGGGGGGGGCGTTCGGGGGCCAGGAGTGGCTGCTCGGGCTCGCGGGCGTCGGCCTCTTCTTCGGCGCGGTCGGCAAGTCGGCGCAGTTCCCGCTCCACGTCTGGCTGCCGGACGCCATGGCGGGCCCGACGCCGGTCAGCGCGCTCATCCACGCGGCGACGATGGTGGCGGCGGGCGTCTACCTCTCCGCGCGCATGTTCCCGCTCTTCACGCCGGACGCGCTCGGGTTCATCGCGTGGACGGGCGGGATCACCGCGTTCATCGGCGCGATCATCGCGGTCAGCCAGACCGACATCAAGAAGGTCCTCGCCTACTCGACGATCAGCCAGCTCGGCTACATGATCCTCGGCGTGGGCGTCGGCGCGCCGTGGGCCGCCATGTTCCACCTCTGCACGCACGCGATGTTCAAGGCGTGCCTCTTCCTCGGGTCGGGCTCCGTGATCCACGCGATGCACCACGCGCAGGACCTGAAGGACATGGGCGGGCTCCGGGCGAAGATGCCCGTCACGTTCTGGACCTTCGTGATCTCGACCCTCGCGCTCGCCGGGATCCCGCTCACGAGCGGGTTCCTGAGCAAGGACGCGATCCTCCTCCAGGCGCTCCACGGGCACCACTACGTGCTCTTCGTCCTCGGCTTCGGCGTCGCGTTCCTCACCGCGTTCTACATGACGCGGCTCGTCTGGCTCTGCTTCATGGGCAAGCCGAAGAACGAGGAGAAGTTCGCGCACGCGCACGAGTCGCCGGTCGTGATGATCGCCCCGCTCGTGATCCTCGCCGCGTTCACGCCGTGGATCCTCTGGGGCGGCTTCGCCGACGACTTCTTCGGGACGCCCGCGTACTACGAGTCGCACCCCGACGTCGGGCACGAGGAGGTGGCGTACATCGAGCCGGGCGGGCACCCGCACGAGCACGAGCACCCCTGGTACTTCCTGCTGCTCGCGTACACGACCGGCGGGCTGGGCCTCGCGCTCGGCGTCGCCGCCTTCGCCTCCGGGCGCCGCGACGAGAAGTCGCGCCTCCTCCCCGGGCCCCTCCACGATCTCTCCGTCCACAAGTTCCACATGGACGAGATGTACCTCGACGGGGTCGTCGCCGCGGCCAACGCGATGTCCGATCAATCCGCCTGGGTCGACGCGAACGTCGTGGACGGCGCGGTCAACGTCACCGGCGCCGTGTCCCTCTTCATCGGCGACGCGAGCGGCGACGCCGACCAGGTGGTCGTCGATGGCGCGGTGAACCTCACCGCCGACGTGGCCGAGGGCGCGGGGGCGATGGTCGCCACCGCGCAGACCGGCCGGATCCGAAACTACATCACCGCCGCGCTCGGCCTCACCGCCGTCGCGGTCGTGATCATCGTCTTCGTCTTGTAGGGGCCGCGATGAATCTCCTCACGATCACGATCTTCCTCCCGGCCGCGGCGATGATCGCCATCCTCTTCACGAAGGACTGCAAGCACGCGCGCATGATCGGCATGCTCGGCGCGCTCGCCACCTTCGTGCTCTCGACGCTCGTGCTCTTCAAGTCCGTGAACCTCGCCCCCGGCGAGTACGCGCTCGCGGCGGACGTGGCGTGGATCCAGCTCGGCAGCTTCGACGTCCACTACCGGATCGGCGTCGACGGGCTCTCGGGCATCCTCATCTTCCTGACCGGCCTTCTCGCCTTCTCCGCCGCGCTCGCGTCGTGGAACATCGAGAAGGGCACGCGCGGCTACTGGGCGATGTTCCTGCTGCTCCACACGGGCATCCTCGGGACGTTCGCCTCGCTCGACCTCTTCCTCTTCTACGTGTTCTGGGAGGTCATGCTCCTTCCGATGTACTTCCTGATCGGGGTCTGGGGCGGCCCGCGGCGGATCTACGCGGCGATCAAGTTCTTCCTGTACACGCTGTTCGGGTCGATCTTCCTCCTCGCGGGGATCCTCGTCGTGTACTTCGCGGTCACGAGCGACCCCGGGTTCCGGAGCGTCCTCGACCCGGCGCAGCGCGGCAACGCGTTCTCGATCCCCGACCTCACCGCCTACGCGGCGCAGACGCGGTTCGTCTCGGGCGGCATCCTCGCCCACTACGGCGCGAACGCGGGCCTCATCGCCTCGCTCGTCTTCTGGGGCATGTTCGTCGCGTTCGCGGTGAAGGTGCCGGTCTTCCCGTTCCACACGTGGCTCCCCGACGCGCACGTCGAGGCGCCGACGCCGATCTCCGTGATCCTCGCCGGCATCCTCCTGAAGCTCGGCGGGTACGGCATGCTGCGGATCAACTTCCCGCTCTTCCCCTCCGTCATGAAGGACGCCGCGTTCTGGATCGGCGTGCTCGGCGTCATCAACATCGTCTACGGCGCGCTCGTGGCCATGGCGCAGACCGACTTCAAGAAGATGGTCGCGTACTCGTCGGTGTCGCACATGGGATTCTGCCTGCTCGGATTCGCGGCGATGACGCCCGAGGGGCTCAACGGCGCGATCCTGCAGCTCTTCAACCACGGCACGATCAGCGGCCTCCTGTTCCTCGTGGTCGGCGTCGTGTACGACCGCGCGCACCACCGCGACCTCAACCGGTTCGGCGGACTCCTGTGGAGGATGCCCGTCTACGGGACGATCGCGACGATCGCGATGTTCGCCTCGCTCGGGCTGCCGGCGCTGTCCGGCTTCTGGGGCGAGTTCCTCACGTTCGTCGGCTCGTACAAGACGGACTACTACGCGGGCGCCCGGGTGATCACGCTGATCTCCACGCTCGGCCTCGTCTTCACCGCGGCCTACTACCTGCGCGCGATCCAGCGGGTCTTCCTCGGCAAGACGAACCCGGCGTACGAGTCGTTTCCCGACGCGTCGCGCCGCGAGTCGGTGGCGATGATCGCCCTGCTCGCGCCGACGATCTTCCTCGGCCTCTACCCGGCGCCCCTGATCGACGTCTACCAGCCCGCGGTGGCCGCGCTCCGGAGCTTCATCGGCTGACATGGTCCCCGATCTCGGCAACCTCCTCGTTCGCTTCGGCGCGGAGACCGTCCTCGCGCTCGCGGTCCCGGCGATCCTGATCGCGGACCTCGTGCCGGGGCGCGGCCGCCGCGGCGCCAACGCGACCGCCGTCGGGCTCCTCGCGCTCGTCGCGGCGCTCCTCCTCGCGCTCTTCCAGGGCTCGGCGGACGACGCGCTGCTCACGAAGCTGCTCGTCGCGGACGGACTCGCGAAGGTGTTCCGCGTCCTCGCGATCGGCACCGGGCTCGTCGCCGCGTTCGCGGCGCTGCGCTGGGGCGATGCCGAGCGGGGCCGCGCGGAGTTCTTCGTGTGCCTCATCGGCGCGGTGCTCGGCGCGTGCCTCGCCGCGTCGGCCAACGACCTCGCGATGCTCTACATCGCGATCGAGACGCTGTCGATCGGCGGCTACCTGCTCGCGGGCTTCCGGAAGGCGAGGCCCGAGAGCAGCGAGGCGGCGCTCAAGTACGTGATCTTCGGCGCGGTGTCGTCGGGCGCGATGCTCTACGGCATGAGCCTTCTCTACGGCTTCGCGGGCACGGCCACGCTGACCACGCCTGCGGGCGCCTCGTTCTCGTCATTGGAAGGGGCTTCGGGGGCCGCCGCCGGGCAGCCCGCGTTCCTCGTCGCGGTGGTCCTCGTGTTCGCGGGCCTCGCGTACAAGGTCGCGGCCGCGCCCTTCCAGTTCTGGTGCCCCGACGTGTACGAGGGCGCGCCGACCTCGGTCGCCGCGTTCCTCGCGGTCGCCTCGAAGGGGGCGGGGTTCGCCGCGCTCCTCCGCTTCGTCGGCGCGGTCACGGCTGGCGTGACCCCGGACGTCACGGCGACGTCGGGGGACGTGCGGGTGATCCTGCTCGTCATGGCGCTCGTGACGATGACCGTCGGGAACGTCGGGGCGCTCCGTCAGAACAACGCGAAGCGGCTGCTCGCCTACAGCGCGATCGCCCACGCGGGCTACCTGCTCATGGGCGTCGCGGTGACGACCGCCGGGGGCGCCGCGGCCGTCATCTTCTACATGGCCGTCTACCTCTTCATGACGCTCGGCGCCTTCTACATGGTCGGCATGGTCGAGCGCGAGACGGGCCGCGGCGACGTCGACGCCTTCGAGGGGCTCGGCTTCCGCGCCCCCCTGTTCGCGGTCTGCATGGCCGTCGCGCTGATCGGTCTCACCGGGCTGCCGCCGACGGCGGGGTTCGTGGGGAAGTACTTCCTCCTGCAGCAGGTCTTCACCTACGGCGGCGCGCATGGGTCGATGCTCTTCTTCTGGGGCGGCGTCATCGCGCTCCTGAACACGGTCGTTTCGCTCGGCTACTACGCGCGGTTCCTCAAGGTGATGTACCTCTGCGACCTCGAGCGCGCGCCGAAGGGGCCCTTCCGCTTCGAGGGCGTCGACAAGGGGCTCGTGATCGCGCTGACCGTGCCGGTGCTCGTGTTCGGCCTCGCCTTCGCGGGCCTCTACGACGTGGCGAGCGAGCTCGCGCGGGGGATCTTCGTGGCCGTCGGGGGCGGGCGGTAGCGGGGGGATCGATGACGCGCGACGAGAAGGTCCTCTTCCTCAACCGGATCCTCCACGGCACCGTCAACTCCGTCGTCCAGTACATGGCCATCGCGAGCCCGTTTGTCCCGCCCTATTGCGAGGGGAAGATGGCGGAGCTCGCCGCGATGCGCGAAGCGGAGGCGAAGACGGCGAACCAGGTCGTGGCGCTGATCGGGGAGCTCGACGGCGTCCCCCAGGCCGAGGCCTTCCCCTACTGGAACGTCGACCTCAACTACCTCGACGTCCGCTTCCTCGCGGGCTTCGCCGCGGAGCACGAGGCGAGGGTCGTGGCGGAGATCGGGGAGTCGCTCCAGGACCTCCGCGACGACCCGCGCCTCCACGGCGCGGTCGAGCGGATCCTCGGCGAGAAGCGCGCGCACCTCGAGGCGCTCGAGGCGATCGCGGCCATCCCCACGCCGGCGCCGGACCCGGCGCGCGCCAAGAAGGCCGTGCCCGCGGAGTGCCAGAACGTCCCGCGCCCGGTCCGGGCGGCGAAGCCGGCGCCGCGCGCGAAGGGGTAGCCGTGGGCACGCTGCGGGGCATCCTCGCGGCGGCGCTCCTCGCGAGCTGCGGCCGCTCCGCGAACCCGCCCGCGGCGCCCACGGGCTTCGACGCGCTCCGCGCGGCGATGGTCGATCAGATCGTCGCGGCGAGCGGCGTGCAGGACGCGCGCGTGCTCGCCGCGATGCGGAAGGTGCCGCGGCACGAGTTCGTGCCCGGGGAGCAGCGCCGGCACGCCTACGAGGACCGGCCGCTCCCGATCGGCCACGGCCAGACGATCAGCCAGCCGCAGATCGTCGCCATCATGGCCGAGGTGGCGCAGATCCAGCCGGGTGGCAAGGTCCTCGAGATCGGGACCGGCTCGGGCTACGGCGCGGCGGTGCTCGCGGAACTCGCGAAGGACGTCTTTACGATCGAGATCCTCGAGCCGCTCGCGACCGAAGCGGCGCAGACGCTCGAGCGCCTCCACTACGGAAACGTCCACGTGCGCGCGGGCGACGGGTACCGCGGCTGGCCCGAGGAGGCGCCGTTCGACGCGATCGTCGTCACCGCCGCGCCGCCGGAAGTCCCCGCACCCCTCAAGGATCAGCTGAAGGTGGGGGGGCGGCTGGTCATCCCCGTCGGCACCCGCACGCAGCACCTGCGCGTCGTCACGAGGACACCCGAGGGGTTCGTCGAGGAACCGCAGCTCGAGGTGCGCTTCGTGCCGATGACGGGCGAGGCGCAGGACAAGTAGAGGGAAGCCGGACCGAGGCTGACGGGCTGGCGGGGCCGGGGACCCATGCGACGAGCGTGGAGGTGCGGTTCCGGGCGAGGACAGGCGGTCGAGATCAAGGAGCGACGACGACGCTGGCTCCAGAGGAACCTGCGAGGGGGAGCGACGCGGAGATCGGCCGGATGGACCGCCCGGAACCCGGGATCAACGGGGGGGCGCGGGGGCCGCGTACTCCGGCCGGATCTTCGCGATCGCGACCTTCGCCTGCGCGCGCAGCTCCTGGTCGCCCGCGTGCTCGACCGTGCGCAGCGCCGGGATCGCGGCGCTCGCCGCCGGGCCGAACTCGCCGAGCAGGATCGCCGCCTCGATCCGCACGTCGTCGTCCTTGGACTGGAGGCTCGTGATGAGCGCCCACACCGCGGCGTCCGCGTGCTCGCCGATCGCGAGCAGCGCCGCGGCGGCCGCGAGCGAGAGGTGCGCGTCGTCGCGGTGGAGCTCGTCGCGGAGCGCTGCGGCGACGGGGCGCGCCCGGCGGCCGAAGCGCGCGAAAGCCTCCGCGATCCAGCAGCCGACCGCGCCGCCGTCGCGCGTGAGGATCTCGCGGAGCGGCGCGAGGCACCGCTCGTCCCCGATCTCGCCGAGCGCCCAGATCGCCCGCTGCCGGACGTTCTCGCCCGCCGTCTCGACGCAGCGGAGCAGGGCGGGGACCGCGTCCCTCGCGTCGGCGCCCATCGTCCCGAGCGCGAGGCACGCCGACTGGCGGACGCGGGCGTCGCCGTGGGCGAGCGCCTCGACGAGGCCCGGGACCGCGTCCGCGCCGACCGCGCCGAGCGTGTCCGCCGCCTGGGCCGCGACGTCCATGTCGTCGTCGTCGAGTGCTCTGAGCAGCACGGGCATCGCCGGGGCGGCGAGGGGGCCGATGCCCTCGAGGACGAAGAGCGCGTCGAGCCGGAGCCTCGGGCCGCCCTGCGCGACCGCATCCGCGAGGGCGGGGAGGGCGGCGGCCGCCTTCGCCCCGCGGCGGCGGAGCTCGTCGCGGGCGTCCTCGTCGCCTCGCCACATGCGCTCGAGCAGGTCGGAAAGCGTCACGGCCATCAAAGTAACCGACGGGTCCGGACAGGGCGCCCCATTCCCGCGCCGCCGGGGCCCGGGAGCTTCCTGCCCCCGATTCCCACGTCAACGGTCCGTAAGCGTCACCGTGACGTCCATCTCCTTGTCGCCCCGCCGGATGTGGAGGGTCATCTTGTCGCCCGCGGAGAGTGAGGCGATCGCGCGCTTCAGGTCGCGGGTGGCGGGGACCTGTTTGCCGTCGATCGCGAGGATCAGGTCGCCCTTCGTGATCCCCGCCTCCATCGCCCCGGTCGGCTGCCCCGCGGAGTTCTTCTCGGTCACGTCCACGACCTCGAGGCCCTGCGGCGTCTCCGACGTCGCGATGCCCAGGAACGCGTTCCTGAGCGCCCTGCCCTCCTTGAGCCGCGGGAGGATGCGCGCGATGACGCTCCACGGCACGGCGAAGCCGAGGCCCGCGTTCCCGGCGTAGGCGCCGCGCGCCCCCGTGAGGTAGCCCTGCACGTTCGTGTCGTTGACGTCGAGGATCATGCCGAGCAGCCGGCCGTCGACGTCCACGAGCGGGCCGCCGCGGTTCGACTCCGACACGGCCGCATCGGTGGCGATCGCGTCGAACGCCGGATGGAGGTCCGTGAGCGCGCCCGTGCGGGAGACGATCCCGAACGTGAGCTGGGGCGTCTCCTGCCCGGGCCGCAGGTGCGGGTACCCGAGCGCGATCGCCAGCTGGCCGGCGCGCAGCTCCTCCGAAGGCACCGGCTCGAGTGGCTTCATCCCCGTCAGGCCGATTTTCAGGAGCGCGACGCGCAGGCGCTCGTCGGTGCCGAGCACCGTGGCCGGGAACGACTGCCCGTCGACGAGGTCCACCACGAGCGGGCGGCTCGCCTGCGGCCAGCCCGTGATCCTCAGCGGGCAGAGGATGAGCCCGTCCTCGCCGACGACGAGGCCCGAGCTCCGGTCGTAGGCACGGAGCGCACCCGGCACGCGTCGCGCCGGCGGGGGGGACTCGGCGGGCGGCTGGCCGTGGGCGCCCTCCTTCGGCTGGGCCGGGAGTCCCGCGATCACCTCCAGCTCGCCCTCGAGCGGCATCGCGCGGACCGCGACGAGCACGCGTGCCGCGCGCTTCGCGGCGTCCTCGAGCACCTTGCCGAGGTCGTCGTCGATGCGGCTCGCGATCGGGCGGGGGGGCGGGGGCCGGCCGACCACCTTCGACCCCTTCCCCTCCTTCCCCAGGTAGGCGGCGCGGATCGCGTCGTAGGGGACGACGACGGTCTGTTCTCCGTCGTCCGTGACGGCGTTCGCGGCGATCCCGACGAGGTCGCCCGTGAGGTCGACGACCGGCGCGCCGATCGCGCCCGGGTTCACGGGCGCGCTCGCGTGGAACGCGAGGACCTGATCCCGCTCCCGCGAGACCGCCGAAACGACGCCGAGCGAGAGCGTCGGCGTGCTCTCGCGCCCCTGCCCGAACGCGTTCCCGACGAGCAGCACCCACATGCCCTCGTGGATGTCCTCGGCGCGCGCCGGCGAGAGCGCCTTCACGCCCGCCGCCGAGTCGGCCTTGTAGAGGGCGGTGTCCGTCTTCTCGTCGTCGTCCAAGAGCGACGCTTCGAGCGTCGAACCCCTGCCCGGCAGGCGGATGGAGATCGACGGCGGGAGCTTGCCGTCCCGGGCGAGCGGGGAGCGTGCGGTCAGCACGACGCTCGGCGCGATCACGACGCCCGTGAGGTCGACGTCCTTCTGGTCGGCCGTGATCACGGTGACGACCGCGGGGCGCGCGAGGGCCGCGGCGCGCTTCACGGCGCCCTCGGCGACCGCGAGTTCCCCGCCGGGCGCCGTGGCCGTGAGGCAGGCGAGGAGGAGCGGCCCCCGGAGCCCCCTCAAGTTCACTGCCCGACCCCTGCCGCCTCGGCGACGGTGCTCAGCACGAGGACGGCGTCCCGCTTCTTCCCCTCGCGCTCGTAGCCGACCTTCACCTTCGCTCCGCTCGGGAGCGTCGCGAGGCACTCCACGAGCGCCTTCACGGTCGGCACGTCGGTCTTCTCGATGCGGAGGAGGATGTCGCCCGCGAGCAGCTTCCCGCGGTCCGCCGCGGCGCCGGGGACGACCCGCGAGAGGTAGACGCCCGTCGGCTCCTCGTTCCACTCGGCGCCGAGGAACCCGCGCTCCGCGACCGGGAGCGGCCCCTGCGGCGTGGCCCTGCCGACCGACTCCTGCCACTCGGCGAAGGAGGCGAGGCGGAACTTCGCGGTCTTCACGTTGCGCCCGCGCCGGTAGGTGATCGCGACGAGGGTCTTCTCGGGGAGCCGGTCCATCGCGTTCACGAAATCGGTGCGGTTCTTCACCGCCTCGCCCTTCACCTTCGTGATCACGTCGCTCGGGCGGAGCCCCGCCTCGTCGGCGGGCGAGCCGCCGTGGACGCCGAGCACCTTGGCGCCGCTCTCGTCGGGCGTGGAGTCGACCACGAGGCCGTGGAACCCGTAGCCGGTCGTCTCGCCCTCCTTCAGCAGCGACTTCATGAAGAGGCGGATCTGGTCGACGGGGATCGAGAAGCCGACGCCGGAGTTGGAGCGCCCCTGCCGCGACGACATGAGGCCGTTGATCCCGAGGAAGTGCCCCGCCATGTCGAAGAGCGGGCCGCCGCTGTTGCCGGGGTTGATCTCCGCGTCGGTCTGGATCACGTCGACGTAGAGGAACCCGGCCTCGGACGCCGCGCGCCCGTTGCCCGAGATGATGCCGAGCGTCGCCATCGGCGTCCCGTCGAGCGCGTGGCCGTGCGGGTTGCCGAGCGCCAGCACGAACGTGCCCGGCTCGAGGTTCTTCGATTCGCCGACGCGCCAGTCGACGAAGGGGAACCGCGTGTCGCCGCCGAGCTTGATGAGCGCGATGTCGCCCTTGACCGCGCCCTGGCTCGTGTCGGCGTGGAGCCTCGCGGGGTAGATGCCGCCCGGCAGCGCGACGGTCAGGTAGCCCGCGCCCTCGACGACGTGGACGTTCGTGAGCATGTAGCCGTCCTGCGTGACGACGAGGCCGCTGCCCAGGCTGCGCGGTGTGACGGCGACCCGGCCGGTCTTCTCGTCGAAGAGCGCCATGTAGTTCGTGACGGCGCCGACGGCGGGCGCGACCTTCGCGATGACGGCCTCCATCTCGGCCTCGAGCGCGCGCACGCGGGCGCGCGACTGGGCGAGCGGATCCTCCTCTCCGGCCGCGGCGACGGCGAGGAGGAGGAGCGCTGCGTGCCGCACGCGACGAGTCTACCCGGGATGGGCGATGGGGAGGGGCCCGGGGAGGGGAGGGGACGCGGGGGCGCGGTTCCGCCCTACACTCGACCGTGGGAGGTGACCATGATCGAGATCCTGACGGACACCCCGGAGAACGTCCTCGCCGTGCGCGCGACCGGCAAGGTGACAGCCGAGGACTACGACCACACGCTGGTCCCGGCGCTGGAGCAGCGACTCCAGACCCGGGACCGGATCCGGATGTTTTACGAGCTGGGGCCGGAGGCCGGCTTCTCGGTGGGTGCGATGTGGGAGGACGCGAAGGTGGGCATACGGCACCTCAAGGCGTTCGAGCGGATCGCGGTGGTCTCGGACCTCAAGTGGGTGAACGGGGCCGTCCGCTCGTTCGCCTGGCTGATCCCGTGCCCGGTGCGGGTCTTCCCGACGTCGGAGCGCGCGACCGCGCTGGCCTGGATCAACGGGTAGTCCCTGGCGCCAGCGGGCGGCCCCCGGAGCCCCCTCGCCTGAGTCGTCGCGCACGGCCGGCTGCGACGACGCGATGCTGCGCCGTCTCGCTCGGCCTCGGTGTTTGACGCATTTGCTCTCGCACGACTCCTAACCCGGCCGCAGCCAGCGGACGGGCGAGTACGGGCGCTCGTCCGTCCGCTTCCACCACGCGCCCGTCGCCCGCCGCTCCTCCGCCGTCGTGAACTCGTAGCGGTAGCTCGTCGCCCGGATGTAGTGGGGCGGCTCGCCGGGGAACGGGTTTCGCTCGAGCAGCGCGGTGACCGACGGCTCGTTCTCCAGCAGCCGGGCGAGGAACGCGTCGAACCACCAGGGGGCGGGCTCGTCCTCGTCCCGGAGCGCCGCGAACCACATCTGCCAGTCGAGCCGCGGCATGTGGGGCTGCACGAGACCGGGCGCGCGAAGGGGATCGCCCGGCTTCCACTGGAACGCGTAGGGCTCCCACGTCTTCCCGTCGCGCGAGCCCTCGACCACGATCTCCCGCCGCTCCTTCGTCATCACCCGGAAGAGGCCGTAGCTGCTCGTGAGCCGGAGCGGGTCCGCGGCGACGCGCACGTCGTGCAGATCGGGCGGCTCCTTCCAGCCGAGCCCCGCCGCGAACTCGAGCGTCGCGAGCAGGAGGAGCGGCACGAGCGCGCACCGCCGCGCCCACCGCGCGACGGGCCCCGGCGGCGCGGCCGTGAGCTCGCGCTTCCACGGCAGCATCGAATCGTCGAGAAGCGTCAGCGCGATCACCGCGGTCAGCAGGTTGAAGAAGCCGTAGTTGCCGGTGAGCGCGATCGTGATCTGGAGCCCCACGAAGCAGAGGAAGGCGAGGAGCCGCGGGATACGCCCGAGGACGATGAGGAAGGGAACGACCAGCTCGACGGCGAACGTCGCCACCGCGGTCGCCTTGTGGAACCACATCGGGAAATGGTCGGCGTACCAGGCGAGCACGGTGGGCAGCGGCTGCGTGCGGTAGTGGTACGAGAGCGCGGTCAGGTCGGGCCACCACGCGCGGTCGCCCGCCGTGATCTTCACGACGCCGGACGCGAACATGAGCCGGAAGATCAGGTAGCGCTGCGCCCAGATCGCGAGGAATGGCGCGCTCCGCCCCCGGGCCCCCCAAGGCGTCGGGTTCCAAGGCGCGAGGAAGATCGCGAGGAAGCCCGACTCGAGCAGCAGCGTGTCCCACTGGAACGACGTGAACATGAGCCCGGCGCGGAAGAGCGAGAGGTAGAAGGCCCAGAGGAGGACGAGGCACGGCAGCCGCGCGAAGCCGAGGATGAGGGAGACCGAGAGCGCGCCGCCGCCGCCGCAGAGGAGGTCGAGCGCGCGGTCGCCCCAGCCGAGCCAGAGGAGCGTGGGGAAGCGGAGGAGGCCGCCGCCCCGCTGCTCGACCCAGTCGAGCGTGTCGCCCGCCGGCGCGATGCCGTGCTCGCCGATGAGGCCGTGGATCTGGACCCAGAGCGAGACGAACGCGCAGAGGTAGACGACGCCGAGGCCGGTCAGGAAGAGGCCGCGGACGCGGACGTGGCCGGAGGGCTCCTCGAGGATGCGGCGGAGCACGCCCTGATTGGATGCGGCGGGGCCGGAGGGTGCAAGGGGGAGGGGCTCCGGGGAGGGGGGCGCCTATCCGTTCGCCGCCTCGGCCAGCAGGCGGTGGAAGTGGTGGACGCCCTGCTCGCGCGTCGGCGAGTAGCGGCCGCGGTCGTAGAGGCGCGACCGCACGCCCCTCTGCGTCGCCTCCACGACAGCCTCGTCCTCCAGCTCCACCCGGTCGAGCCCGGCCCCCGCACCGCGGTCGAGCTTCGATTCGTCGCGCACGTACGAGAGGAACGTCACGCGCGTGCGGTCCACCGCGAGCGGCTTCACGATGTTGATCGAGAGCCCCCACGGGTAGAAGTTGAGCATCAGGTTCGGGAAGAGCCACGCGTAGTAGGCCGCGACCTGCCTGCCGCGGTCCGGGGAGCCGGGCGGGAGGTCGAGCACCGCTTCGGTCCCCTCCGCGTAGCCCACCTGGAGGTTCGCGCGGCGGAAGAGCTCGGTCGCGTAGGAACCGTAGTCCAGCTCCGCGTTGAGCCCGCCGTGGATGAACGGGATGTGGAACCCCTCGAGGTAGTTGTCCACGTAGAGCGCCCAGTTCGCGCGCACCTCGTAGTCGCGCGACCGCGTGGGGTCGGGGCGCATGCCGTGAAGCGCCACGCCGGCGAGGCGCCGCGCGACCTCTCCCGACCATTCGCTGAACGTGCACGCGGGGCGGAGCGCCGTGTAGAGGAACATCCCCCAGCGCTCGAGGGGGAGGCGCGGCAGGTCGTCGGCCTTCGTCGGGAAACCGGCGGCCTCCTTGAACTCGGGCATGTGCTCGAACGAGCCGTCGAGCGCGAAGCGGCGGCCGTGGTAGGCGCACTTGAGCTCGGTGCAGGAGCCGGGGTTCTGGACGACGAGGTTGCCGCGGTGGGTGCAGACGTTGCTCAGGCAGCGGACCGCTCCCTGCCGGTCGCGCGCGAGGAGCAGCGGCTCGTCGACGCAGCCGTCGAGGAAGGGAAACGGGTGGACGCGGCCCGGCTCTGCGACGGTTTCCTCGTCCGCTGCGAGTTGCCACGACCGGGCGAACACGGTCTCGCGGCACCGCTCGAGAAACGCGGGGTCGCGGTAGCAGGCCGCCGGGAGCGTCCGCGCGACCCGGATATCCGGGTCGATCTCGATCCGTCCGTCCATGGGGGCGTATCGTACGGCACGGCCGGTCCTCCCCCGGGGTGCGGAACGAATTCCGCACCCGTGCCGGCGTAACCCATTGCTGTGGCTGCAGTTGGGCGTGCCAGCTACGTTAACCGTTGACCTGGAGACCTACATGCCGAGTTGGAGGCGGGCCGCTTCGCTTAGATTGGCGGGGGTCCAGGGCGGGTCCCACACGAGGTCGATCTCCGCCGTCTCGATCCCCTCGACCATCTCCACCCGGTTCTTCACCTCGATCGGCAACGTGCCGGCCACCGGGCACGCCGGCGACGTGAGCGTCATCTTCACGTACGCGTGCGTCCCCTCGACCCTCACCTCGTACACGAGGCCCAGGTCGTAGATGTTCACGGGGATCTCGGGATCGAAGCAGCCGCGGATCGCCTCGATCACGAGGTCGCGCGTCCCGGGCTTTTCCTCGCCCCCGCTCCCCCGGGCCCCCTCATCCCCCGCCGCAGCCGGATCCGTCATCGCCTACTCCGTCGTCACCGTTTCCTGGGACCGGTCGATCGCCGCTTTCAGCGTGTGCCAGCAAAGCGTCGCGCACTTCACGCGCACCGGGAACTCGCACACGCCCTGGAACACCGCGAGCTTGCCAAGCGCGTCCGCGTCCACCGCGGCGCCCGGCTCGCCGGTCACCATCTCGTGGAACCTCTGGAAGAGGGCCCGCGCCTCGGCGATGGTCTTCCCCTTGAGCGCGGTCGTCATCAGCGAGGCGGACGCGGTCGAGATCGCGCAGCCCATGCCGTCGAACGACACGTCCTCGATCCGGTCGCCAAGGAGCTTCACGAAGACGTGGATCCTGTCGCCGCAGAGCGGATTGAACCCGTCCGCGTCCGCCGTCGCGTCCGCCATCGGGCGCCGGTTGCGCGGCTTCTTGTTGTGGTCGAGGATGAGCTCCTGGTAGAGCTCGCGCAGCTGGTCGCTCACGCGAAGAGCTCCCGCACCTTGGCGAGCGCCGCGACGAGCGCGTCGACGTCGGCCAAGGTGTTGTAGAAGGCGAAGGAGGCGCGCGTCGTGGCCGGCACGCCGAAGCGGTCCATGACCGGCTGCGCGCAGTGGTGCCCCGTGCGCACCGCCACGCCCTCCTGGTCGAGGATCTGGCCGACGTCGTGCGGGTGCACGCCCTCCATCGCGAACGTGACGAGCGAGGCCTTGTGGCGCGCCTCGCCGATGATCCTCAGCCCGTGGATCGCGGAGAGCGCCGCCGTCGCCCGCGCGAGGAGGGACTCCTCGTGCGCGCGCACCGCCTCGCCGTCGAGCGTCGCCAGGTAGTCGAGCGCGGCGCCGAGGCCGACCGCGCCCGCGATGTCGGGCGTGCCCGCCTCGAACTTGTAGGGCAGGTCGTTCCACGTCGTCTTCTCGAACGTCACGCGCTTGATCATCTCGCCGCCGCCCTGGTAGGGGGGCATCGCGTCGAGCAGCTCGCGCCGCCCGTAGAGGACCCCGATCCCGGTCGGCCCGAAGACCTTGTGGCCCGAGAACACGTAGAAGTCGCAGCCGAGGTCCTGCACGTCGACGCGCCCGTGCGGCATCGCCTGCGCGCCGTCGACGAGCGTCGGGATCCCGCGGGCGCGCGCCGCGCGCACCAGCTCGCGCACGGGGTTCACGGTGCCGAGCGCGTTCGAGACGTGCACGAAGGCGAAGAGCCTCGTGCGCGGCGTCAGCAGCTTCTCGTCGAACCGGAGCTCGCCGCGGTCGTTGATCGGCACGACGCGGAGCTTCGCGCCCGCCTCCTCGCACACGAGCTGCCACGGCACGATGTTGCTGTGGTGCTCCATCTCGGTGACGAGGATCTCGTCGCCCGGCTTCAGCCGCGGGCGGGCGAAGCTCCGCGCGACGAGGTTGATCGACTCGGTCGTGCCGCGCGTGAACACGATCTCCTCGCGCGCCGCCGCGCGGATCCAGTCGCGCACCTTGTCGCGCGCGCCCTCGTAGTCCTTGGTCGCCGCCGCCGAGAGCCAGTGGACGCCGCGGTGGACGTTGCTGTTGTGCTCCTTGTAGTAGCGGTCGAGCGCCTCGAGCACCGCGCGCGGCTTCTGCGAGGTCGCCGCGTTGTCGAGGTAGACGAGCGGCTTGCACCAGACGCGCCCCTCGAGGATGGGGAAGTCCCTGCGGACGGTCTCGACGTCGAAGGCGGGACGCGCGGCGACCCGGTGCATCCGGCTACCCCCCGAGCCGCTCCGCGAGGATCCCGTCCACCCGCTGGCGGACGGCCGCGATGTCGAGCCGGTCCGCGACGTCGCCCGCAAACGCGCGCACGAGCAGGTGGCGCGCCGCGACCTCGTCGAGCCCGCGCGAGCGCAGGTAGAAGAGCGCCTCGGGATCGAGCTGGCCTACCGTCGAGCCGTGCGAGCACTTCACGTCGTCGGCGTAGATCTCGAGCTGCGGCTGCGAGTCGACGGTCGCCGTGTCGGTCAGGAGCAGGTTCGCGCTCGCCTGGTAGGCGTCGGTCTTCTGCGCGTCCGGGTAGACGTGGATGCGCCCGGTGAAGACGCCGGACGCGCGATCGTCCAGCACGCCCTTGTAGAGCTCGTGGCTCTCGCAGTGCGGCATCCGGTGCTCGAGCCGCGTGTAGTTGTCCGCGTGCTGCGTGCCGCGGAGGAGCATGAGGCCGTTGAGCGTGCAGTGCCCGTTCTCGCCTTCCAGCGAGCCGGTGATGTCGTTGCGCGTGAGCACGCCGCCCGTGACAACGTTGTGCGACACGAACCGCCCGTCGCGCGCGATCCGGGCGCGCACGGCGCCGAGGTGGAACGACGCCCCCTCGAGCTGGAGGCGGTAGTGGGCGAGCGAGGCGCCCTTGCCGACGCGGACGTCGCTGACGGCGTTCGTCAGGTGCATCGCCTCGCCCGCGCTCGCGTAGGTCTCGACGACGACGGCCTCCGCGCCCTCCTCGATCAGGTAGAGGTTGCGCGGGTGCGCCGCCTTGGACGTCCCGACGAACAGGAGGTGGAGGGGCACGGGGAGGCGGAACCCCTTCCTCACGCGCAGGAACGCGCCGTCCTCGAGGAAGGCGGCGTTCAGCGCGACGAACGGTTCCCCTTCCCCCGCGGCCCCCAACCCTTCCGCGAGCCCGGGGTCCTTGCGAACCGCCTCGGCGAGGCTCGCCACCTCGACGCCCTTCGGCGGGGCCGAGAGGTCGGCGCGGTAGTGGCCGTCGACGAACACGAGGCCCGGCGCGATCCCGCCCTTCGCGGACGCGATGCCGTTCTTCGACGGGCGGCCGTGCGCGAACGCCTGCTTCGAGAGCGGTGCCAGGTCGGTGAACCGCCACCCCTCCTCGCGCGTCGTGGGGATGCCGTGCGCGGCGAAGCGCTCCCAGCCGCCGCGGCGGAGCGCTTGCAGCGGGCCGCCCACGCGGTCGAGCGCCTCGAAGTCCTTCCGGAAGGTT
>DASUGR010000251.1:0-11656 GCA_036273915.1 Planctomycetota bacterium | reverse complement strand
TGGTCGCGGTCTTCGGCTTCCCGGCGCGCCTCGGCATGTTCGTGGCCGGGCTCGGGAAGAAGGGGAATCCCGAGGGCTACATGATGGCCTGCGAGAAATTCCTCACCAAGGACCCGAAGAACAGGGGCGTCAACCTCGCGCTGGGCGACGCCGCCGCGGCCGCGGGGCACGTCCAGGCGGCGATCTTCGCCTACGAGACCGCCGCGGAGCACCACGCCGCGGACACGGGCGTCCTGAAGAAGCTCGGCAACCTGCTCTGGAAGGCGGGGGAGATCCGGAAGGCGCACGAGGTCTTCGACCGCGCCGTGAAGCTCGACCCGCACGACCAGGACGCGGTGAAGGCGCGCAAGAACCTCGCCGCCGAGGCCTCGCTGAAGGAGACCGGGTTCGAGACCGCGCGCTCCTCGCGCGATCTCGTGAAGGACAAGGGCGCCCTCGGCAAGATCGAGCAGGACGCGCGCCTCCACCGGACCGACGAGGACCTCGAGTCGACGAAGCGGGACGTCGAGGAGCGCCTCGCGAAGGGCGAGACCCCGGAGCTCCTCCTCGAGCTCGCGCAGGCCCTGAAGAAGCTGAAGCAGTGGGACGAGGCGCTCGCCGCCGCCGACCGCGCGATCGCGAAGGAGCCCCAGAACCTCCAGTTCCGGTTCGCGAAGGGCGACCTCGAGATCGAGCGGCTGGAGGAGGGCCGCTTGGACCTCCTGCGCGACGGGAAGAAGGAGGAGGCGAAGCGCACGGCACAGGAGCTGCTGAAGGTGCGTACGGTCCACCTCCGCGAGCGCGTGAAGGCCTACCCGACCGACCTGAACCTCCGCTTCAAGCTCGGCGACCTCCTGTTCGACCAGGGCCAGGTCGACGCGGCGATCACGGAGTTCCAGCAGACCGTCCGCGACCCGAAGTTCCGGAGCGAATCCCACCTGCGCCTCGGGCGCTCGTTCAAGGTGAAGGGGCAGCACGACCTCGCCCTGCGCCAGCTCGAGCAGGCCATGGACGGCCAGAGCGGCATGTCGGAGCGGGTGAAGGAGATCCTCTACGAGCGGGGCGATACCCTCGAGCGGATGGGCCGCCCGGCCGACGCCAAGGTCGAATTCGGCCGGATCTACGAGTTCGACATCGGCTTCCGGGACGTCGGCGAGCGGCTCCGCAAGCTGGAAGGCGGCGAAAGCCGGAGTACACTCTCGCTCGAAAACTGACCTCTGAAGGACCCCCATGGCCCATTCCCGCACTGCCAAGAAGAACATCCGCAAGAACGAGGCGCGCCACGAGCGCAACAAGGCGGCCGTCGCCGCCATGCGCACGCAGGTGAAGCGCGTCCGCACCGCGGTCGCCGCCGGCGATCGCGCGGGCGCCGCGCGCGAGTTCGCGAAGGCGCAGCAGCTCGCGGACAAAGCCGCGAAGCGCAACCGCGTCCACAAGAACACGGCGGCCCGCATCAAGAGCCGCCTCGCGGTCGCGGTCAACAGCCTCGCGGGGAAGTAGCTCCCGCGGGGCGAGGCAGAGGGGGTCCGGGGGCGGCAGGGCGCCCCGTGCTACTCGACGCTCACATCCCCCGCCGGCACGCGAACCTCGATCGTTCTGCCCGCCCAGGTGATCGTGTACGCGCCCGCGGCCAGGCCGTCGAAGGTCGCGCCGGAGCGCTCATCCATATCCGCCTCGCGTTCCAGGAGTCCGATCGCAGGATCCTCGGACTTCAGCCGGACGCGGCCGGCCCAACGGTTGGGCGGTCGGATCCGCAGGGAGTGGAGCGCGGGCATGCGGATCGTCTTCTCGCTCGGCCCCGGCTTCAAAACCACGCGCTGCTGGAGGATCGGCCAGACGCGATTCCCTTCCCGCACCGCAAGCCGCAGCCGGTGCTCGCCCGGCTGCATGGATACCGTCGCGACCCCCTCGGCCTGCAGCTCGGAGCGGAACTCGATCCCTTCCTCGTCGACGAGCACCGCCAGCACCCGACCCTCGAAGCCGCAGCCGTCGTATCCGTCGACGCGCACGCGCAGGCGCCCCGGCTCCGGGAACCGGATCGTCAGGGGCCCCGGGGTGCGCAGGTCGTGGCTCCGCTCGGCCGATCCGTACTCGCCGACCGTCGCCCGGATCCTCCCTGCGCCGGGCAGCTCGTAGTCGAGCCCGACGAACGCGAGCACCCATCCCCCGGCCGTGAGCTGGAACACGCGACTCCGCACGTAGCGGGCGCCGGCCCACGCGCGGAGGTCGACGCGGTCCCTCAGGGGCTTCCCGTCGGAGGCGAGAACCTGGACGACGACGTGGGGCCCCTCGCGCGGGTCCGCCGTCTTGAGCGCGACCTCCACGGGCCCGTCGGCGACCTCGACGACCGCGTGCGCGACGAGGCCCAGCCGGCCGCCGAAGGCCGCGACCACGTGGCGGCCTGAACCGATGTTGCGCCAGACCGCCGTGCTGGTCGAGGTGGAGTAGCCCACGAGGGGAAGTTGAGCGGGCTCCAAGTTCTGCTCGTCGACCTTCTCGGAGTCGGAGATGCGCCGAGCCCGGAACTCCACGTACTCGGGAAGAGCGATGCCCTTGGGAGGCACGAGCCTGGCGGTGAGCATGCGAACGGTCCGGGCATTCACACGCACGACCACCGTCTCGTACGCGTCCGCGGCAAGGTCGGTCTCGACCTCGCCACGAAACGGCGCCCCGTCCTTCCATGCGTCGACATCGATGGTCGCGTGGCCCACGGGCAGCCGCACACGGTTCAAGGCGGGGACCCAGGGATACCACTCGGCCCAGCCCTGCCAGGGTCTCTGCCAGTTGACCCACGCGCCCGGAGCCATCGAGCCGTCGGGCAGGCGCACCTCGAGGCGGACGTCGACCACCGGGTTCGCGACGAAATCCAGGACGCCTCCGGCCGAGCACTTGTCCAAGCGATCCGCCGGCACCACGGAGTAGCGGTCGTGGAACGCGCTGAGCCTGTACTCGAGGTCGGAGATGCGCTCGAGCACGAACCGCCCGTCGGCGCCGGTCGTGGCGACCCGCCTCGCCCGCCGGCGCCAGAGCTCGCTCTCGATCGCGCGCTCCGCGACGTCGCGCAGATCCGCGTCCTCGTGCGGGCGCTGCCAGATCGCACGCATGCTGACCCCGAGCCCCGCCGGGAGGGTGTCGGGCCGCGCGGTGATCACGCACCCGGCGACCGGAGCGCCTGCCGGGTCCCGCACGGTCCCCGTGATGATGCCCGTGCCCGTCGTGAAGCGCTCCGGGTCCGCGACGTTCTTCTCGATTTGCGCCTCGGCCTCGGTCGCGATGGCATCGAGGTCCCGTGACCCTGCCCGTCGATCGGGTGCGGCGGCCGCCACGGTCTGGGGCGGCGTGGCGTCGGCCCGCGGATGGTGGGCGGGCTCCCCGGCAGACGGCCAGAGGACGGCGCCCACGAGCACACCGGCAACGAACACCGCGCAGAGGACCGCGATCCGCACGCGCCTCCAGTCTACCGCCCCCGAAGCCCCCCCACTTGGAGGCCAAGGGCCCTACTTGATCCGGTAGCCGAGGAACTCGGGCTCGTTCGCGAAGATCCAAGCGACGATCTCGCCGATCCGGAAGTCCTCGCGGCCGTAGCTCTCGCGGCTGATCGCCTCCGACGCGCCGCTCGCCGCGAGCCGGTAGGAGTCGACGACGCGCCGCAGCCGCTCCGCCCACCGCTGGAGCGACGGCTGCCGGAGGTCCACCCAGCCCTTCTGCGCGTAGCGGTCGATCTCCTCCGCCGTCGCCTTCCGCGGCGCGACCGCGGGGTCGTAGCCGGGGATCTTCACCTCGGGCCCGCGCAGGAAGGTCTTCCCGTCCGGCAGGAGCACCGGGATCCCCACCGAGATGATCGCGTCGCGGAGATCGGGGCGCTCCTCGAGCGCCGCCTGGAGGCGCTTGCCCGCGTCGGCCGCCTGGAGGCTCGCCACCGCCTGCGCGACGGTCGGCCACAGTTCGCGCATCAGGTAGAGCTCGAAGAGGTACTTCGAGAGCTGCGGCGGCCCGAGGTCGCCGAGCGCGACCGACGGCACCGCGCCCTCGCGGTCGATCTGCTGCAGCCGGTCGATCGCCGCCTGCCGCAGGAGGCCGCCGCGGTAGGTCGGCGCGAGGATCGAGCTGTCGAGCGCGGAGAGCACGTCGCGGCCCGTCGAGCGGCCCAGAAGCTCCTGCACGGTGACCTCCGCGATCTCCTCGGGCGTGATCATCTCCATCTGGTGGAGCGCGGTGATCGCCTCGAACTCGCCCTCCGCGAACCAGCCGTTCTCGCCCGTGTTCACGCAGGCGAGCCGGAGCGTCCGGGCCTGCCCGCCGCTCGAGCGCCGCTGCGGGAAGCGCGACGCGTCCGGCCGCGTGTCGAGCGGCTGGTCGAGCGACGCGCGCTGCGCCTCGAACAGCGGGCGCGCGGAGGCGTGGCGCTTCACGAAGCGGTCGCCGGCCTTCTCCCAGACGTACCCGGGCACCTCGTGGACGGCGACCGACTTGTAGCCGATCATCGCCGCGGGCTTCAGCTCCTTGAAGACCGGGCCGTCCGCCGTGCGGGCCGCGAGGAAGAGGAGGCCGGTGTGCGCGAACGCCACCGCGGTCTTCGCCATGAGCGTCGGGCTCGGCTTGTCCTCGCCGTGCGTGTAGGGGATGTTCAACCCCATCCCGCCGGTGCCGGTGGTGCCGACCTTCAGGTACACCTCTGTCCTCGCCTCGACGAGCGCCGCGTGGAGCAGGCGCACGTGGAGGACGAGCTGCGGGATCTCGATCGACGCGAGGAGCCCCTGGAGGTCCTCCTCGAGATCTTCGGCGCTCGCGTGGCCGGCGGTGCCGCGGAGCCCGAGGTCGGCCATGAGCTGCTTCGCGGCGGTCGGCACGTCCTGGTAGGAGATCGCGGTCGCGGTGTTGATGCAGTCGACGACGGCCGAGGGCTTCAGGTCCTTCATGAGCGCCATGAGCGCCGAGTGCTCGCGGGCCTCGTCGAAGCTCTCGTAGATGTCGGCGAGGAGCTTCCGGCGCCGGATGGGGTCCCTGCGGTCGTTCACGGGGGGGGCTTCGGGGGCCGAAAGGTCGTGGAGCGTCCCGCGCCCGAAGACGTTGCCGTACCGCCCGAGCACGCCGGCCGCGGGGAACTCCGCGCGAAGCTCCGAGACCGCGCGGGAGACCTCCGCGCGGCCGAGGGAGACGACCGCGATGCGCCCCGTGACCTTCGCCTTGAGGAGGCTCCGGCAGACCTGGTAGCCGACGAGCCCCGCGCCCCCGAGCACCGCGACGGAGTCGAACCGCATGCGAGGGGTTATACGGTACCGGGAGGATTCTTCCAAAACTCCCGGGAGGCATCGGGCCGATGCAGCGGAGGGCCTCCGGCCGCCGCTGATCGGCCTGGCTTCCCGTGCGGTTTGCGGGGACGATTCCTCCAGAACTCGTGACGTCGACACGGGCCGCCGACACCGCGGCCCCCCGGCCCCCCTCGCCTCCGGGTCAGATCGATCTCGAGAGAATCGAGAGGCCGCGCTCCAGCACGTCCTCCTCGACCGAGTAGCTGATCCGGAAGTGGCCGGGAGCCGCGAACGCGCTGCCCGGCACGACCACGAGGCCCTTGTCGAGCATCCGGCGGGAAAAGACCATGTCGTCCGGCTCGGGGCACTTGGGGAAGGCGTAGAAGGCGCCGTCGAGCGGGGGATGATCGAGGCCCAGCTCGGCGAGCGCCGCCGCCACGCGGTCGCGCCGGCTGCGGTAGAACGTGCGCACGTCGTCGCGCGGGAGCTCGAGGAGCCGGGCGGCGACGCGCTGCATCGTCGCCGGCGCGTTCACCTGGCCGAGCGCGCGCAGCGCGAACGGCAGCGCGCGGCGGAGGTCCTCGCGGTCCGCGGCGCCGGGGTGGATCGCGACGTAGCCGATGCGGTCGCCCGCGAGGCCCAGGTCCTTCGAGAAGCTCGAGACGTAGAGGACTTGGTCGTAGCTCCGCGCCGGCTCCGGCGGAGGCCGGTCGGTGTACCAAAGGTGGTGATAGGGGTCGTCGAAGATCAGGTAGATCGGCCGCGAGAGCTGCGCCGAGCGGATCGCGAGCGCCCGGGCGAGGTCCTGGTAGAAGCGCTCGGGGTAGATGCGGCCGCTCGGGTTGTTCGGCGCGTTGAGGATCACCGCGCGCGTGTTCGCGGTGCAGGCGTCGGCCAGGCGTCCGGCGTCCGGCACGAACCCGGGGCCCGGCGGCACGATGCAGCACGCGCCGCCGTAGTTCTCGACGTAGAAGGGGTACTCGACGAAGCACGGGCTCGAGAGGATCACCTCGTCGCCCGGGTCGAGCAGCGTCCGCAGGAGGATGTTCAGCGCCCCCGCGGCGCCGATCGTCATGCAGACGTCGTTGGCCTCGTAGGGGAGGCCGGTCCGGGCGCTCAGGTGGCGGGCCACCGCCTCGCGGACCTCCGGGTAGCCCGCGTTGGTCATATAGCGGTGGCGGAGCCCCTTCCTCTCGCGCGCCTCGGCCTCGAGCGCCTCGAAGAAGGCGGCCGGCGGCTCGTTGCAGGGGTTGCCGAGGCTCATGTCGGCGACCGCCGCATCCCCGCGCTCCGCCCGCAGCGTGTTCGCGGCCTCGAACATGCGCCGGATCCAGGAGGCCCGCTCGAGCGCGCCCAAGACGTTGGTGGCGATCGGCATCCGGAGAGTATACGGGGAGGCCCGCGGTCCCCCGCCTCCACGGCTGGCGCCGCAGGCCCCGACCCAATGAAGAGCGGCCGCCCCTCGGACGGGGCGGCCGCTTCGGATTCGAGAGAGGTTACTTCGCGCCGAACACCCGGTCGTACCGGTAGTAGATCTCGAGGCACATGACGAGCACCGCGGTCGAGTAGACGCGGCCACCGTCGTCGCCCCAGACGCCGATCGGATCCCAGGAGCCGGTGCGCGAGCCCGTGCCCTGGAGGTTCTGGTGCTTGACGATCGCGTCGACCATCGCGTCGTTCCACTTCTTCCAGGGGGTGCCGCCCACCTGGAAGAGCGCGAGCGTCGCGTAGTACCAGTAGTACATGTCGATCGAGCCGTCGTCCGGGTTCCACTTCGGCGGGAGATCGACGCAGAGGTTGGCGCCCTTCCGGATGATCTCGCTGGTCTTCGGGTCCTCGCCGAGGAAGATGCGGCAGAGGATGCCCACGCCGGTCATCGAGTGGGACTTCTCGGCCGGGAACTTGTCCTGCTTGCCCTCGGGACGAGCCGGCATGCCGCCGGGCGCGTTGTAGCCGACCTGGCCGAAGTTCGGCTCCGTCATCTTGTCGATCCACTGGCGGGCGCCCTCGAAGGCGTCCGGGTCGACCTCGAGGCCGGCGTACTTGCCCGACTTCAGGGCCATCACGCACCAGCCGGTGACCGAGGAGTCGTTCTCGCCGCCGCGCGGCTCGTAGCGCCACGCGAGGTAGGGGTTGCGCGCCATCGCGATGAAGTTGAGCCCGTCCTGCGCGGGCTTCTTGTAGCGTGGGTTGCGCGTCATCCAGAACGCCTCGCACATGGCGAGCGTGGCGATCGCGTGGTTGTACATGAAGGCGTGCGTGGCGCGCGTCCCGAAGACGCCGTCGTCCGACTGGCTCTGCATGAGGAAGCGCAGGCCCGCGCGCACGTTCTTCGCGTACCGGTTCTCCTTCGCGGAGCCGCGGTCCGTGTAGCCGGCGCCGAGGAACGCGAGGATCGCGAGCCCCGTGACGCCGACGTCGTACAGCGCACCGCCCGCACCGTCGCACTTGTCGTCAGCGGGATCGTGCTTCATGAAGTCGTCGCAGTCCCACTTGCCGTCCTCGTCGACGTCCTGGTGGTCCGCGAGCCACTTGAGGCCGAGCTCGACCGCGTTCTCCGTGAGACCGGAGCCGCCGCCGGCCTTGAGGTTCCGGTGGCCGCCGCGGCCGCGCTTGCCGCCGCCCGCGCCGCCGCCGAGACCGATCGCCGAGTTCGTCGAGGGGCCGGTGAACGGCGCGTCGGAGATGCCGTCCTCGCCCGCCGTCTCCTCGAACTCGCTGTCGGTGTCGACCTCGTTGTGGTCCGAGAGCTCCTCGGTCTCGATCTTCTCGACGATCTGCTCCTCGGGGATCTCGGGCTCGGGCTCCTCGAGGGGGACCTCGGGCTCCTCCATCTCCTTCGTGAGGTCGGACTGCATCCGGGCGACCGTCGCCTTCACCTCCACGGTCATGGGGATCTGCCACATGATGAGCAGCACGACCCCGTGGAAGACGGCCGAGATGAGCCACCACGGGGCCATCTTGACCATTTCCTGGACGGCACCTTCGAAGCCCGCCTCCTCGAGACGGCGTTCGCTGATCATTCGCATCGTTTCTGACCTCTCTCGCGGCCTAGACCGTCATCCTACCGATCGGGCCGGCCGCTTACCAAATGGGAAACGGACCGGGCGGGAATCGGTTCGAAAAGATCGTAAGTCGTGTTCGGGCAGGGGGTTAAAAGGGGCGCGGGGAAGCAGGGGGCGGCCCCCCGGCCCCCCTCATTTCCGGCTATTTTAGCCCCAGCGCGTTGAGACTGTCCTCCGCCTCGCGGAGGGAATCGAGGATCACCTTCCGGAGCTCCTCGCGGACGCGCGGGGGCTCGACCGTCGAGTCGTTGAGCGCGCGGAGGCGGAGGAAGTTCTCCCACTTCGTCGCCCGGAGCGAGCGGATCCGGTTGCCGTACTCCTCGGCGACGGCGGGGTCGGTCACCTTGCGCTCGGACGGGTCGGTCCGCTCGACGAGGAGCACGATCTCGTACTCGCCGGTCGGCATGCGCCTCGGCTCCGACCACTCCCCCGGTTTCGCGGTCGCGAGGAACTTCTCGGTGTCCGTCGCGCCCGTGAGCGTCACCCACTCCGCCGCCATCGCCTCGACGTCCTTCGCGCCGTTCTCGCGCGCGACGTCGGCGAACGGGCGGCCCGCCTTGAGCGCCGCGACCACGGCCTCGACCCGGGGAAGGACGTCCTTCTCGAGCGCCGCGGCCAACTCCTCCGCCGAGAGCTCGCCCTGGAACTGCTTCACGGAGAGCGCGGCACGGACCTTCTGGTCCACGCTCACCCGGAACCACATGCGCCGCGCGCGGGACGCCCCGCCGCGCTGCTCGGGATCGTGCTGGAAGGCGATCTCGACCTCGCGCGGCGTGGGGCCCACGCGCCACGGCAGGATCTGCCGGGCATCGTAGGAGACGCCCCTCTGGAAGAGGATCCGCAGGAGCGCCTGGATGATCTCCTGCCGCTGCTCGATCTTGTAGCGCTCGAGCGTCGTGCCCTGCTGCGCGAGCCACTCGTAGAACTTCGCCTCGCCCTGGTGGAGGTCGATCTGCCGCCGGATGTACTCGGCCAGCTCGGCGTCCCCGATCTCGATCTGCAGGTCGGCCGCGATCCGCTCGCTGATCTTCCTGAGCATCATGATGTCGCGGGTGCGCCGGAGCGTGGTCGGGTCGATCTGATCGAGCGGCACGTCGCCGAGGAACCGCGCGACGTCGTTCGCGGTGATGATCTCCTCGTTGAACGTGACCGGGAACCCGAGCACGGCGTAGGGGGACGGCTCGGGCGACTTGTCCTGCGCCGGGGCGGCGGCCACGAGGAGCAGGATCGCGGGGAGGAGCCGGAACCGCATCGCGCCAAGGTAACCGCCCTTGGCCCCAGCGCGGAGGCGCCGGGCGAAGGCGACCTCGCCGAAACCCCGGAGGGGTTCGGGCGGGCCCGTTGCGGAACCCGCGCCGGTGGGCCGAGTGAATGGATGTGCCCCGGAATCGCGCCGCCCCCGCGGTCCTCCTCCTCGTGAGCGGCTGCGCCTCGCACGCGCTCGCGCCCCAGCCGGACTCGCGGGAGCGCACCGCGCAAGTCACCTTCGAGGGCCTTGTGATGGAGCGACTCCCGTCCGCCGGAGCCTGGTGCGGCGTCGCGGCCACGTTCCAGGGCGTACGCTATCGCGTCGACACCGTCGAATCCGGCCCGATGGAGCCGGGCCAGCAGGTGGTGTACCACGCGCTTGTGGGCCCCCCGCTGTGCGAGCGGGACGCGCCGGTTCTGTCGCGGGAGATCTTCCGCGTCGGGCAACGACTGCGAGTGGAGTGCGAGCGGACGGCGAAGGGCGAGTTCGTGGCGTGGGAGCGCGCCGAGAGCGTCCAGGTGCGCGCCGGGGAAGTGCCTTGGGATTGAGTTGCCGGTTGCCGGAGGTTGATGATGCAGGTCGAATCGGTCCACGGCGCTCACGGCGTGCTGAGCATCCGCTGCTCGGGGACCGTCGGCATCGGCTTCGCGTCGACGGCGTCGCTGCGCCCGCTCGGCGCCGTGATCTCCGGCTGGATGCGCGTGCAGGAGGAGGAGGCCGTCCGGGAGATCGTCGTCGACTTCACCAACGTCGACTACCGGTGGGGCGACGCGCCGGTCGCGTGCTTCCTCCCGTTCGTGCGCAGGGGCGTCGAGCGGGTCCGGTTTCGCGCCGGCCCCCGCAGCGCGAAGGCCCTCCGGAGCCTCCTCGCCGTGTCGAACCTCCCGTGGTTCGCGCTCGAGCAGGCGGAGGCGTAAGGCCGCCGCGAGCGTTCATGCCGCATCGCGAACTCCACCGAACCGCGCACATCGGCTGGCTCCGGGCCGCCGTCCTCGGAGCCAACGACGGCCTCATCTCCACGAGCAGCCTGGTCGTCGGGGTCGCCGCGGCGCAGACCGACAAGGGGCCGGTCGTTCTCGCCGCGTTCGCCGGGCTCGTCGCGGGCGCCCTCTCGATGGCCGCGGGCGAGTACGTCTCCGTCAGCTCCCAGGCCGACACGGAGCAGGCGGACCTGGCCCGCGAGAAGAAGGAGCTGGCGGCCGAGCCGGCGGCCGAGCACGCCGAGCTCGCCGGCATCTACCGCGCGCGGGGCCTGAGCCCGGCGCTCGCCGAACAGGTCGCGCGGGAGCTCGCCACCCACGACGCCCTCGGCGCGCACGCGCGCGACGAGCTCGGCATCACCGAGCACTCGAAGGCCCGCCCGCTGCAGGCCGCCCTCGCTTCCGCGGCCGCGTTCGCCGTGGGAGCCGCCCCGCCCGTCGCCGCGGCCGTGCTGCTGCCGCTCGGCGCGGTGACGTGGACGGTGGTCCCGTTGACGCTCGCCCTGCTCCTGCTCCTCGGCGGGCTGGCCGCGCGCATGGGCGGCGCCCGCGTGGTCCGGGGCGCCGTCCGGGTCGGCTTCTGGGGCGCGGTCGCGATGGCGGCCACGGCGCTCGTGGGCCACCTCTTCGGCGCGGTGGCGTGAGAACGTCCCTGCCCCCCGGCCCCCCTGACTTCCCCCCACGTTGTAGGCTGACCTCGTGAACACGCGGCTCGCCCTGCTGTGCCTGATCGGCCTCGCGGGCGTCGCTCGCGCCGGGGCCGAGGAGGACGCCGCCGCCATCGCGGACCGCTACCTCGCGTTCATGCGAGGGCGGGGGTATGCGTTCCTCACGGAGGAGGAGCTCGCCCGCCGGCGGGACGAGGTCGCCGCGTTCGTCGCGAAGCACCTCCGAAGCCCCTTCGACGAGGCCGCGCGCGCGGCGTTGCTCGACGGGGTCGATCACTGCCTCGATCGCCTCTACAAGAGCCCGGCGGGAACGGTCGAGTACGGCAACGGCTTCGGGAGCGGCGGGGAGGAGTGGATGTACCTCCAGGACCGCGACTGCTTCCGGACGTTTCTGTACCAACTCTGGGTCGGGCTCACGCGGCAGGCGCTCACGCCGGAGGCGGCGGAGCGGCGTGACGCGCAG
>DASUGR010000250.1:0-21169 GCA_036273915.1 Planctomycetota bacterium | reverse complement strand
CCTCGAGGGCACGGCCTACCGCATGGGGGAGCCGCCGCCGCCCCCGAAGCCCCCCCCGATCCGGACCGGCAAGCCGCGCATCCACTTCGTGGCCGAGGGCCGCGCGGGGCTCGCGCGGATCGCGCCGCTCGTCCGCGAGGTGCGGCGCGCCGGCACGCTCGAGCCGGTCGTCGTCCACACGGGACGGCGCGACGACCTGCTCCTCACCGACGCGCAGCTGAAGGAGCTCGCCCTCGAGGGGCCCGACGTCGACCTCGACGTCGCGCCCGCGGAGACGATCGTCCTCACCGCGCGCATCATGGAGCGCTACCACGCGCTCCTCGAGGCGGGGCGGCCCGCGGCGGTCGTCGTGGGCGACGCCGAGCCCTCGCTGGCCTGCGCGCTCGTGGCGAAGGAGCTGGGCATCGCGGTCGCGCAGGTCGCGCCCGACGGGGCGCCGGCCGCCCCCGGGCCGCTCCGCCGCACGCTCAAGGGCTCGCTCGCGGACGTCACGCTCCTCGCCGGCGACCTCGGGCGCCGCCCCGCCGCCCACGCGGCGCAGCTGCTCTTCGCCGAGGGCCCTGCCCGCGCGCGCGAGGCGCCCCTCGAGGACCTCGTCCCCGCGCTCGAGGCGCTGCTCGGCGACGGGCCCCGGCCGTAATCGCCCTGCGGAAAGCCGGCGTCCGGTTCGAACTATCTAAGGGGGGCGCCCCGGCGGGGCGCGCGTTCGATTGGCTAACTACCTCGTCACCGGCGCGGCCGGATTCATCGCAAGCAAGACCTGCGAGCTGCTCCTCGGGGCGGGCCACAAGGTCGTCGGCGTCGACAACATGAACGACGCCTACGACGTCCGGCTCAAGGATTGGCGGCTCCAGAGGCTCCTGAAGCTCAAGGGCTTCACGATGGAGAAGATCGACATCTGCGATCGGGGGGGGCTCCGGGGGCTGTGGGACCGGGCCGGGCCCTTCGACGCGGTCGTCAACCTCGCGGCCCGGGCCGGCGTGCGCCAGAGCGTCGACAACCCGTGGATCTACTTCGAGACCAACGCCACCGGCACGCTCAACCTGCTCGACCTCTGCCGCGCGCGCGGCGTGAAGAAGTTCGTCCTCGCCTCCACCTCGAGCCTCTACGGCAAGCACAACCCGATGCCCTACCGCGAGGACGCCGACACGAACCGGGCCCTCTCCCCCTACGCCGCGTCGAAGAAGGCGGCGGAGGCGATCTCGTACACCTACCACTACCTCTACGGGATCGACGTCAGCGTCGTGCGCTACTTCACGGTCTACGGCCCCTCGGGACGGCCGGACATGAGCCTCTTCCGCTTCGTCCAGTGGATCGCGGAGGGAAGGCCCGTGACCGTCTACGGCGACGGGTCGCAGTCGCGCGACTTCACCTACGTGGAGGACATCGCGCGCGGCACGATCGCGGCGCTGAAGCCGGTCGGCTACGAGGTCATCAACCTCGGCTCGGACAAGCCGGCCGTCCTCATCGACGTGATCCGCTCGATCGAGAAGCTGCTCGGCAGGAAGGCGAACCTCCGCTACGAGCCGATGCACCCGGCCGACGTGCTCGCCACCTGGGCGGACATCGGCAAGGCCCGGAAGATGCTCGGTTGGGAGCCGAAGACGACGCTCGACAAGGGCCTCGAGAGCATCGTCGCCTGGTACCGCGAGAACCGCGACTGGGCGAAGGACGTGAGGACGGACGGGTGAGGAACCGCCGGCTGCCCCCGTACCCCCTGCTCCTCCTGCTCGCGGCGTGCTCGTCCACGCCGGAGGCGAACCCCGAGGTCGTCGCGCAGCTGGTCAAGGCCGGGCCTGCTCCCATCGAGCGGCGCGTGAAGGTCGAGGCCATCGAGACCGAGCCGCCCGCGGCCGCGGGCCCCTACCGGATCGGCGTGAACGACGTGCTCAACATCGTCGTCGTCGGCCACCCGGAGCTCACCGCCACCGGGTCGGACCCGGCGGGCGTGCCGGTCGGGACCCGCGTGCAGAGCGACGGGCGCATCTATCCCGCGATGATCGACGGCGTGACGGTGGCGGGGAAGACGACCGCGGAGGTCCGCGACCTGCTCAAGCAGGCGTACGCCGCCTACCTGAAGGACCCGCAGGTGAGCGTCGAGATGCTCAGGTTCGAGTCGCAGCGGTTCTACGTGCTCGGCCACGTCCAGCAGCCGCTCGTGCTGCCGGTCGACGGGAACACGACCCTGCTCGACGGGATCGCGCGGGCCGGCGGGATCAAGGACACCGGCGACATCGAGGGCGCCTACGTCATCCGCTCCGGCAAGCTCCTGTCCGTGAGCCTCGGGGACATCCTGCTGCGCGGCGATACGTCGCGCAACGTCGCCATGCAGAACGGCGACATGGTCTACGTTCCCGACAAGACCGACTGGAAGGTGTACGTGCTCGGCGAGGTGCGGCAGCCCGGCATCGTGCCGATGGACTCGCGCGGCCTGAACCTCGCGGACGCGATCGCGGCGGCCGAGGGGCTCGATCTCACCAACTCGAGGAAGAGCGAGATCACGATCTTCCGCGGCGGCTGGCAGCATCCGCAGGCGTTCCGGGTGTCGATCACGGACGTGTACCAGTTCGGCGCGTCGATCCCGCTCCATCCGGGCGACCGGGTCGTGGTCGGCACGCGCGGCCTCGCGACCTGGGCGCGCACGATCACGCTGCTGACGCCCTGGATGCAGTCGGGCGCGACGATCGCGGCGGTCGCGGCCGCCGTCGCGGCGAACTGATGCTCTCCCACGACTTCCACTCCCACCTGATGCCCGGCGTCGACGACGGGAGCCAGAGCGCCGTCGAGACCGTCGCGATGGCGAGGGGCCTCGCGGACCTGGGCGTCCGGCGGGTCTACCTGACCCCGCACCAGTTCAAGCTCGGGAACCGCTTCGAGCCGGTCGAGCTCGACCGGCGGACCGCCCAGGTGGCGAGGCTCCTCGAGGAGGCCCGCATCGACCTGGAGGTGCGGCGCGGCGCGGAGCACCTCTACGGCGAGCAGCTCCTCGACGCGATCGCGGGCGGAGGCGAGCTCGCGACGCTCGAGCGGGACGGCGAGCGCTGCCTGCTGGTCGAGCTCCCGCTCAACCAGCCGGTCGTCGGCGTGCGCCGCGTCGGGGAGGCCTTGGCCCGACGGGGGCTGCTCCCGATCCTCGCCCACCCGGAGCGCACCGCGGGCTTGTCGCGCGACCTCGGCCGCGCGCTCGGGTGGCGCGACGCCGGGTGGCGCTTCCAGCTCAACCTCCCCTCGCTCATCGGCCGCCACGGGCCCGAGGCGCGGGAGGTCTCGGGGACGTTGCTCGCGGACGGCCTCTACGACTTCGCGGGCAGCGACCTGCATCGCCCCGCGGAGCTCGACCGGCTGCGCGCGGCGCACGAGGCGTTCCGCGCGCTCGTCCCGCACGAGGTGACCCGTTGATCCACAACCGGACGGCGGAGGAGAACCGCCAGCAGCTGCACCGCTCGCTCCACCTCACGGACTACTTCGCGATCCTCCGCGAGCACAAGTGGATCGCGCTCTTGCCCTTCCTGCTCATCCTCGGCGGCAGCGTCGCGCTCACGCTCTTCTCGGCGCCGGTCTACACGTCGGAAGCGCTGATCGAGATCGACACGCAGGCGCCGGCGCAGGGGCTCGTGCAGGATCTCCAGCTCATCGACGCGACCGCGCAGGTCGAGACCGAGATGGAGATCATGCGCTCCCGCCTCGTCGCCGAGCGCGCGGCAGCCCGGCTGTTGGAGCGCGGGCTCTCCGACTTCCTGCGCGAGAGCAACGAGTACCGGCCGTTCGAGGTGATGCTCCGGGCGATCGGCTACGGGTCCCCGCGGTGCGAGGTGGAGGTCCGCTGCGCGCCGCCGCCGCCCAACGCGCCCTCGTCCGAGACCTTCCGGTTCCGGGTCGACGGCAGGCTCGAGGACGGGCGGTACCGCGTCGACACGATGAAGGTCCGGGAGCACCGGTTCCGCACCGAGGTGGACACGGAGGTCGTCGACGTCACCCCGGGCGAGCCGTTCACGGTCTTCGACCGGACGTTCACCTTCGGCATCGAGGGCGACCCGACCGGGCGCGAGTACGAGATCACCGTCCGCACGAAGGCGAGCCTCGCGGAGTGGGTGCGGGGCCGGGTTGTCGTGTCGCAGGTGCGCCGCAACACGGGCCTCGTGGAGCTCGGCGCCCGCGCCGCGACGCCCCGCCTGGCGCGGGAGACGGCTGCGGCGCTCGCCGAGAGCTACCTCGCCGCGAAGCGCGCGAAGAAGATCGACGAGGCCGGCCGGGCGATGGACTTCCTCTCCGACCAGGTCGAGATCACGAAGAAGAGCCTCGACGAGGCGGAGGGCCGGCTGGACGAGTTCCGCGCCGCGCACGGCGTGACGCTCCTCTCCGAGCGCACGCACCTCCTGATCGAGCGCATCGGCACGCTGCAGCGCGAGAAGGCCGAGATCGACCTCTCGCGCGCGGAGCAGCGCCGGCTGATCGAGCGGCTCGAGCAGGACCACCTGCCGCTCGACTCGCTCCTGCTGCTCGCGCGCGAAGAGGACCCGACGATGACGCGTCTCGCGGGGCAGCTCGCCGACCTGCGGGTCGAGCGGAGCGCGCTCGCCGCGGACCTCACGCCGCTCCACCCGAAGGCGAGGGACATCGACACGCGGATCGAGACCGCGCAGGCCGACCTGCGCCGCTACGCGCTGGCGCGCGCCAAGGCGGTCGCGGAGGAGATGGACGACCGCGTGGAGCGCGTGAACGCCTTCCTCGCCGGATACGAGCAGGAGGAGCGGGAGCTCCCGGAGAAGGAGCGCGAGCTCGCCCGGCTGACGCGCGAGGCCGACTCCCTCCTCTCGATCCACAGCTTCCTCCTCGAGAAGAAACACGAGGCGGCGATCGCGAAGGAGTCGGTCTTCAACAACGTGCGCATCGTCGACGACCCGGTCGTCCCGAACATGCGCACGAGCCCGAACCTGCTCATCAACGTGCTGATCGGCCTCTTCCTCGCCGTGCTCGCTTCGCTCGGCACGGCGTTCTTCTCGGAGTACCTGGACCGCTCGATCAAGACGCCGGAGGAGCTCGAGGAGGTCGCGGGGCTCCCGCTCTACGCCGCGCTGCCCGCCTTCCGCTCGATCCGGAGCCGCGAGCTCCGCCGGATGAAGAGCCAGATGGTGACGATCGAGAAGCCGCACTCGGTCCTCGCCGAGGGCTACCGCTCGCTCCGCGCGAACATCCGCTTCGCGGAGTTCGAGACGCCCGTGCGCACCTTCGCGATCACGTCGGCGGTCCTCGGCGAGGGGAAGACGACGACGTCGCTCAACCTCGCCGTGGTCATGGCGCAGGCGGGGAGCCGCGTGATGGTCGTCGACGCGGACATGCGCCGCCCGGCGACCCACGCGCACCTGAAGGGCTCGCTCCAGCCCGGCCTGACCGACATCCTGAAGGCCGGCAAGGACTGGCGCGAGGTCGCGCGCAGGGTCGAGGGCGTCGAGAACCTCTCGGTCATCCACGCCGGCAAGAAGCCCGACAACCCGGGCGCGATCCTCGACTCCCCGCGCTTCACCGCGCTGCTCCAGGAGCTCAAGGAGAACTTCGACTACGTGATCTTCGACGTGCCGCCGGTCCTCGCGGTCGCCGACGCCGCCTCCTTCTTCCGGCAGCTCGACGGCGTCTTCCTGCTCGTGCAGTGGCGGCGGTGCCCGGCGGACGTCGTGCTCGCGGCGCGCGACCAGGTGAAGCGCCTCGGCGCCTCGCTGCGCGGCGTCATCTTCAACGGCTTCGACGCGCGCAAGGTCCACCGCCGCGGCTACGGGCGGTACGGCTACTACGGGTACTACGGCTACTACGGGCGCTACCGCGGCTACGGCTACGGGTACGGCGAGGAGCGCTCCGGGTCCAAGGCGAAGACCGAGGGCGAGATCGCCCCGCGCCTGTGATCTCACGTGCGCGTCGTCCACTACCTCTGGAGCGCGCAGATCGGCGGCATCGAGCGGCTCGTGCTCGATCTCGCGATCGCGCAGCGGGCGAGGGGCGGGGTCGACCCCGTCGTGCTCCTGGGCGCCGGCAGGGGCCCGTTCCTCGACCGCTACCGGAGCGCGCCGGTCGAGGTGGAAGTGGGGGGGCTCCGGGGGGGAGCGGATCTCTCGCCGGCCAAGCTGCGGCGCATGAAGGACCTCTTCGCGGGCGCCGACGTCCTTCACCTCCACGCCTACCACCCGCTCGTCGCGCACGCGGCGAAAATCGCCGGGGTCCCCGTCGTCTACACGGAGCACGGCGCGTTCGGCCTCGGGCGCCCGCAGCGGCTCGCGGACGGCGTGAAGCGGATGCTCCAGCGGCGCTTCCTGAACGGCGTGCAGTACGTGACCTTCAACTCCGAGCACACGCGCAAGACGGCGCGCTCGATCTACGGCCTCGGGGAGGTGCCGCAGGAGGTCATCTACAACGGCACGCCGGTCCACGAGGCCCCCGGGCCCCCCCCGGATCCCGCCGTCGCGGAGCGCTGCCGCGGGAAGTTCGTCGTCGGCACCGTGTCGCGCTTCACGAGGCCGAAGCGCATCGACCGGCTCCTCGACGGCTTCTCGCGGATGCAGGGGCGCGAGGACGCGATGCTCCTGCTCGTCGGCGACGGGCCCGAGCGCGCGCGGCTGGAGGAGCACGCGGCCCGCCTCGGCATCTCCGGCTCCACGCTCTTCACGGGATACCGCGTCGACGCGGCCGGCTACCAGCGGCTCATGGACGTGTGCGTGCTGCCTTCCGAGGTGGAGGGCTTCGGCCTCGCCGCCGTCGAGGCGCTCGCGCTCGGCAAGCCCGCGGTCGTCTTCCGCGACGGCGGCGGGATGGCGGAGGTCGTGCTCCCCCACGAGCCCCGGGACGTCGTGAGCGGCGTCGAGGAGCTCGCGGTGCGGCTCGAGGAGCACCGCGAGGCGATCGCCCTTGGCCGCGACGTGCCGGCGGAGCGCGTGCTCTACGCGCGGCGCTTCGACATCGGGATCATGGCGGACCGGATGCGCGGGGTCTACCGGAGGGTTGCCGATGGTCAGCCGCAGTGACGGGCCGTTCGTGCTCTCGGGCGCGGTCTCGCTCGACGGCGCCCCCCTGCCCCCCTGTCCTCACCGCGCGGAGACGCTCTTCTACGGAAGGACCGCCTGCGTCTTCCGCACGGGCGCCTCCCGCGACCTGCACCTCCTCCGCGACGGGCCGGGGCTGCTGGCGCTCGCGGGCCGCACGTTCTCGCCCTTCGCCATCCACCCGGGCGCCCCCGACCTCGAGGCGCGGCTCCTGCGGCTCGAGGCGGAGGGCCCGCGCGCCGTCGAGGGCAGCTTCGCCCTCGTGCGCGTCGACGCGCAGGGCGGCGTGCAGCTCGCCACGGACCGCTACGGGTTCCGCCCGCTCCTCTACCGGAGGACCGGGGGGCTGCTGCTGTTCGCGACCCACCTGAGGGGGCTCGCGGCGCTCGCGCCGCTGCCGGCGAGCGACGGCGACGCGCTGCTCCACTACTACAACTTCGGGGTCACCCCGAACGACCGCACGCTCCTCGAGGGCGTTTCCAAGATGCCGCCCGGTTCGCTGCTCGTCGCCGACCGCGGCGAGGCGCGCGTGGCGCCCTACTTCCACGTCGGGACGCTCTACGACCCGGCGCGGTTCGAGGGGGCCACCGAGGAGGACCTCTGCCGCGCGATCGACGAGCGCCTCACGCGCGCCGTCCGCCGCCGCACGGAGGGCGCGGGCCCCGTCGGCGTGGCGCTGAGCGGCGGCGTCGACTCCGGGCTGCTCGCGGCGAAGGCCGCGCAGGGCGGGGCGACGGTCGTCGGCTACACGCTCGCCTTCGGGCACTCCTACGACGAGTTCCGGCGCGTCGACTTCCTCGCGAGGAGGCTCGGCATCGAGACGCGGCGCATCCGCGTGACGGCCGGCGAGGTGATCGCGAACTTCGAGTACTGCAACGGCCTCGCGAGCGAGCCGGTGGCCTTCAACAACGCCACCATGCGGTTCGCGGGCGTCGCCGCGCGCGCCGACGGCGTGCGCACGCTGCTCGACGGCGACGGCGCGGACCGCCTCTTCCTCGGGATGAGCCGGCACGGGAAGTGGCAGCGGCTGCTGCGCGTCTACGGGTGGCTGGAGCGGCACCGCCTGCTCCCCTACGTGGCCCCGCTGCTCGGCCGCCTGCCCTCGAACGAGCTCCGGAAGGCCGGCCTCCACTTCGAGAACTGGCGCCGCGGGATCCCGCCCTACGCGGAGCGGGGCCTCGGCCGCGTGGGCCGCTACGACGAGGGCTACGAGCGGCGCGTCTACGAGCTGGCCGTCGCGCGCCACCGCGAGAGCTTCGTGCGCCGCGTGGGGGAGGGCGACTTCGGGCTCTTCCTCACCTGGGTCGCGGTGCAGATGTGCCCGGAGATGTTCTTCCACGACCCCGCCGAGCTCCAGCAGGAGCTGGGGCTCTTCCCGGTGCCGGCGTTCTGGGACGACGAGGTGGTCGCGGTCGCGCTCTCCCTCGACACCCGCTGGAAGCTTCGCGACGGGCGCACGAAGTACATCCTCCGGGAGGCCGCGCGGCGCTCGCTCGACGAGGGCTACTGGCGGCTGCCGAAGATCGGCTTCCAGAGGGCGGACACGTTCGCGTTCGCGTCGGCGGAGGGCCGGGCGTGGCGCGCGCGGCGGATCGAGGAGGCGCGCGCCTCGGCGGAGGCGCGGCGGCTTGCCCGGATGCTGCCGGACGACGTGGAGCCCGAGCGGCTGATCCCCGTGCTGGCGTGGAAGGAGCGCCACGGGATCGCGTAGGCCGCGGCTGCGCTGCCCCCGGACCCCCTGCCGATCCCCTCCAATACATGTGCGGCTTCGTCGGCGTCGTCGCTCCCGGGGCGAGGCACCGCTTCGCGGGCCGCGTCCGCGCCGCTTCCCTCGGCCTCGCCCACCGGGGCCCCGACTCCGACGGGTACTTCGAGGACGACGACTGCGTGCTCGGATTCCGCCGCCTCGCGATCCTCGACCTCGAGCACGGCGGCCAGCCGATGCGGGGCGAGGACGGGTCGGTCCTCGTCTGCAACGGCGAGATCTACAACTTCCGCGAGCTCGCCGCGTCGCTGCCGCCCGGGAGGCTCCGGACGCGCTCCGACAGCGAGGTCGCGCTCGCCACGCTCGAGCGCGAGGGCGCGGGCGCGCTCGCCCGCTTCGACGGGATGTTCGCGCTCGCCCGCTGGGAACCGCGTCGCCGCTCGCTCCTGCTCGCGCGCGACCGCCTCGGGATCAAGCCGCTCTACCACGCGCGGCTCGGCGACGCGTTCCTCTTCGCGTCGGAGATCCGCGCGCTCCTCGCGCTCGGCCTGCGCGCGGCCGCCCACCCGCCCGCGATCGACGTCCACGCGAGCTTCCTCTGGAACCCCGGACCGGAGACGGCGTTCGCGGGGATCCGGCGGCTGCCGCCCGGGACCTCGCTCGAGCTGCGCGACGGGATCGAGCGGCCGTCGCGCTACTGGCGCATGGCGCCCTGCCCCGGCTCGGGCCGGCCGGATCCGGAGGCGGTGCGCGAGGCCGTCGTCTCGGACGTGCGCCGCCAGCTCGTCTCCGACGTGCCGGTCGGGATCTTCCTCTCCGGGGGCCTCGACTCGAGCTTCATCGCCTGCGCGCTCCCCGGCGACGCGGTCAAGCGCGCGTACACGCTCTCGTTCCCGCGGCGCGACCTCTCGGCCGACATCGTCCGCGACGAGACCCGCTACGCGCGGCTCCTGGCCCGCGCGCGCGGGATCGAGCTCGTCGAGGTGCCGCTCGAGTTCTCGCCGGAGCGGTTCCTGCATTCCGTGCGGGCGCTCGAGGAGCCGGTGGGCGACCCGGCCGCGATCGCGACGATCGCGCTCTCCTCGCGGGCGGAGGAGAAGGTGCTCCTCTCCGGGATGGGCGGCGACGAGCTGTGGGGGGGGTACCCGCGGTTCCGCGCCCTCGAGCTGTCGCGCTACCTGCCCGGCTGCGCGCGCCCGCTCCTCGAGGCGGCGGAGCGGCTGCTCCCGCACGCCGGGCTCCTCGGCCGCTTCGGCAGGAACGCGGCCAAGTTCGGCTCGGCCGCCGGGCTCCCGTGGGCCGCGCGCCACGTGCGCTTCCTCTCCTACCTCGCGCCGGAGGAGCGCGCCGGGCTCCTCGGGCCGGCGCTCCGCGGGCGCGTCGGCGGGTCCGCGCACGAGCGGCTGCTGCTCGCCCGGCCCGCGGGCGGGGACGACCTCGACGTCTCGCTGCGCTTCGAGGTCGAGCAGTTCCTCCCGTGCCACAACCTCCTCTACACGGACAAGGCGTCGATGGCGGCGTCGAAGGAGGTGCGCGTGCCGCTCCTCGGCAACGCCGTGCTCGAGACGGCCGAGCGCCTCCCCGCGGGCCTCCGGCGCGGGAAGCGGCTCCTGCGGCGCGCGGCCGAGGGCATCGTGCCGAGGGAGATCCTCGCCCGCAGGAAGGCGGGCTTCGGGGCGCCGGTCCAGGGGTGGCTCAGGGGGCCCCTGCGGCCGCTCCTCGACGAGTACCTCTCGCCCGCGGCGCTCGGCCGCCGCGGCTGGTTCGAGCCCGCGGCCGTCAGGCGGCTCGTCGACGACGAATGGGCGGGGCGGTCCCACAGGTATCTACTCATCTACGAGCTGCTCGTGCTCGAGGCATGGGCGCGGGAGTTCCTCGACCGCGCGGCGTGACCCGATCCGGGGGGGGCTGGGGGGCCGGAGGGTGCGCTCGTCCCATCCGGCCAGCCGATAGTACGAGGGAGGCGGCCGGTGCATGGTCCGCTCGGGCACCGGGTGGTCGGGGTCTGCCCGGAACCTGCGGCCAGGCCCTGCCGTTCGCGCATGCAAACCCGCGCCCACCACCCGCTGGTCCTGCTCGTCTGGGTCCCGGCCGCCGCGGCCGGGCTCGTGGCGACGTGGCTCGCGCTCCAGGGGTCGGGGCTCGCCGCGATCGCCCTCTTCGTGCTCCTGGGCGCGCTCGCGATCGTGATCCTGCGCCCGGTCCCCGCCCTCGCGCTGCTCGTCTTCTCCCGGTTCAGCTTCGAGATGTTCTGGGAGCAGCGCCTCTACGGGTTCAGCGTCCTCGACTTCCTCGGGGCCGGCGTGCCCGTGGCCGTCCTGCTCTCATTCTTCCTCGCGCGCCCGCGCTTCCTTCACCTGCCGCTCGCGCGGCCCGTCCTCGTGTGGGCCGTCATCGTGTGGGTCTCCGCCGCGGTGTACATCGTCGTCGGCGGCAGGGCCATCGTCGTCGTCGAGAACACGCTGCGCTACACGTGCGGCGTGCCGATCTTCCTGCTCACGGTCATGGTGGTGACCGACTTCGAGCGCGCCTGGAAGGTCCTGCGCCTATGGCTCTACGGGGCGGTGCCGGTGGCGGCCATCTTCTTCGGCTACGGCGAGCGGCTCGCCATGGAGTACCACGGCGTCGTCCGCATGAAGGCCTTCTATCACGACGTCGTGACGCCGGCCGTCGTCGGCTGCATGTCGATGCTGATCTCGATCTTCCTGTTGGGGCTCGGCTGGATGCGGCGGTGGAAGCCGCAGTGGATCCTCCTCCTCCTCCTCTCGATCGTGATGTTCGGCCGCCTCGTCTACCTGACCTTCCACAACGCGCTCGCCGGCGTCGCGTTCCTCTCGGCCGCCACGTTCCTCTTCCTGCGCCGCAAGTTCGCGTTCCTGGGCCTCATGCTGGTCCTCCTGGTCGGGCTCTCCCAGGTCGATCGGGTGCAGCAGCGCTGGTGGCGCGAGATCGCGATCCTCCAGGGCGAGCAGGACCCGATCGCGTTCGCGTCCGGCCGGCCCAACCAGTGGCGCTTCTACGTCGGCCGCTTCTCCGACATGGAGCGGATGGACCAGTGCCTCGGCGTGCACGGCACGTGGGGCGACCCCGAGAACCAGTTCATCCAGCTCCTCGGCGACCTCGGCCCCGTCCTCGGGCTCTACACGCTCGGCCTCGTGATGTGGTTCCTCTGGACGATCTACCGCTGGTCGAAGCAGGAGACCGACCCCGAGCGCAAGCTCTTCCTCCAGTTCGTCGCGTCGGTCCTGTTCGGCTCCGGCGCCGCCTGGGTCACCGCGACGCCGCTCACCTACAGCAACTTCCAGTGGTTCCTGTTCTGCCTCATCGGGCTCGCGGTCGCCGTCCGCATGCAGAGCGAGCAGGAGGCTGCCGAGGCCGTGATGGAGGAGGAGGCGCGGGCGTGAGCAGCTTCCGCAAGCGCGTCCTCGACGGCCTGCTGTGGCGCTCGGGCGTCGCCGCGTCCCAGCAGGTCACGCAGATCCTCTTCACGATCCTGCTCGCGCGCCTGCTGACGACGACGGACTTCGGCCTCGTCGCGATGGCGCTCGTCTTCACGCAGTTCGCGCAGGCGTTCTCGCAGGTGGGGTTCGGCGCGGCCGTGATCCAGGACCAGGAGATCAGCGACGCGCAGGTCAGCGCGCTGCTCGTCTTCCACGTCGGCGTCAACGCCATCGCGTCGCTCGCCTGCTGCCTCGCGGCGCCGCTCGCCGCCGGGTTCTTCCACGAGCCCAAGCTCGCGGCGATCGTCGCGGTCCTCGCGTGGCTGCTCCTCGTGACGAGCCTCGGCTTCCCCCAGGTGCTGCTGCGGAAGCGGATGGCGTTCCGCGAGTACTCCTCGTACGAGGTCGGGTCGTCGCTCGCGGGGAACGTCGTCGCCGTGGTGCTGGCGTTCACCGGTTTCGGCGTGTGGTCGCTCGTCGCGCGGCCGATCGTGCAGCGCCTCGCCTTCGCGGCCTGTGTCTGGCGGGTCGCCCGCTGGCGCCCCGTACGTCCGCAGTTCGCGGGCATCGGGAAGCACCTGCGCTACGGCCTCCACCTGCTCGGGTCCAACGTCTTCACCTTCGCCTCGCAGAACACCGCGCCGATCGTGATCGGGAGGTTCGCGGGCGCCGAGACGCTCGGCTGCTTCCGCATCGCGTTCGGGCTCGCGGTGGTCCCGGCGCAGCAGGTCCAGGCGATCCTCACGACGGTTCTCCTCCCCGCGCTCTCCATCTTCAACGGCGACCGCGCCGCGTTCCGGCGCAAGGCCTACGCGAGCATGCTGGGGCTCGGCCTCGTCTACGTGCCGGCGATGCTCGGGCTCGCCGCGGTCGCGACCACGTTCGTGCCGTTCGCCTACGGCGAGGCATGGTCCGCCGCGTCGACGTTCCTCGTGATGCTCGCGGGGGTCGGGCTCATCAAGGGGTTCGAGCACCTCCTGCGCTGCGTGATCCTGTCGACCGGCCGCTCCGCCGTGGTGATGCGGATCACCGCGGTCGAGACCCTCTCCGCGCTCGCCTTCCTCGCGATCGGCGGCAGCCTCTGGGGCGCGAACGGGCTCGCGGCGGGCTGCCTCGCCGCCGCGTGCGTGTCCGGCGCGTTGACGCTGCACGAGGCGCATCGCGCGGTGGGCGGGGAGCCGATCTTCCTGCGCGCGATCACGCGGTCGCTGCTCGCCGGCGGCGCGATGGCCGCGATCGTGGCCGCCGTGGCCGCGGTCGCGCCGTGGCACCGCGGCGTCACGCTGCTCGCGCAGATCCTCGTCGGCATCGCGCTCTACCTCGTCTTCCGCGTGCGCGTGCTCTCGGAGGAGGAGCGCGCGACCGTGCGCGGCTGGCCGGGCGCGGGGCTCGTCCTCGCGCGGAGGCACCCGTGATCCTCATCGAGCCCCGCTTCGGCTTCCGTCTCGACGGCGCGCTCGACGCGGCGTGGCGGCGCCTCCAGGGCGAGGCCGCCTCCCCGACCTTCCAGCACGATCCCGAGCACGTGGCCGCGTGGCTCCGTCATCTCGGGGAGGGGTACACGCCGCTCCTCCTCGTCGCCCGCGAGGGCACCGGGATCGCCGGCATCGTGCCGCTCATGTTCCTCGACGGCCGCCGCCGCGGCCTCCTGCCCTACCGGTCCGTGCGGTTCCTCGCGGACCTCCACGCCGACTACGCGGCGGTGCTCGCCTCCCCGGAGCGCGCGGGCGAGGTCCTCGCGGCGACCTTCGCCTGGCTCTTCGAGGCGGAGTGGCGCTGGGAGGCGCTGGTCCTCGACAACCTCCGGGGCGAGGATCCCGCGGACGCGGCGCGCGCGTGGCTCGAGGAGAAGGGCGTCCCGCACGCGCTCGCCGGCGGCCTCTACTACCACGTCGACCTCGCGCGGCCGTGGGAGGACGTGATGGCGGACACCAGCCACCGCTTCGTCCGGAAGAACGTCAACCTCGCGCGGAACCGGCTCGGCCGCGCCGGCGGCTACGAAGTGGAGGCGTCCACCGCCTGGGAGGCGGGGCGCGTGCTCGCGGAGGCCGCCCCCATCCACGCCGCGCGCCAGCAGCAGATGGGCCGGGCGAGCCTCCTCTCGGATCCGCGCGGCCTCGCCTTCCTCGACGCCATCATCCGGCACCACACGGCCCGCGGCCGGTTCCGCGCCTACTGGCTGCGCAGCCGCGGCCGCACGATCGCGTACATGCTCGGGTTCGAGGACCGCGGCGTCTACCACGCGTGGAACATGGCGTTCGACCCCGAGGCGGCCGCCTTCTACCCGTCGCGCCTGCTGATCCACGAGATCCTGCGCGACTGCCACGCGCGCGGTCTCGGGGAGTTCGACTTCATGCGCGGCGAGGCCGACTACAAATCCAAGTGGACGGCCGCGGCGCGGCCGCGCACGAAGCTCGTCGTCAAGAACCGCACCACCACCTACGGCCGGGCGGTGCACTTCCTCGAGTCGGTCTTCGTGAAGCCGAGGGAGGTCGCGGCGCGATGAAGGCAAGGCTCGCGATCAGCCTCGACACCGAGTGCGACAAGGGGCCCAAGTGGCGCGTGCGCCGCCCGCTGAGCTTCCGGAACGTGCTCGAGGGCGTGCCCGGGCGTCTCCAACCGCTCTTCGAGCGCCACGGCGTGCGCGCGACCTATCTCCTGAGCCCCGAGGTGCTGCGGGATGACGCCTGCACGTCGCTCTTCCACGACCTCGACGGCCGCGTCGAGCTCGGCACGCACCTGCACGCGGAGTTCATCGAGCCGCGCGCCTCGATGGAGACGGAGCGGACGGACGCGTTCCAGGGCGAGCTCCCGCCGTTCGTGGAGTACGAGAAGCTGCTGAACCTCACCGCGCTCTTCTGCAAGCGCTTCGGCCGCGCGCCCACGTCGTTCCGGGCGGGCCGGTACGGCCTCGGCCGGAGGACGCTGCGCTTCCTCGAGGAACTCGGCTACCTCGTCGACTCGAGCGTCACGCCGCACGTCTGGTGGCGGAGCGGGACCGGGGGCGTCAGCTACCTCGGCGCGCCCGACCAGCCCTACCACCCGTCGCGCGACGACTGCCGGCGCCCGGGCGAGATGCGCATCCTCGAGGTCCCCGTGACGCTCGTGAACGCATGGTGGGATCTCCTGCCGCGCGCGTTCCGCCGCCGCATCGACCCCTTCCGCCGCTGGCAGGGGGTGCTGCTCAACGCGTGCAGGAAGCCGCTGCGCCCGGCATGGCTCAGGCCCTCCTTCACGGACGTCGACGCGATGCTCCGCGCGACCGAGTACCTGGCGAAGCGGGCGGGCGACCAGCCGCTGTTCCTCTGCATCATGTTCCACACGAACGAGGCGACGGCGGGCGCGAGCCCCTACCACGCCACGGAGGAGCAGGTGGACCGCTTCCTGAGGCAGCTCGACGCCTACCTCGACGCCGTGCGCGCGCGCTTCGACGTCGAGCCCATCGGCCTCTCCGAGGCGGCGGCGGTGCCGGCATGACCGAGATCCGCGTCGGCATCGTCACCGAGAACCACTACCCGAGCCTCGGGGGGATGGAGTTCTCGAACCACCTCCTCTCGCGCGCGCTGCAGAAGCAGCCGTCGGTGCGCGTCTCGGTCGCCTCGACGGGCCCCGCGTTCCTGCCGCCCGGCTTCTCCTACCCCTACCGGCACTACCGCTCGCCCTCGTTCTCCGTGCTCACCGCCTACCTGCGCCGGCGCAACGTGGAGCGGATGGTCGTCAAGGAGCGGATCAACCTGCTCCACGGCCCGATGCTGCACGGCGGCGGGGAGCGCGCCGTCTTCGCGGCGCGCCGGCACGGCCTCCCGGTCGTCGTCTCCGCGCAGGGCGCCGACGTCCAGGTCGTGCCCCAGATCGGGTACGGCGCGCGGCTCGACCCGGCGCGCGCGGCGCGCATGCGCGACGTCGTGAGGCGCGCGGACCGGCTCGTCGCCCTCTGCCGCATGAACAAGGAGCTGCTGGTCGAGCTCGGCGCCGACCCCGACAAGGTCGTCATCGTGCCGAACGGCGTCGCGCACGCGGAGATCGGGGCCGTCCCGCAGGAGGACCGCCGGGCGACGCTCGGGCTCTCGCCGCACCGCTTCGTCCTGCTGAGCGTCGGCCGCGCGAGCCCCGTGAAGCGGATCGACCTCCTCTACCGCGCGCTCGCGATCGCGCGCCGCGACGCGCCGCACCTCTGCTGCATCAGCGTGGGGCCGAGGGAGAAGCTCGCCGCGGCGGCGAAGCGCATTGGCGTCGAGGACCTCGTGCTCCTCGCGGGGACCGTCACGGGAGCCGGCGAGCCCCCGGCGCCCGAGCTCGTCCACCTCTACCGCGCCGCGGACCTCTACGTCTCGGTCTCCCACGTCGAGTCGTTCGGCAACGCCGCGCTCGAGGCGCTCGCGAGCGGCACCCCCGTGCTCGTCACCAAGCGCCACGGCGTCCGCGACGTCCTCAACGCGGAATCGGGCTTCGTCGCCGGGGAGGAGACGCCGGAGGCGCTGGCCGCGGTCCTCGTCGAGCTCTCGGCCCGCCGCCGCGAGCTCAACGAGCGGCGCGCCGCGATCCGCGCGTCCGTCGCGCACCTCACCTGGGACCACGTGGCCGCCCGCATGCGGGAGGTCTACCTGCCGCTCCTCTAGGCCATGCGCATCGCGATCCTCGCCGACTCCTGGCTCTTCGACCCCGCGGTGGCGGTCAACGGCACGCAGGTGCAGATGTTCCACCTCGCGTCGGCGCTCCAGCGCAAGGGCCACGAGGTGCACTACCTCTCGCTCACGCGCGACCGCGCGGCGCTCCGCGACCTGCCCGAGGGCATCCGCTTCCACTGGATCGAGCGCCCGGTCACGGCGGTCTCGTGGATCCGCGACCTCAACGACTACCGCGCGATGCTCGACGACATCGGCCCCGACGCGCTCTACCAGCGCGGCCGCTCGCACCTCACGTGGGTCGCGGCGAGCTGGGCGCGCGCGCATGGCAGCCGCTTCGTGTGGGGCAGCAACGGCGAGGACGCGTGCGACTTCTGGAAGCACGTGAAGCGCATCCGCGCGTCCAGGCGCTCGGGCCTCCGGAAGGCGCTGCTCTACCCGCTCGCGGCGGCGCGCGACGTGCTCGTGCACAAGGGCATCCGCGAGGCGAGCGGCGTGGTGACGCAGACGCGCACGCAGGCGGAGCGGCTCCTGAGGAACTTCGGGCGCGACGGGCTCATCCTCCCCTCGCTCTTCGAGGGAGGCGGGGGGGCTCCGGGGGCCAAGGAGCCCGTCGTGCTCTGGCTCGCGAGCCTCTCCGACGCGAAGCAGCCGGGGCTCTTCCTCGACCTCGCGGGGGGCTGCGCGGACCTCGCGCGCTACCGCTTCCTCCTCGGCGGCGGCACGCCGAAGGAGGCCTACCGCGAGCTCGCGACGCGCGCGGCCGCGCTCCCGAACGTGCAGATGCTCGGCGCGGTGCCGTTCGGGGAGTCCCACGCGCTCTACGCGCGCGCCTCCCTCTTCGTGAGCACGAGCCGCGTCGAGGCCGACGGGCTCCCGAACGCGTTCATCCAGGCGTGGCTCAAGGGCACCCCCGTCCTCTCGCTCCACCACGACCCGAACGGCTGGATCGAGGGGGAGGGCCTCGGGCTCTGCGCGAGCGGCGATCCCAAGCGGCTGCTCGCCGGCGCGCGGGCGCTGCTTTCGGACGACTGGCTCCGGACCGCGATGGGGGAGCGCTGCGTCCGCTTCGCGAAACGGACCTTCGCGGCCGAGGAGACGATCGATGCTTACGTCAGCCTCTTCTCCCGATCTTGATGCCCGCACGCCGGGCCGCATCGAGGTGCCGGACGAGGCGCTTCGATTCCTGCTCTTCCAGCGCACGGACTACCTCGCGCTGCCGAGGCGTCCGCTGCTCTACCGGGCGCTCCGCCGTCTGAGCCGCCGCCCCCCGCTCGACGCCGCGATCGCGCTCGAGTCGCAGTGGCGGGGAGGCGCCGTGCGCCGCGCCTTCAATCGCGACATGGCGCGCGAGTACGCGGAGATCGCTCCCCACCTCCCGCGGCGGGCGGCGGCGATCCTCGACATCGGCTGCGGCGTCGGCGGCATCGACGTGCTGCTGCACCGCCACTACGGCTCGCCGCGGCTCTACCTCGCCGACCGGACGGAGACGTCCGGCGAGGTCTACTACGGCTTCTCCGAGCGGGGCGCCTTCTACAACTCGCTCGAGGCGACGCGGCGTCTCCTCGTGGCGAACGGCGTCCCGGAGTCCGCGCTCCGGTTCCGCGAAGTGGGCGAGCCGTGCCGGCTCGACGTGCCCGAAGGCGTGGACCTCGCCATCTCGCTCATCTCCTGGGGCTTCCACTACCCGGTGGAGGTGTACGCCGACCAGGTGCGCGCGCTGCTGCGGCCGGGCGGGCGCGTGATCCTCGACGCGCGGAAGGGGACCGACGGGCGCGCGCAGCTCGAGGCGCGCTTCCCGCGCGTGACGAGGATCTCCGAGAGCCGGAAGAAGGAGAGGCTCTGCGCCGAGCTATGACCCTCCCCTCCCCCGCGCCCCCTCCCCTCCATCGCATCTGTTTCGTGATGCCCTTCCACATCCTCGAGATGCGGGGGGGCGGCGCGGAGGTCCAGGCGTGGCTGCTCGCGAAGGAACTCGCGCGTCGCGGCTTCGACGTCCACTACGTCGCGATGAGCGTCCGCGGGAAGGCCGGGACGACCGAGCGCCTCGACGGGGTCACGATCCGCTGGCTGCCCTACCGCGAGCACCTGCGCTGGCGGAACAGCCTCCGCTGGTACGCCGCGCTCAGGGACATCGACCCCGACCTCGTGATCCAGCGCATGACCTCCGAGGCGACCGGCGTGATCGGCCTCTACGCGCGCCGCCACGGGAAGGCGTTCTCGTGGATCTGCACGGGCGACGCGATCCCGCGCCGCTGGCTCCACCTGCGCCGTCAGGTGGAGGCGAACCGCGCGAAGGCGCCGGGCGCGGTCAAGTCGCTCGTGTTCCTCGCGGACGCGGCGCTCGCGGACGTGATGCGGCAGATCGGCATGCGCTGCCTCACCCACGCGTTCACGCAGAACGAGACGCAGCGCCGCGACCTCAAGGCGGTGTTCGGCCTCGACTCGCACCGGCTGCCGAGCGGCCACGAGCCGCCCGCGGCGCCCACGGACGCGGAGGCACGGCGGCGGGGGGCGATCGTCCTCTGGGCCGGCACGCTCGGGGCGCAGAAGCGGCCGGAGCTCTTCGGTGAACTCGCGCGCCGGTTCGAGGGCGCGCCCGTCCGGTTCGTCGTCGCGGGCGGGCACGCGGACGAGGCGTACCGCGCGGGCGTCGTGTCGGGCTTCCCGTCGAACGTCGAGTGGCTGGGCCAGATCGCGTTCGAGGAATCGCTCTCCTGGTTCGACCGCGCGTCCGTCCTCGTCAACACGTCGGACCGCGAGGGGTTCCCGAACACGTTCATCCAGGCCTGGCTCCGCGGCGTGCCCGTGCTGACGCTCGGCGTCGACCCGGACGGGATCGTGCGCGGGAACGGCCTCGGGGCGGTGGCGTCGACGGTCGACGGGATGGCCTCTGAGCTGCGCGCGATGCTCGGCGATCCTGCCGGCTACGCGCGGCTCGCGGCCCGCGTCGCGGCGTTCGCGCGCGAGCGCTACACGGTCGAGCGCGTTGCCGACGTCTTCCTCGACGCCGTCGGCGCGCCCCAGGCGGCGACGCTGACCGCGTAGCGGCTCGTCACGCCCGGCGGGCGGCGATGAGGACCATGTGCGAGAAGCGCCTCACGATCGCCTGCGGCAGCGCGAGCCGGTTGAGCCGCGTCATCGAGTAGCGGAAGAGCTTGCTCTTCTCGTACATCTTGAGGAACGCGGGATAGGCCCGCTTCGCGCCGTAGACCGCGTCGTAGTAGAACGCGTCGAACGGCCGGAACCCGTGCGTGCGGAGCGTCTCCTCGATCGCCCCGCGCGTGAAGTAGAACTGGTAGAAGTCCTCGCGCTCCCGCGCCTCGCCCACCTCGCGCCCCTCGACCAGCCGTCGGAGGCCGGGGCTGAAGTGCGGCACCGAGAGCAGCATGACCCCGTCCTTCCGGAGCACCCGCCGCGCCTCGGCAAGGATGGCCCCCGGACCCCCCCAGTAGTGCTCGATGACCCCGAGCGAGATGTACCCGCCGAAGAAGCCGTCCGGGAAAGGAAGCGTGCGGAGGTCGCCGGCGGTCACCTGGAGCGACGGCTCCACCTCGCGCACGGCGCGCACGGTGTCCTCGGCGTACTCGACGCCAAAGACGTCGTAGCCGAGCCGCGAGAGCGCCATCACGTACTGCGCGCGCCCGCAGCCCGCCTCGAGCACGGGCGCGTCCTTCGGCAGGTGGCGGCGGAACGGGGCTTCGAAGTACCCGAGCCGCCCGCCGCGGAATCCCGCGAGGTAGCGGGCGAGGTCGGTCCCGCCCCACCGGCGCTGCCAGAAGCCGGCGTCGGCGGCCTCGCGGTACTCGGCAAGGACCTCGGCGGAGCGGCGCAGCCACATATCCCTATAAGGATCGGTCGGGAGGGGCTCCGGGGAACCGTCAGGCCGTGGCGGCGCGGGCGATCGCCGGCGCCGCCGGGGCGCCGTACGCCTCGACGAGGCGGCGGCCGTACGAGGCGAGGTCGAATGCCTCGGCGGTCCTGCGCGCGGCGGCGCCGAGGCGCGCGGAGAGCGCCGCGTCGTCGAGCAGCGCCCCGAGCGCGTCCGCGAGCTCCGCCGGCGCCCCCGCGGGCACGACGAGCCCGTCGCGGCCGTGCGTCACGAGCGACCCCGCGGCCTCCGTGACCACGCACGGGAGCCCGCTCGCCATCGCCTCCGACACGACGAGCGCGGAGCCCTCGAAGTACGAGGGCAGGCAGAAGGCGTCCGCGCGGTGGTAGTGCCGCGCGAGCTCCTCCTGCGGCATCGGGGGCAGGTGCTCGAAGAGGTGCGCGTAGGGCGAGAGGTGCGCGCGCATGTCGGGCGCGATCCGCCCGGCCAGCTGGACGCGCACGCGGCCGCCCACGCGCCGCGCGGCCTCCAGGAGGTCG
>DASUGR010000249.1:0-5772 GCA_036273915.1 Planctomycetota bacterium | reverse complement strand
AAGATGAAGGCGTTCCTCCTGAAGCTCCAGCGGACGGAGGAGGGCCGGGCGCAGGGCGGCTTCGGCTACAACGACGACGGCCCCGGCGCCGACCTCTCGAACGCGCAGTTCGCGATCGAGGCGCTGCGCGCGGCCGGGATCCCGGAGGACCACCCGGCGATGCAGAAGGCGCTCAAGTTCCTCGAGCGCGCGCAGAACCGCAGCGAGAACGAGGAGAACAAGGACGCCAGGTGGGTGGTCGAGGACGAGAAGCTCGGCAAGGTGACGGTCGTCCCGGGCAACGACGGCTCGGGCACCTACGAGGCGGGCGTGTCGAAGGCGGGCCTCCAGAAGCTCCCCGACGGGACCTACGTCGCGCGCGGCTACGGCTCGATGACCTACGCGCTGCTCAAGTGCTACGCGCTGACCGGGCTGAAGCCCGAGGACGAGCGCGTGAAGGCCGCGGTGGCGTGGATCGGGAAGAACTACACGTGGGACGAGAATCCCGGCTTCCGCCCGTCCGTCGCGGAGGGCGCGCCCAAGGAGGCGCCGTACTGGGGGCTCTTCTACTACTACATGAGCGCGGCGAAGGCCTTGAACGCCCTCAAGGTCGACAAGCTCGACACCCCGGAGGGTGCGCGCGACTGGCGCGCGGACCTCGGGACCGCGATCCTCTCGCGCCAGCAGGAGGACGGCTCGTGGAGAAACGACCAGAGCCCGCGCTGGGAGGAGGGCGATCCCCTGCTCCCCACCGCGTACGCGTTGATCACGCTCCACGAGATCGTTCCCGCGAAGTGAGCCGGGGCGTCCTCGTCGTCGGCGCGGGCGGCATCGGCTCCCCGGTCGCGCGGATCCTCGTCGACCTCGGCGTCGAAGGCATCGCGGTCGCCGATCCCGACGTGGTCGCGATCGAGAACCTGCACCGGCAGATCCTCTTCGACGACCGGGACCTCGGCCGGCGCAAGGTGGACGTGCTCGCCGAGCGGCTGCAGGTCGAGGCGATCCCCGTCCGGCTCGACGCCGGGAACGGCCGCGCGCTCGTCCGCGGCCGGGCGTGCGTCGTCGACGGGACCGACAGCTTCGCGGACAAGTACCTGCTGAACGACCTCTGCCTCGAGCTCGCGGTGCCGCTCGTCCACGCCGGCGCGGCGCAGTTCCGGGGGCAGGTGCTCCTCGTCCGCCCCGGCGGCCCGTGCCTGCGCTGCCTCCTGCCGGAGCCGCCCGACGCGCGGACCGACGAGTGCCGGGTCGCGGGGATCTTCGGGCCCGCGGCGGGGCTCGTGGCCGCGCTTGCGGCCGGAGAGGCGCTCCGCGCGCTCGGGGGCGACCCCGCGCCGTCCGCGCTCCTCCTCGCGGACCTCGCGACCGGGCGGCTCGGGCGGGCGCGCCTGCCCCCGGACCCCCTCTGCCCCTGCGCCGCGACGGCCCCCGCTGGCCGGTAGGTCCCTCCCCTGCTACATTCTTGGATGCCGGATGCGGACCAAGAAGAAGTTCATCATCACGTTCCCCAAGGAGCTCGTCCGCGAGCCCTGGAACTACAACCTCATCACCCGCTTCGACATCATCCCGAACATCGTGGCCGGGACCATCTCCGAGGACAGCGCGATCCTCGGCTACGAGTTCGACGGCGAGGCGGGCAAGGTCGAGTCCGCCGTCCACTACCTGCGCGACAAGGGCGTCCAGGTCGAGGCGGTCGACGAGATTCGCCTCTGACGCTGCCGCCCGAGGCCGTCCTCCGCTACCGGCGCCAGATCCTCCTCGCGCCGCTCGGCGGGGACGGGCAGGAGCGGATCCTCCGCGGCACGGTGCTCCTCCACGGCGTTGCACCGCTCGCCGCGCGCTACCTGGCCGCCGCGGGGCTCGGGCGGCTGCTCGTGACCGGCGCGCCGCCGCCGCTCGGCGCGACGGATCCGTCGTTCCGGCTCCTCGGGGCGAAGCCCGGCGAGGCCGCGGACGTCGTGCTCGACCTCGGGGACGGCGCCGCGTGGCGGAGCGCGCCGGGCAGGCGGATCTGGGGGGGGGCTTCGGGGGCCCAGGTGCTCCTCGGCGTCGAGCCGCGGGAGTGCGCGCCGCACGAGGGCGCCGCGCGGGCGGTCCTCGAGATGCTCGGCGCGGCCGAGGCGCTCCGCGCGCTGCTCGGCCTCGAGCCCCGCCGCTACGACTTCCGGTAGGCGCCCCGGACCCCCTGAAACGTCCATCCCGGACGACACGCGCTGCCGCGAGGGCCGCTGCCGAGCCGGGGGCACATCCTTTGCGAACCCCTTCCCGACCCAGAAAGGGGTTGCATGAACAGCGCGAGTCAGATTGCGGTGCGCCCCGGCAGCGGCGCCGGCGTCGGCAGCCGGACCGGCAGCCGGGTCCTCGGGATCAGCGCGTTCTACCACGACAGCGCCGCGGCGCTCGTCGTCGACGGCGAGATCGTCGCCGCCGCGCAGGAGGAGCGCTTCACCCGGAAGAAGCACGACGCGGGCTACCCCGCGAACGCGGTCGCGTATTGCCTCCGGGAGAGCGGCCTCGCGCCCAGGGACCTCGACTGCGTCGCCTTCTACGAGAAGCCCCTGACGAAGTTCGACCGGCTCGTGGAGACCTACGTCGCGCACGCGCCGCGGGGCCTCAGGAGCTTCCGCCAGGCGGTCCCCGTCTGGCTCCGCGAGAAGGTCCACGTCCGCTCCGAGATCGAGAAGCGGCTCCCGGGCTTCGACGGCGAGATGCTCTTCCCCGAGCACCACGAGTCGCACGCGGCGAGCGCGTTCTTCCCGAGCCCCTTCGAGCGCGCCGCGGTCATCACGGTCGACGGCGTGGGGGAGTGGGCGACGACCACGATCGGCGTCGGCCGCGGCAACCGGCTGAAGCTCCTGAAGGAGATCCGCTTCCCGCACAGCCTCGGGCTGCTCTACTCCGCGTTCACCTACTACACGGGGTTCAAGGTCAACTCCGGCGAGTACAAGGTGATGGGCCTCGCGCCGTACGGCCGGCCCGTCTTCAAGGACCTGATCCTCGAGAAGATCATCCGCCTCCGGGACGACGGCTCGTTCTGGATGGACATGAAGTACTTCGACTACTGCGTCGGCCTCACGATGACGAACCGGGCCTTCGCGAAGCTCTTCGGCGGGCCGCCGCGGAGGCCGGAGTCGGAGGTGACCCAGCGCGAGATGGACCTCGCCGCCAGCGTGCAGGCGGTGGTCGAGGAGGCGATGTTCCGCCTCGTCCGCCACACGAAGGAGCTGACCGGCGAGGAGAACCTCTGCCTCGCGGGCGGCGTCGCGCTCAACTGCGTTGCGAACGGCAAGATTCTCCGGCAGGGCACGTTCAAGGAGATCTTCGTGCAGCCGGCCGCGGGCGACGCGGGCGGCGCGCTCGGCGCCGCGCTCGTCGGCTGGCACCACTACCTCGACCGGCCGCGGACCGTCGCCCCGGACGGCATGGACAGCCAGCGCGGGTCGCTCCTCGGCCCCTCGTTCACCGACGCGGAGATCCAGGCCTTCGCGAAGCGCCAGGGCGCGGTCTGCCACGTCTCTTCGGACGACGCCGACCTCTGCGAGCGCACGGCCGCCCTGATCGCCGAGGGCAACGTGGTCGGCTGGGTCCAGGGCCGGATGGAGTTCGGCCCGCGCGCGCTCGGCTGCCGGAGCATCCTCGCGGATCCCCGGCGGGCGGACACGCAGAAGCGCCTCAACCTGAAGATCAAGTTCCGCGAGTCCTTCCGCCCCTTCGCGCCGATCGTGCTCGAGGAGCGGGTAGGGGACTACTTCGACCTCGACCGCGCGTCCCCCTACATGCTCCTCGTGGCGCCCGTGAGGGAGTCCCGCCGGATCCCGCTCTCGAAGGAGGACGCGGGGAAGTTCGGCCTCGATCTCCTGAACGTGCCCAAGAGCGACGTCCCGGCGGTCACGCACGTGGACTACTCCGCGCGCGTCCAGACCGTGGACGGGAAGCGCAACCCGCTCCTCCACCGGCTGCTGAGCACGTTCGAGAAGCGGCAGGGCTGCGGCGTGCTCGTGAACACGAGCTTCAACGTCCGCGGCGAGCCCATCGTCTGCACGCCCGAAGACGCCTACCGCTGCTTCATGTTCACGCACATGGACGTGCTCGTCATGGGCCGGCAGATCTTCCGGAAGGGAGACCAGCCGGAGATGCCTGGCGCGAAGGAATACCTGGCCGAGTTCCCCCTGGACTAGACATGAGCCTCGTCAAGATCGACTGGAACCCCGACCGCGTCGGCTACCGCAAGTTCGGCGTCGCGGTCTTTGTCGGCTTCTCCCTGATCGGTGCCCTCTCGTGGCTCGCCGGCGGCTCGCTCGCGGCGACGCGCGCGACGGGGCACATGGTCTGGGGGCCGCTGCCCTTCTTCACGCTCGTGCCGGCGGCGGTCCTCCTGCTCTCGATCGTCGCGCCGCGCGCCTGCCGCCCGCTCTACATGGCGTGGATGGCCGCGGCGTTCGTGATGGGGACGATCATGTCGAACGTCCTCCTCGCCTTCATCTACTGGGTCCTCTTCGGGGCGATCGCCACGATCTTCCGGCTGCGCCGGCGCGACCGCCTCGTGCTCCGCGACCCCCTTGGCGCCTCCATCTGGAGCGAGGCCGGGACGGTCGCCGAGAAGGACCGCTACGTCCGCCAGTTCTAGGAGCGCCTTATGACGAACGGATCCCTGCTCGCCGAGTTCGGCATCTACCTGAAACAGAACAAGAAGTGGTGGCTTCTGCCGATCATCGTCGTCTTCGGCTGCCTCGCCGTCCTCCTCGTGCTCGGCGGCACCGCGGCGGCGCCCTTCATCTACACGCTCTTCTAGCCCGCCCGGCCGAGCGAAGAGTCTGAGACCCGGAAGGGCGCTCCGCGTCCTCCGGGTCTCCGCGCCCGGCAGCCTCCGGGCCTCGACGCCGGCCCCCGGAACCCCCTCGCGTCCGCCGCGCAGCTCAGAACCGCCGGCGGCGGCGCAGCAGGTCGAGGACGAGGAACCCGTCACACCGGTTGAGCGTGTGGGCCCTCTTCGCCTTCGGATCCCAGTCCGGGACGATCTCCCCCACGGGCGTCTCCCGGAACGCCTCCGTCGTGAGGACGTCGATCCTGTGGATCACGATCGACGTGCCGTAGCCGCCGGCGCAGTTCTGCGCGGGCCGGAGGAGCTGCCCGCCCTGCCGGAAGAGCCTCCCGGCGGGGCGCGCCCCGCGGCAGTCGGACTTCACCGGGTTCCGCGCGTGGGGGAGCCACGGGCCGAGCGGCGACTCCGCGTGGTAGAGGTGCAGCTCGTCGCGGTTGCCCGTGCCGTGGCCGGTCACGTTGACAAACATCCACCAGCGGCCGTCGACCTCCTCGAGGGTGGCGTCGACCGCCTGGACCCCCTCGAGCAGGTTCCTCTCCTCGACCCAGCGGTCCGGGAACGAAACGCAGCGGAAGAGCGTGACCGTCCCGTTCTGGGAGCTCTCCGGGACCATCCAGTACTGTCCCTGCCACGCGAACACCTGCGGGTAGGAGAGGTGGTAGTCGCGCTCGAGGACGGGGAACGGCTTTCCCGCGCCCCGGACCGGATCGATCTCCATCGCGAGGATCCGCCCCTTCGGGTCCTTGTACGCGAACTCCTCGACGAAGAGGAACACGCGCCCGTCGTGCGTGCGCACGGGGAAGGGGTCGGCCCAGTAGCGGTCCTTCGGGGGCATCACCTCGATGAGGTCCTTGAGATCAGGCGTGAGGTCCCCGAAGCGGTACGCGGGGTACCACTGCTCGTTGGTGAAGAGGTCCGCGAGCTTCCTGCGCGCGTACCGGAAGGCGTGGCCGAGGAACATCGCGGCCATC
>DASUGR010000248.1:0-15686 GCA_036273915.1 Planctomycetota bacterium | reverse complement strand
GTCCGGCTCACGGGCCTAGAGAATAACCGGGGGGCGGCCTAGACTGGCCCGCGACATGGAGAGAAACGTCGCGGCGATCCTGCGCCATCTGGGGGAGGACCCCGCCCGGCAGGGGCTCAAGGCGACCCCCCGCCGGGTGCGGGAGTCCCTCGAGTACCTGACCTCGGGGTACAAGGGCGACCTGAAGGCCATCGTCAACGGGGCGATCTACGACGACCCCGCCGACGAGATGATCGCGGTCTGCGGGATCGAGGTCTACAGCCTCTGCGAGCACCACATGCTGCCGTTCGTCGGGAAGGCGCACGTCGCCTACCTGCCGAAGGGGAAGATCATCGGGCTCTCGAAGATCCCCCGGATCGTCGACATGTACGCCCGCCGGCTGCAGGTGCAGGAGCGGATGACGACGCAGATCGCCGAGGCGGTGATGGAGGTCCTGAAGCCGCGCGGCTGCGGCGTCGTGATCGAGGCCGACCACTTCTGCATGCGGATGCGCGGGGTCGAGAAGCAGTCGAGCTACGCGGTGACGTCGTGCATGCTCGGCCGCTTCCGCGCCGACGCCCGCACCCGCGCCGAGTTCCTCCAGCTCGTGCACGTCAACCGTTGACCTGGGGAGCGGTCGCAAGTCGCGGCGTGGACGGGGGTTGCGCGGCGCAAGTGCGCCACCGCTGGCGCAGCTACGAGAGCTTCGGGCTCTTGCCCGACTTGCCCTTCGCGGGCGCGGGCACGGGCGGCCAGTCGGCATCGGCGGGCACGGGCTTTCGCCCTTCGAAGCCCGCGTCGGTCTCGTGCCAGAAGCCGATCCGCTCCTCGCCGTGCTTCCAGCAGAGGAGGATCGGGCGGCCCTCGAACTCGGCGGGGAAGTCGACGAGGCCCTCCTCGTAGTCCTTCATCTCGAGGCCGAGCGCCTGCAACTCGTCGAGGCAGGCGCGGATGCGGTCGGCCGCCTCGCGCACTTCCTCCTTGAGCGTCGCGCGCCGCGACTCCTCCTTGGGGTCCGTCGCGTTGTGGCGGCGGCCGCTCTCCTGGATCACGCGGTAGCGCGCCTGCACCTCGTCCACGATCGACCGGACGTAGGGCAGCGTGCGGTTTGCCTCGGCGACCGTGTAGCGCTTTTTCACTTCCACCGAATTCTACCCCCCGAGCCGGCACGGCGCTCGCTCATTGCGGCCAGATCTTCTTCGGGTTGAGCAGCCCCTTCGGATCCCAGGCGCGCTTCAGGGACGCCATGGCCGCGCGCGTGGCGGCGTCGATCTGGAGCGGGAGGTCGTCCCGCCGGAGCAGGCCGACGCCGTGCTCCGCCGTCACCGATCCCCCGAGGGCAACCGTCGCCTCGAGCACCGCCCTTACCGCCGGCCCGATGCCCGCTTCCCAGCGCGCGTCCCCGGCGTCGCGGCGGATGAAGTCGACGTGGATGTTCCCGTCGCCCGCGTGGCCGAAGCACACGACCTCGACGCCGTGCGCCTTCGCCGCCGCGTGCGCGCGCCGGATGAGCTCCGGCATCCGCGTGCGCGGCACCACCGCGTCGACCGCGCTGTACGCGGGGAGCTTCTTGATCGCCTCCGCGACGGCGTGGCGCACGGCCCAGACCTTCTCGCGCGGCGCGACGTCCACCTCCTCCGCGCCCGCCTCGAGGAGTGCGCCGCCGACGGCCTCGATCTCCTCCTCGGTCCTCCCCCCCTGGAACCCCTCCACCTCGACCAGCAGGTAGGCGCCCGCGCCCGGATGGGGGAGCGCGATCCCGAGCATCCTCTCCGCGAGATCGGCGGCGGCCTTCTCCACGAGCTCGATCGCGGAGAGCGGGAACCCCTTCGCCTCGACCTCGAGCGCCGCGTGGGCCGCGCGGTCGAGCGACGCGAACGCCGCGAGCAGCGTCTTCCTGTGCGGCGGCAGCGGCACGAGCCGGAGCGTCGCCTCCGTGATGACCGCGAGCGTGCCCTCGCTCCCGACGATCAGGTGGTGGAGCGCGTAGCCCGCGGCGTTCTTGCGCAGCTTGCCGCCGGTGCGGATCACCTCGCCGCCCATGAGCACGGCCTCGACGCCCGCGACCTGCGCGCGCGTCGTGCCGTACTTCACCGCGCGCTCGCCGCCGCCGTCGCAGGCGAGGTTGCCGCCGAGCTCGCACGAGCCGCCCGAGGACATGTCGACCGGGTAGAGCAATCCGAGCTTCCTGCACTCCTCGTGGAGCGTCCACAGCACGACGCCGGGCTCGACGATCGCGAACCGGTTCGACGCGTCGATCTCCTTGATCCGGTTCATGCGTTCGAGCGTGAGCACGATGCCGCCCGCGACCGGGATGCAGCCGCCCGCCTTGCCCGTGCCCCCGCCCCGCGGCGTCACCGGGATCCCCTCACGGTTCGCGAGCCTGAGCACCTCCTGCACCTCGGGGGTCGAGCGCGGGCGCACGACGAGCTCCGGCGCGTGGAAGAGGTCCATCGTCTCGTCGCGGCCGTAGGGATCGAGGTCCTCGGTGAGGCACTCGATCCCGAGGGCGCGCAGGTGCTCCGCGACGGCGGCGGCGTCCACGGCGGGATTCTACGCCCGCGGCGTCCCGAAGAAGGGGGGTCCGGGGGCCGGCACGCCCAAGTAGAATCCCCGCGTGATCGAGATCACCGCCGCCGAGGTGAAGGCGAAGCTCGACCGCGGCGAGAGGGTCCGTCTCCTCGACGTCCGCGAGCCGATGGAACTCGGGATCTGCCGGATCGAGGGGGCCGAGCACATCCCGATGATGCAGCTCTTCCTCGGTCTCAAGGCGCCGGACGCCGCGCCGGACGACGAGATCGTCGTCTTCTGCCACGTCGGCGTCCGCTCCCACGAGGCGGCCGCCTTCCTCCGGGCGCGCGGCTTCCCCCGCGCGCGCTCGCTCGCGGGGGGGATCGACGCGTGGGCGCTCGAGGTCGACCCCTCGGTCCCCCGCTACTGATCCCGCTCCGCGGATAGAATGGGGCGCGGGCCTGCCCGGCGCGGCTCGGGCGGCCGACGGAGGCGTCGATGCCGAGAATAGGGATGGCCGCGCTCGCCGCGCTTCTGCTCGCGGGTGGCGCCTTGGCCGACAGCAATGAGCAGCTCTTCGAGATCCTGAAGCTCCACGAGAAGCTCGCGACCGAGGACGCGTTCCAGCAGCAGGCGAAGCTCCTCGGCGCCTATCTCGAGGCGGCGCAGTCGATGCGGGAGGAGCAGCGCGTGCTCGTCTACGAGCGCGTGCTCGGGATCCTCCGCCGGATCGAGGAGGACGTCGCGGCGCCCGCTCCCGCGCGCGCCCCCGCCCCGCCCGGGCGGGAGCCCGTGGGGCACACGGCCTTGGGCTCGCTCGACCCGGGCTCGGCGCGCCTCGAGTGGTTCAAGGCGGAGTCGCTCGACCTGGTCCCGGACGTCCCGGTGCGGAAGGGCCTTTGGACCCGCGATCTCGTCGCGATGGGCGAGGAGGACGATCCCGACCTCCCGCGCACGCCCGAGGCCCCGATCGCGCGCATCACCTTCTATCTCGAGGTGAAGACGCCGGGCGAGCACGCCTTCACCGCGCAGCACGGCGGCAACGACCTGCGGATCATCGTCGGGGGCAAGCCCGTCATCGACGTCGCGAGGGGCGGGGCGCACACGGCGAGGGGCGTGGCCCACCTCGAGCGCGGGTTCCACCGCGTGGACGTGCTCCTCCGGTACGACGCGTCGGGGGACCCGTCGTTCGCGGTGAAGGTGCTCCGGCCCGGCGCCGGCGAGAGCCACATCCTCGCGCGGAGCGACCTCCTGCTCACGCGCCCGGCGGCGTCGCCGTAGCCTCCTGCCCGCGCACGAGCCGCGACGCGTCGCGCCGCGCCGCCTCGCGCACGTCGGGCGGCGTCGCCGCGCCGAGGACGGCGAGCGCGTTGCGCGCGAGGCCGCGCCGCCCCGGCCGCGCGAGCGCCGTGTCGCCGAAGCGCGCCCGGAACTCGGGCCCCTTCATGAGCACCCACGAGCGGAGGTCGGGGGCGTCCTGCCCCGGCCGCGGCGCGAACTCCTTCCGCCCGCAGTCGCGTGCCTTCCGGTTCCACGGGCAGACGTCCTGGCAGGCATCGCAGCCGAACGCCCACGGCGCGACCTTCTCGCGGATCGGGCTCCACTGCTCGATCGTCAGGTACGGGATGCAGCGGCGGGCGTCGATCACCTTGGGCGCTACGAACGCGTCCGTCGGGCAGGAAGAGAGACAGCGCGTGCAGGAGCCGCAGCGGTCGGCATGGGGGGGGTCCGGGGGCAGGTCGAGGGTGGTGAGGACGACCGCGAGGAACACCCACGATCCGTAGCGCTGCGAGATGAGGCAGCCGTTCTTGCCGATCCAGCCGATGCCTGCGCGCTCCGCCCACGCCTTCTCGAGGACCGGCGAGGTGTCGCAGCACGCCTTGAACCCCTCCCCCGGAGCCCCTTCCCTTAGCCTCGAGAGGAACGTGTCGAGCATCCTCCCGAGGACCCTGTGGTAGTCCTCGCCCCACGCGTAACGGGAGACGCGCGGGCCGGGCGGGGGCTCGTGCCGGACGTAGTAGTTGACCCCGAGCGCGATCACCGAGCGGCAGCCCGGCAGGATCTCGCGGACGTCGCGGCGGCGTTCCATGTAGCGCATTTCGCCGTGAAATCCGCGCTCCAGCCACTCCCGGAGCCGGGCGTCCTCGGCCCCGGGTGCGGCCTGGGCGATGCCGCAGAGGTCGAATCCCGATGCCCGGGCCAGCGCCTTTACCTGCGGGTGCATATGCATGTGGGGTATCGTTAAGAGCCTACCGGAATGCCTACCGCGCGCGCCCCGCGGGAAACCGCCCGCCTCGAGATCCTCAAGAGCTATCGTGTGCTCGACACGCCGCCCGAGCCGGCGTTCGACGCGATCGTGGCGCTCGCGAAGGACCTCTTCCAGGTGCCGATCGCGGGCATCGCGCTCCTCGACGAGCAGCGCGTGTGGCTCAAGGCCGTGACCGGCTACGAGGGACAGGAGATCCCGCGCGAGGAGGCGCTCTGCGAGCTTGCGCTCGCCAGCCGCGACGTGCTCGTGATCCCCGACGCGGCGGCGGACGCGCGCGCCCGGGACCGCGCGGTCGTGACCTCCCTCGGCCTGCGCTTCTACGCGGGCGCGCCCCTGCGGACGCCGCACGGGGTCCAGCTCGGGGCCCTCTTCATCGCCGACCGCAGGCCGGGGAAGCTCGGGCCCGCGGACCGCCGCCGCCTGAAGGGGCTCGGGTCCCTCGTGATGGAACAGCTCGACCTGCGCGCGGCGCTCTGCCGGATCGCGCCCACCGACGACGGGCTCCAGCGGGTGGCCGAGGCCGTGGCGATGGAGACCGGCGAGGCGTTCGTCGTCGCGCTCACCCGCTGCCTCCCCGAGGCCCTCGGCGTGGACTACGCGTTCGTGTCCGAGACGGATCCGGCAGAGCCCGGCGTCGCCCACTGCACGGTCTGCGAGCGCGGGCGGACGCACCGGTTCATGGACTACGACCTCGAGGGCACGCCGTGCGCCGCGGTCGTCGCCGGCGAGCCGCGTTGCTATCCCAGGGGCGTGCAGACCCTCTTTCCCGCCGACGCCGCGCTCCAGACGCTCGGCGCCGAGGGCTACGCTGCGGTGCCGCTCCGCGACGCCCGCCGCCGCATGCTCGGGATCCTCGGGGTTCTCTGCCGCACGCCCATCCCCGACGGCAGCGAGGTGCTCACCCAGCTCGGCATCTTCGGCCCGCGCGCCGCCGCCGAGATGGAGCGGCTCCGCGCCGAGCGCCTCGCGCGCACGCGCGAGCGCCGCCGGGAGGCGCTCGTGAGCGCGCTCCCCGACATGGTGTTCCACATCCGGCGCGACGGGACCTACGTCGACTTCCACCCGGGGCTCGGCGCGGCGCCGCTCGTGCCCCCCGAGCAGTTCCTCGGCCGCCGCGTGACGGACGTGCTCCCGGCGGACGTCGCGCGGGAGGGAGTGCTCATGATCGCGCGCGCGCTCGACGAGGGAGGCATGCAGGTGTGGCGCTACGAGCTCGACGCCCGGACGTTCGAGGCCCGGATCGTCCCGGGCGCCGCGGACGAGGTCGTGGCGTTCGTCCGCGAGATCACCGCGTAGCCCATGTGCATCCTCATCTGCCGCATCGGCGAGCGCCCGCTCGTCGCCGCCAACCGCGACGAGGCCTACGCGCGCCCATTCACCGCGCCGCGCGTGTGGGTGGCCGACACACCCTTCTGGGCCCCGCGCGACGAGGAGGAGGGGGGCACGTGGATCGGCGTCAACCGCGAGGGGCTCGTCGCCGCGATCACGAACCGCTCGACCCTGCCGGAGACGGCGGGACGCGCGAGCCGCGGCCTTCTCGTCGCCGGCGCTCTGGCGAAAGGCTCCTTCGACCGCGCGTGCGGCTGGCTCGGGGAGGACCTCGCGCACGCGCCGCGCAACCCCTGCCAGGTGGTGGTGTTTCAGGGGGTCCGGGGGCGCTTGTTCCGCGTCGGCCCCGAGGGCACGGAGGCGCGCGACCTCGCGCCCGGTCTCCACGTGCTCTCCAACCTCCACGAGCCGGGCGAGCTGGACTTCGGGCTCTCGCCCGACCCCTCGTGGGACGACCTGCGCGCGGTGCTCGCCGACACGGCGCCGCGGCTCCCGCGCGGCTACGCGGTCTGCAAGCGCGCGGGCTGGCGCGGCACGGTCGCGTCGACCTTCATCGAGCCCCATCGCCGCTTCCTGTTCGCGGGCGGCCCGCCGGACGTCGTGGAGTTCGAGCCCGTCGCCGGCTACCCGTGACGGAGGAGGGGCGACCGGCGTGCCAGGGCGTCTCGTTCCGGGGCGGCTCTCCGAGCGGGGCCTTGCGGACCGCGGGATCCAGCCGATGCTGCATGCGGGAAACAGGCAGCCCGCCCGTTCGAGGGCGGGAAGGGAGCCTCGCATGCGCAGGAACGAGTCCGGCTTCACGCTCATCGAGCTGATGATCGTGATCGCGATCATCGCCATCGTCGCGGCCATCGCGATCCCGAACCTCCTCTCCGCGCGCCTCAACTCCAACGAGGCCTCGGTGATCGCGACGATGCGGAACATCCTCTCCGCGCAGGCGCAGTTCCAGGCGACCGGCCGCGCGGACATGAACGACAACGGCACCGGCGAGTACGGGACCTTCGGCGAGATGGCCGGCTCGGTCGGCGTCCGCGGCGGGGCGCTCCTCGACCCGACGGTCCTCTCGACGTCGTTCCGGACCGTGAACGCGAACGGCGAGGTGAGCCGGACCGGCTACCTCTTCGCGGTGTACCTCCCCGACGCGGCGGGCAACGGCCTCGCCGAGCTGGCAGGCGGCGGCGCGGACGCCAACGTCGACGGCAACCTCTCGGAGATGGCCTGGTGCTGCTATGCCTGGCCGGCTTCCTACGGGAACTCCGGCAACCGCACGTTCTTCCTCAACCAGGGAGGCGACATCCTGGCGACGGACCAGCCGAACTACGCCGGCACCGGCGGCGGCCCGGCCTCCAACGCGGCCTTCGCCGCCGGCGGCGGCAACACGATCACGGGCCCCGTGGCGACGGCGATCACCGGCCGCGACGGCAACTTCTGGCGCCAGGTCGGGTAGGCCGCAGGCCCCCGCGCGCCCGTTCACGATCACGCGGGCGGATCCTCCTCCTCCCCGGGCCCCTCCTCCTCCGGGCGGCGCGGGCGCTCGCTCTCGGGCAGGCCGTCGAGGATCAGCAGCGCCTGCAGGTCCGCGAGCGCGCCGATCTTGATCACCGCGAGCGTCCGCTCGTCCACCTCGATCCGGCCCTCCTCGTTCGCCTCGAGCTTCGGGTGGAGATCCTCCTCGCTCTCGACGCCATGCTCCGCGCCGAGCGCGAGCCGCGCCGCGTTGAGCGCGCTGATCCACGCGTTCACGTGCTGCGCCGGCACCATGACGTTCCACCGCGGCACCCCGCCGAGCGGCTCCGCCGGCCCCACGCCCTTGAGATCGCGCAGGAGGATCTCGCGCGCCGACGCGAGCAGCGCGAAGAGCTCCGGCCGCACGAGCCGCTCCCAGTCCCCTTTCTGCGTCGCGTCGTCCGACGGCTCCGGGAAGAGCCGCTTCCGCACGTCGCCCTCGGGCTTGTCGATCAGGTCCGGGACCTCGGCGAGCGCCGCGAGGTGGAGCGGGAAGAGCCCCTCGATCGACACCGCGCCGTCGGCGTGGCGCGTCACGCGCGGGTAGATCACGACGTGCACTCCATCGTCGCGAGGAGCTGCGCCGCGTGGAGCTTCTGCACGTAGGTCTCCGCCTGCTCGCGCGCGCCCGTCCAGACGATCGACCGCCCCTTCGTGTGCACCTCCATCATCAGCGCCTGCGCCTTCTCGAGCGGGTAGCCGAAGATGCGCTGGAAGACCATCGTCACGTAGACCATGAGCGTGATCGGGTCGTTCCAGACGACGACGTTCCACGGAGGCGCGAGGCGCGTTTCGGTCTCGACCTGCTCGAGGACGCCCGGCTCCGTCATGTCGCTTCAGGATACCCCCCGGGCCCCGGCGCGCGGCTGCCGGCCCGCGGCGCCGGGACCGAAGACATCGGCGCGCCCCTACAATGGATGCCACGCATGAGCGACCCGTTCGCGTCGGTCCCCTGGGCGAAGCGGCACGCCGTCCTCGTCGACGACGAGGGCCGGGTCGTCTTCGACCTCGACGGCGTCGAGGCGCCCGCGAGCTGGTCGGAGACCGCCGTGAACGTGGTCGCGAGTCGCTATTTCAAGCCCGGGCCGGGCGGAGAGCGGAGCGTCAGGGATCTCCTGCGGCGCGTGGGGGGGACGCTCTCCCGCTGGGTGAAGGAGGAGGGGCTCGGGGAGGAGGGGTACGAGGCCGCGCTCTTCGACCTGCTCCTGCACCAGCGTGGCGCCTTCAACTCGCCCGTCTGGTTCAACGTCGGCGTGGACGGCCACCCGCAGTGCTCGGCCTGCTTCATCCTCTCGGTCAAGGACGACCTCAACGCGATCCTCGAGCTCGCGCGCGTCGAGGCGATGATCTTCAAGTACGGCTCCGGCTGCGGCACGAACCTGTCGGTGCTGCGGTCGAGCCGCGAGCGGCTCTCGGGCGGCGGGTTCGCGTCGGGGCCGGTGTCGTTCATGCGCGGGTACGACGCGTTCGCGGGCGTGGTGAAGTCGGGCGGGCGCACGCGGCGCGCGGCGAAGATGCAGATCCTCGACGTCGCGCACCCCGACATCCGCGAGTTCGTCCACGCGAAGGCGGTGGAGGAGCGGAAGGCGAAGGCACTCGCCGCGGCGGGGTTCGGCGGCGGGCTCGACGGCGAGGCGCACCGCAGCGTCGCCTTCCAGAACTCGAACCTCTCCGTGCGCGTGACCGACGACTTCCTGCGCGCGGTGCGCGAGGACAGGCCGTGGACGACGCGCGCGGTGCGGACCGGCGAGCCGGTGGAGACGTTCCCGGCGCGGGATCTGCTCCGCGAGATCGCGCAGGCGGCGTGGGAGTGCGGCGACCCGGGGCTCCAGTACGACGCGGCGATCCAGAAGTGGCACACCTGCCCGGAGTCGGGGCGGATCCATGCGACGAATCCGTGCAGCGAGTTCTGCTTCCTCGACGACACGGCGTGCAATCTCGCTTCGCTGAACCTGCTCTCCTACCTGAAGGCGGACGCCACGTTCGACGCCGCCGGGTTCCGGCGGGATGCCGCGACGCTCTTCCGCGCGATGGAGGCGATCGTCGACCGGAGCGTGTACCCGACGCAGCGAATCGCGGAGATGAGCCGCATCTTCCGGCCGCTCGGCCTCGGCTACGCGAACCTCGGCGCGCTGCTCATGGCGCTCGGGCTCCCGTACGACTCCGCGGAGGGCCGCGGCTGGGCGGCGGCGATCACGGCGCTCATGACCGGCGAGGCCTACCGCGTGTCGGCGGAGATCGCCGGGCGGAAGGGACCGTTCGAGGGGTTCGAGCCCAACCGGGATCCGATGCTCCGCGTGCTCTCGATGCACCGCGCGGCGCTCGCGGACGTCGAGGCCGGGCCCGCCCCGGTGCTCGCCGGCGCGAGGACGGTTTGGGACGAGACGCTCCGGCTCGCGCGGGCGCACGGCGTGCGGAACGCGCAGGCGACCGTGCTCGCGCCGACCGGCACGATCGCGTTCCTCATGGACTGCGACACGACGGGGATCGAGCCCGACCTCTCGCTCGTCAAATACAAGGCGCTCGCGGGCGGCGGGTCGCTGAAGCTCACGAACCGCGTGGTCCCGCGCGCGCTCGCGCGCCTCGGCTACGCGCAGGGCGAGATCGACGCGATCGTGAAGCACCTCGAGCGCGAGGAGGGGATGGAGGGCGCGCCGCACGTGAAGCGGGAGCACCTCGCGGTCTTCGACTGCGCGTTCCGGCCGGGCCGCGACGGCCGCACGATCTCCGTCGACGGGCACCTCAAGATGATGGCGGCGGTACAGCCCTTCCTCAGCGGCGGTATCTCGAAGACGGTGAACCTCCCGCGGGAGACGACGGTCGAGGAGATCGAGCGCCTCTACCTGCGCGGCGGCGAGCTCGGGCTGAAGGCGCTCGCCGTCTATCGCGAGGGGTCGAAGGGGATCGAGCCGCTGACGACCCGCTGCCTCATCCACGAGGGCCGCGACAGCTGCTGCGGGGGGTAGGCAGGGCGGGCGCGGGCCCCTTCCCCGCGCCCCATCCCCTTCGCTACGACTGGCGGTGCGCCTCGAGGAACCAAAGCGACTTGTCCAGCTCGCGCGAGACCTCGGTGAAGACGTCCGCCGTGTCGAAGTCGCCCTTCTCGTTCGCCTCCGCGATCCCCGCGCGGGTCGAGGCGGCGAGCGCGGCGTAGCGCGCGACCAGCGCGTCCACGACCGCCATCCCGTCGAACGTGTCCGCCGGCAGCTCGGGCAGCCGCGACGCCTTCGCCGCCATCCGCACCGTCCCCGACGCGACGCCGCCGAGCGCGGTCGCGCGCTCCGCGATCGTGTCGACGGAGTCCTCGACTTCCTCCGCCAGCTTGTCGAAGAGCTCGTGGAGCGGGAAGAACTGCGGGCCCTTCACGTTCCAGTGCGCCTGCTTCACCTGGCTCATGAGGTCGAAGGTGTCCGCGAGCTGCCGGTTGCAGAGCGCGATCATCTCCTCGCGCGCCTTGGCCGGGAGGTCGTTCTTCGTCTTGAAGGTCATCCTGGGCTCCTTTCCGGATCCGATTGTCGCACGCCCGGGCGAACGCCGGATCCTCCGGCGCATGCGAATGTCGCGCAAGGGGCCGGTTCGGATACGCTCTTGGCGTGGACCCGTCCGCGCACCCGCCCCCGGCGGTTCTCCGCGAGCAGCACACGCCGGAGGCGATCGCCGCGCGCCTCGCCGCGAACGCCGACCACAGCTACGTCGGCGACGCGATCCTCGGCGCGATCGACGGGACGGTGACGACGTTCGCGATCGTCGCCGGCGCGACCGGCGCGCGGCTCCCGCCCGGCATCGCGCTCGTGCTCGGCCTCGCCAACGTTCTCGCCGACGGCTTCAGCATGGCGGTGAGCAACTACCTGCGCGCGAAGGCCGACCTCCACGTCGTGGAGCACGCCCGCCGCGTGGAGGAGTCGCACATCGAGAAGATCCCCGACGGCGAGCGGGAGGAGATCCGGCAGATCTTCGAAAGGAAGGGGTTCCGGGGGCCGATGCTCGACGAGGCGGTCGAGATCATCACGAGGGACCGGCGCCGCTGGGTCGACACGATGCTCATGGAGGAGCTCGGTCTGCGCCTCGACCCCCCGCGCCCCCTCCGCGCCGCCCTGACGACGTTCGTCGCGTTCCTCGTCGCCGGCCTCGTGCCCCTCGTGCCGCTCCTGCTCGCGCACGGCTTCGTGGTGAGCGCGATCGCGACCGCGGCGACGTTCTTCGCCATCGGCGCGTTCAAGGGGGTCAGCCTCCGCACGGGCTGGGTCGGCGGCGGCATCGAGACGCTGCTGATCGGGAGCGGAGCTGCCGCGCTCGCCTACGCCGTCGGGCACGCCACGCGCGGGCTCGTGGGCTGAGCCCCCGCTGCAAGCTCACCCCCCCCTTTACACTTGGTGCCCCATGCGCGAGAAGCTCTTCGACGGGATCGTGCGGCGTCTCGCGGCGGCGGGGCCGCGCAACCAGGGGTAGGGGGGCGCGGGGGCAAGGGATGGTCGCCTTCGATGTCGCTCCCTCCGGGCGCGTCGCCGTGCTCGCGGGGCGGAGGCTCTCCGTCGAGGGCGGGGCGGCGCCGCTCGCCATCGACCTCGCCTTCGCGGGGCGACGGTGCCGATTCCGCGGCGAGGAGATCGTCGTCCTCGGCGCGGCGAGCGAGCTCGCGAGCATCGCGGAGGACGGCACGGTGCGCGGCACGGCGCGGGTCCGCACGGACGCGCGCGACGTCGCCGTGCTCCCGAGCGGGAGCGTGCTCGTGAGCTATGGCCCCGCAGCGGGCGTCACGCTCGAGCGGTTCGGCGATCAGCCGTGCGTGTTCAAGGACGCGGCGCTCCTCGACGCGACGTGCCTCGCGGCCGAATCGGGCGGCGTCTGGGTGCTCGGCACGGCGGCGGAGGCGCCCCTTTCGCGGGCGGTGCGGCTGCGGCCGGTGCCCGAGGGGTTCCGCGTGCGCGACGTCGTCGCGCTGCCGGCGCCGCCGCGCGCGGCCGCCGTCGGCCCCGACAACGCGCTCTACGTGCTGGTCGAGCCGGGAACCGCGGTCGTGCGCGTCGACGCGGGCCAGGCGTCGGAGCCGGGGCGCCTCGCGGGGCCCCTCCGCGGCCTCGCGCGGCACGGGCGCAGGCTGCTCGGCCGCGGAGACGCGGGCGTCGAGGACCTGACCCGCCTCGTGCCGGTGGCGCCGCCCCGCGGGGCGCCGCCCCCGCTGCCCCCCTGCGGCCCCTCGGATCCCTGCGAGCCGTGAGCGACCACGCGCGCCTCCTCTTCGTGCTCTTCGTCGGGATCTGGGCGGGCGTCATCGACCTCGCGACGCTCGCGGTGCCGCTGCTCGTGCGCAGGCTCGGCCGCGAGCGGGCGTGGCCCGCGGTCCATCCGCTCCTGGCGCTCGCGGACGTGCTCGGCGTGTGGGCGGGCGCGCTCGCGGCGATCGCGCTCTTCCTCGGCCGCGCCGGCTACGGGTGGGCGTGGGCGTTCGCGATGGGGCTCATCGCGTTGATGGTCACCGCGAGCCTCTACGACCGCGCGGTGCTCCTCCCCTCGCTCGACGCGTCGACGAAGCGGCTCCTTGCGGATCCCGACCCCAAGTGGGAGGCCGAGTGGCGCTTCCTCTGGCGGATGGCGGCGTGGGGGCGGTGGCTCACGTTCGTGCTCGCGTGGGGCGCGATCGCGTGCGCGTTCGCGGCGTAGCCGGCCCTCCCTCCCCCGCGCCCCCTCCCTTCCCCCATCTGTTAGGATTCCGCGCCTAAGGAGAACGGAACCATGAGCGAGCTTGCCCGCTACGAAGCCAAGGACGGCGTCGCGACCATCACGCTCGATGACGCGACCGTCAACTGCTACACGTACGAGATGAACCGCGCGGTGGACGAGAGCATCCTCAAGGCGCGCTTCGACACGAACGTCCACGTGATCGTGATCCGCGGCGCGGGCGAGAAGTTCTTCTGCGCGGGCGCGAACATCAACATGCTCCAGAAGGCCGATCCGGTCTTCAAGTACTACTTCTGCCTCCACGCGAACGAGACGCTCTCGCGGCTCGAGCAGACGCCCAAGCTCACGATCGCGGCGATCAACGGCCACTGCGTCGGCGGCGGCCTCGAGTACGCGATGGCGTGCGATCTCCGGATCGCGCGCAAGGGCGGCGGCAAGATCGGGCTGCCCGAGGTCTCGCTCGGCGTGCTCCCGGGCACGGGCGGCACGCAGCGGCTCGCGCGGCTCGTCGGCAAGTCGAAGGCGATCGAGATCATGACCGAGGGGAAGAATTTCGAGTTCGAGGAGGCGGCGCAGCTCGGCATCGTGAACAAGGTGTTCGAGGGCGCGAACGCGGACGAGTTCATGCGCAAGGTCTACGACTACGCGCGCCAGTTCTGCCCGCCGCACAAGGCGTCGATGGCGGTCGGCCACATCAAGCGGTCGGTGCAGAGCGGCCTCGAGATCCCGCTCGAGTACGGGTTGGCGCTCGAGCGCGAGCTGCAGGCGAAGCTCTTCTCGTCGGCGGACGCGAAGATCGGCCTCAACGCGTACGTCGAGAAGCAGAAGCCGCAGTTCACCGGGAAGTAGGGGGACGCGGGGGGCGTCCTCCGGGCGTCGCGTCGCGGCTATCCTGTTCGGGGGGGGCAGCCGCAAGCTTCTTCACGCACATCTTCGTGGCCGTCGTGGCCGTGCGCATCGTCGCGCCGGACGCGCCGCTCCGTCTCTGGCTCGCGGCGTGCGTGTGCGCGGCGCTCCCCGACGCGGACACCTTCCTCCGGCTGCCCTACGAGAGCGCGTGCGGGCACCGCGGGTTTTTCCACTCGCTCTTCTTCGCGGCGCTGCTGGCGGGGGGGTGCGCGCTGTGGATGCGGAGCGAGCGACCGCTCGTTCGCACGTGGGCGTTGCTCTTCGTCGTCGGCGCGTCGCACGGCGTGCTCGACGCGATGACGGACGGGGGGCTCGGGATCGCGTTCTTCGCGCCGTTTTGCGACGCGCGCTACTTCCTGCCGTGGCGGCCGCTGGCGTGCCCGCCGATCGACATCGCGCCGTTCTTCTCGGAGTGGGGACTGCGCGTGCTCCGGAGCGAGGTGATGTGGGTCTGGGCGCCGCTGCTCGGCCTGCTGCTCCTCGTCCGGCTCGTGCAGGGCAGCCTGTCCCGTGTTCGGTGAGGTCACCGCGGTTCAGGGCTCGCGACCTGAGGGCGTTCCGGGGGCCGGAGCCCGTTCATCTCCGCGACGACCGGCCAGTACGAGCTGGACTCGAGGTGTCGTCGCAGCTCCGCGACGAACTCCGCCTCGCCGACCAGTTGCGGGGGCCAGGCGAGGCGGAGGAACTCGCCCGCGAGGTCGGCGCGACCTGCGTACCAGAGGTCGATCGGGTAGCACCAGAGGTTGGGGGTCGGCGTCCTGCCAACTCGGGTTCGGATCGTTCCATCGCCGATCGCATCGAATCGCGAGCGCGCGCTCCGGCCAGTCCGCGGACCTTTCCGGCGCGTCCCTCACCATGAGATCGGGGGCTGGCGCGTACTCGCCGTCGCGGAACCGGGGCGCGACGGTGGGGCGCGGGGACCCCGCCCGCGACCGCGGTCAGAACGAGAAGCTCTCGTCCGGTGCGAGAAGCTCCGGGATCCCGTCCCCGTCGAGATCGAAGAGCATGGTCCCGGCCGGCGCGCCGATCTTGCAGACGAGCCCGAACGCGGCGCCCAGCGAGCGCAGAGAGCGGATGGCGCCTCTTCCCGGGTGCTCGTCGGCGATCCCGCGCACCGGCTCTTCCGGTTGCGACGCGTCCGAGCCCGGTTGGTCTTCCGGTCTCTCAGTGGGCGCCGACCGAGGTTCGGGAGCGGGTTGCTCCGCCAAGGGATCCGGCGGGTCCACGACATCAGCCAAAGGCAGCGGGGCAACGGCGATGGCGACGCCGCGGCGCCGGCCGCACCCCACTCGAGGTGCTTCGCCGTCGTCGCGCCAGAGCCACACGGGACACAGGGTGAGTGCCAGGGCGATGAGGAGGAGGCGTCTTCCCAACGAAGTTCTTGGTGGGCGGCGGGTCCAGCCTACGCCCGGGTGCGCCGCCCGCAAGCACCTGTGTCGCGTTCGAACTCCCGCTCTTCGTCACCGCCGCGGTCGACGAGCCCGACAGCAGGTGCGCCAGCGCT
>DASUGR010000247.1:0-22905 GCA_036273915.1 Planctomycetota bacterium | reverse complement strand
GGGAGCAGCACGAGCGCGGTGAACGCCGGCACGGCGGCTGCAAGCACCCAGGTCCCGAAGTCGATCTCGAGCCCGGCTTGCCGCGCGATCTGAACGCCGATCGGATTCGCCGAGGTCGCGGTCATCCACAGCGCCGAGGAGGCGGCGAGGCTGGCCATCGTGCAGAACATGAGGTATCCGCCGAGCCGCCGGCCCTGCGCATCCTGCGGGTGCGATCCGGCCCCTTGGGCGACGGAAAGCACGACCGGAAAGAGCACGCCGCCGCGGGCGGTGTTGCTGGGGAAGGCCGGCGCGATCGCCGCGTCGGTGAGGACGATGCTGTAAGCCAATCCGAGCGGGGAGCCGCCCATGCGGCTCACCATCAGCAGGCTGACGCGTCGGCCGAGCCCCGACTTCACCACGGCCTGCGCCACGAGGAACGCGACCACGACGAGCAGGACGCTCGAGTTGGCGAACCCGGAGAAGGCAGCCGCCGCCGAGAGGGTGCCGGTGAGCACGACCGCGGCGACGGCGAACATCGCCGCGGTGATGAGCGGGAACGCGCCAAGCAGCACCGCGGCGATCGCGGAGACGAACACCGCGAACAGGTGCCACGCCTGGGCGGTGAGACCGGCGGGGACCGGGGCGAGCCAGATGCCCAGCGCGAGGACGAAGGGCATAGCACCCCGAACGAGCCGGGCGGGCGTGATCAACCGTTCCCTCCCCCGACGTGCACGCGGCCCCTCAGATCCACCGCCCGCCCCTGGATTCGGCCGTCCTCCGCCTCGATGACGTATTGCCACGAGAACTCGTAGGATCCGGCCGCACCGGAGTAGCGTCCGGTTCCTCCGACGAACTTCCCGGCGATGCGGTTCTTCGCGCTGGTCCCCTCGCCCGTGAGCTCGCTGAAGACCTGGTCGCCGTTCTCATCGGTCCAGACGCTGCGGCCGACGAGCCCGGTCCCGCTGTCGGCGAGCGCGATCACCTCCGAGCGGAACCCGACGCCGGGGCGTCCCGACCCGGCAAGGAGCATCGTGCCCTCGAGATCGACGAGCGATGCACGCCTCCCCGCACCGAGCGGCAGGATGCGACGGGTGCCGGCCGCGTTCCACGACCCGGTGAACTCGTGCCACCCGCGGGGTGTGGCAACCGTGGCGGGCGGCTCCCCGCCGTAGCAGCCCGCGATGCCGAACGCCAGCCACGCGGCGGCGAGAACGCGGACGATCCTCGACACCGGACGCATCCTCAGGTGTTGTTTCGGGCGCGGAACCCGCGGCGACCCAGCGAACTAGGGTAGGCCATGGCCAAGACCCTCGCGACTCTTTTCCTCCCCGCAGCGTCACCCCGTCGACTCCCGGTCTTGCCCGCCCGCTCCCCTTCCGCCGCGGCGTAGCATGGGACGCCGATGCGCCGCGCGCTCCTCCTCCCCCTCCTCGCGCTCCTCCCCCTTCCTGCCCTCGCGAAGGACGCGCCCGACGCGAAGACGCTCGAGAAGGTCGCCAGGGTCTGGACCGACTATGCGCGGTGGCTCGCCGAGAAGGGGCAGCGGGACGAGGCCCTGGACGCGATCGCCCGCGCGCGCGAGGCGGGCGCGAAGGATCTCGACGCGCTCGCGAAGGAGGTCGAGGGGCTCGAGGCGGCCGCGGCCGACGAGGGCCTCGCCAAGCGCCGCGAGCAGGTCCGCAAGGAGGCCGCGCAACTCTACGACCGGCTCGGGAGATCGGACGAGACGTGGATGCTGCGCGCCGCGGAGATCGAGCCGTCGAAGGCGCGGCTCGGCAAGCTCGCGTCCGCGCTGAAGGCGCTCGGCGGCAACCGGCAGAGCGCGGAGAAGGCGGGCCGGATCCTCGTGCGCCTTCGCGAGCTCGCCCCGGACGGCAAGTGGGACGCGATCGAGGAGGAGATGGCGAGGGGCGACGTCGCGCTCGTGAAGGGCACGCACGCGATGGTCGGCTACCTCTCGCTCCCGAAGGGCTGGAAGAAGGGCGAGCCGCTGCCGGTGCTCGTCGCGGTCGAGGGGGCGGGCTGCGGCTTCCTCGGCCGCGCGCGCGACGCGGCGGGAACGCGCGGCTCGCGCGGCTTCCTCGTGCTCACGCCGTGCTCGCTGTCGAACACGAACGCGCTCGACGAGGCGAAGTACCCCTGGTACACGAAGCGGCAGCTCGACGACGGCAGCAGGAACCGCATCGGCTTCGACGTGGAGGGGCTCCTCGCGCTGCTCGACGTCCTGAAGGAGCGGTACGGCGCGAGCGACCGCTTCGCGATCACGGGCTTCTCCGGCGGCGGGAACCTCTGCTACGCGATGACCGGGCTCCACCCGGACCGCGTGATCGTGAGCGTCCCCGCGTGCCCGAACTTCAGCGGCGCGGGGTTCTCCGACGCGAAGCCGGTCGAGGGCGGGCCGCCGGTCCGGATCCTCACGGGCGAGAAGGACGAGCACCGGGACTTCACCTTCGGCAACAAGGACATGCCCGGGATCGAGCCGCAGACGGACAACGCGGTGGCCACGCTCAAGAGGCTCGGCTTCACGGACGTCACGAGGACGATGCTCAAGGGCGTGGGCCACAGTCCCTGCTCCGCGCAGGTCTGGGAGCGGGTCGACGAGGTCACGGCGAAGCGATGAGAGGGGGGCTGGGGGGCAGCGGGCTCCTGCTCCTCGCCTTCGTCGCCGCGTGCACGAGCGGGAAGTTCCACGAGGAGGTGGTGATCGACCGCGCGCGGGTGCTCCGCGAGGGGATGTCGGTGGAGGAGCTCACGAGGGTGATGCGCCCGCCGGACTTCAAGTCGACGGGGGGCCACCGCTTCGCGTACCGGTTCGGCGACGCCGCGAAGACGATCGATCCCTCGTGGGTGGAGTGGATCTGGTTCGAGGACGACGAGGTCACGATCTATGTGGCGTACGTCTCGGGCGACGTGGTCCGGAAGGTGGGCATCGTCTACAACTCGCCGCCGCCGTCACGCGGCGACGGCTTCGGGATGTTCTGCCTCCGGTAGCCCCTCAGACCCGGACGCCGAGTCCGGGTGCCGTCGCCACAACTCGTTGTCCACCCGCGTGTTAGGACGCCCGGACCCGGTACGTGGTACCTACTCGCGTACCTACTCGATCGTGACGGGGAGGTCGGTTACGTAGCTCTCGTAGGCGGACGAGTCCGGTAGTCGCACGCGCATGATCGCCGGGCCCTTCTTCGCGTCCTTCGGGACCCTCACGGGGCCGTGATAGAGGCACCCTCAGCAGCGCTCCGCGAGTTCCGCCGTGAGCTTTCTCTCCTTTCCGGCGGTGTCCCGGCAGACGAGCTGCACGAGGACCTTCTCGCCCTCGGGCAGGAACTTGTCGTCCACGCAAGTGAAGGTGCCCCGTCGGTCGCCGCGCTGGCCGATGAAGACCTTGAAGTCGTTCTCCTCGCCGCGCTTGAGCGTCCCGCTCATCCAGTGCTCGAACTCGAACGGGCGCTCGATGCCCGGGAAGAAGACGGGCGCCTCCGCGGGCGAACAGGCGAGGTCCGCCCCCTCCTCGGTCGTCGGCCCGTGCGGCCCCGAGAGGACCGCCTTGCCCGCCCACTGGATCCGGTAGAAGAAGGTCCCCTTCGCGCGCTGGATCGTGAGCGCCTTGTGGACGACCTCCGTGCCGGGCTCCCGGAAGTCGCCGATCGCGAAGACCCCGGCGTCGCCGCCCTCGAACCTCTCGTCCTTCCCGCTCAGGTCGCCGTCCGCGTTGCGGTCGAGGTAGAGGACGTCGTACTCCTTCCTCTCCCTCGCGCTCTTGTCGAGCACGGCCCACACGCGCGCCTTCCCGTCGACGCCGAAAAGGAAGAGGCCGTAGAGCGGGTTCTCCGCCTTCAGCGGCGGGAGCTTCCGGATCGTCCGGTCGACCTTCGTGAAATCGATCCGCTCGGGCTTTCGCGAGAGCGCCCCGCCGAGCGCGCCGAGGCCGCCCTTCGCCGCCTCCGTCTCCTCCTCCCCCGGAACCCCTTCCTCATCCTGCGCGAAAACGGAGACGCATGAAAGCAGCACGAACGCGAGCTTCCACATGGCAGGCACCTCCTGCCCGCGATTCTACTGCGGCAGGCTGGCGATGTTCCTGAGCGCGTAGCTGACCGCCTCGGAACGCGAGCGCAGGCCGAGCTTGCTGTAGAGGTGCTTCAGGTGCGACCGCACCGTCGACGGCGCCACCTGCATCTTCTCGGCGATCTGGCGGTTCGAGAGGCCGTCCCCCACCAGCCGCAGCACCTTCATCTCCTGCGGGGTGAGCCCCTCCGGCGTCGCCGCGGGCAGGGGTCGCTCCGCGGGCCGCTCGGCGGCCGACGGCATCTCGCAGAAGAGCAGCGCGCGACCGACGAGCTGGCCGTGCGGGTCGTGCGCGGTCGCCGCGTTCGCCTTGAGGCGCGAGCTGCGCGGGACCGCGACGGGGACCTCCGCCGTGACGACTTCGTCCGCGGTGGACGCACCCCGCCAGAACTCGGCGAGCTTGGGATCCTGGAGAAGGCTCTGCAGGGGGCGGCCGCGGCTCGTCTCGGCATCCAGGCCGATGACGCGCTGCGCGGCCCGGTTGAGCCACGTCACGCGCCCTTGCGCGTTCGTAAGTACGAGCCCGACACCCAGCCCTTCGAGGGCGCGGACGACGAGGCTCTTGTCAACGGATTCGACTTCGAGGTTGGCTTTGCTCACGTGCACGGACCATCTTATCCCCGCGGGGAAGCTCATCTAGATTCGCAGCGCGTGCGCGGCGAAAAGCCGCTCGCCGCGCGGGGAATCAGGAAACCACCGTACCGGAATCGCCTTATCCGGAGTAGCCGTTCGGGTTTCCGCCCTGCCAGCGCCAGGCGTCCGCGCACATCTCGGCGACCCCCTTCGTCGCGCGCCACGAGAGCGCCTCCGCCGCGCGGCCGGGATCGGCCCAGCAGGAGGCGATGTCGCCCGGCCGGCGCCCGACGACCTCGTAGGGGATCTCCTTCCCCGACGCCGCCTCGACGGCCCTTACCATCTCGAGCACGCTGCTCCCTCGCCCGGTGCCGAGGTTGAAGGCGACGCAACCCTTCGTGCGCGGCAGCGCGTCGAGCGCGGCCAGGTGCCCGAGCACGAGGTCGACCACGTGGATGTAGTCGCGCACGCCGGTGCCGTCGGGCGTCGGCCAGTCGGCGCCGAACACCTTGAGCTTCGGGAGCCGCCCCACCGATACCTGAAGAATATACGGCACGAGGTTGTTCGGGATTCCGCGGGGATCCTCGCCGATCCTCCCGCTCGGGTGCGCGCCGACCGGGTTGAAGTAGCGGAGCAGGATGATCCGCCAGTCCTTCTCCGCCTGCGCGAGGTCGCGGCAGATCTGCTCGATCATCAGCTTCGTCCGGCCGTACGGGTTCGTCGGGCCGGTCGGCGAGTCCTCGGTCAGCGGCAGCCGGGCCGGGTCGCCGTAGACGGTCGCGGACGACGAGAAGACGAGGTCCCTGACCCCGTGCCGCTTCATCGCGTCGAGCAGCACGAGTGTGCCGCTCACGTTGTTCGCGTAGTACCGGAGCGGCACCTCGCCCGACTCGCCGACGGCTTTCAACCCCGCGAAGTGGAGGACGGAGTCGAACCGCTTCGCCTTGAAGACGCCGTCGAGCGCCGCGGCGTCGAGCAGGTCGATCTTCCCGAACTTGAGCTTCCTCCCGGTGATCTCCCCGACGCGGCGGAGGGACTCCTGGGAGCTGTTCGAGAGGTTGTCGACGACGGTGACGTCGTAGCCGTGGTTCAGGAGCTCGACGCAGGCGTGGCTGCCGATGTAGCCCGCGCCGCCGGTCACGAGGACGGACTTGGCCATACCTCGTTTTCGGCCGTCTGCCGGCGCCGCATGAAAGGGGGTTCCGGGGGCGTCACTTGGCGTAGTGGCGCGCGAGCGCGACCACGAGCTTCACGGTCTCGGCAAGATCGCCCGGGTGCACAAGCTCGACCGCGGAGTGCGTATAGCGCAGCGGGAAGGCGATCGGGACCACGCGCGGCCCCTCCGCCTGGAACGGCTTCGCGTCCGTGCCGCCGCCGCTGAAGACGACCTGCAGGCGGATCTCCTCGCCCTTCGCGACCTCCGCGACCTCCTTCCACAGCTCCGGCGGGATGATGGTCGCGTTGTCGAGGACGCGGAGGCAACTGCCCTCGCCGAGCCTCGCGGGCCCCTGGTCGGGCGTGAGGCCGGGGAAGTCGCCGGTCGAGCAGCTGTCGACCGCGAACGCCCAGTCGAGCGCGTGCTTTCTCGCGAGCAGCGCCGCGCCCCGGAGCCCCACCTCTTCCTGCACGCTGAACGCGAAGTGCACGGAGCCCCTGGGCGGTTTCTTCGCCAGCTCCGCGAGCGCCTTCAGGAGCACCCAGCAGCCCGCGCGGTCGTCGAGCGCGCGGCAGCAGAGGAGCTTCCCGTTGAGGTCGCGCGGGTCCTTCTCGTAGACCGCGAAGTCGAGGATCGCGACCCCCATCTCCTGCGCCTCGACGCGGCTCCTCGCGCCGATGTCGACGTAGACGTCGGTGACGGGCGGGACCTCCTTCATCTCCGCGGCGGCGTCGCGCATGAGGTGCGGCGGGCGCACGGCGACGGCGCCGAGGAGCTGCCCCTTGCCGGTCACGATCCGCAGGAGCCGGCCCACGAGCGAGCGCGGGTCGATGCCGCCGAGCGGCTTCAGCTTCAGGAAACCGTCCTCGCGCACGTCGCTCACGACGAAGCCGATCTCGTCCATGTGCGCGACGAACATCGTCCTCGGCTCGCCCTCGCCGATCGTCGCGACGAGGTTGCCCATCGCGTCGGCGTGGCCGGCGACGCCCTTGGGCAGGTGCGCGCCGACCAGCGCCCGGACGGCCGATTCGTAGCCCGGCGCGCCCGGCACGGTCAGGAGTTCCTTGAGCAGCGGGTCCATGAAGCGTGCAGAATAACCGGCGCGTGGGTTCCGTCCTCCTGATCGTGCTCGGCTCGCTGCTCCTCCTCGCCGGATTCGCCGGCTGCATTCTCCCGATGCTGCCGGGCCCGCCGCTCGCCTACGTGGCGCTCTTCTGCGTGACGTCGGGGGCCGGCTGGCCGGCGTACACGGTGCTCGAGCTCGTGCTCCTCGGCGCGCTCACGGCCGTGGTGACGGTCGTGGACCTGGTGTTGCCGGTGGCCGGCGCGCGGAAGCGTGGCGCGTCCAAGGCCGGCGTGTGGCTCTCGGTGGTCGGCCTCGCGGTCGGCACGTTCGTCTTCCCGCCGTTCGGGTTCCTCGTCGGGGCGTTCGCCGGCGCGCTCGCGGGCGAGGTCCTCGCGGGCAAGGGCGCCCGCGCCTTCGGTCCGGCGTGGGGCGTGTTCGTGGGGACCGTCGCGGGCGTCGGCCTGAAGCTCGGCTGCTGCGGCGTGCTCGCGTGGTACTTCGCGCTGGGCGTCTGGGGGCGCTGACCTCCCCCCCGCGCCCCCCCTCTTCCAAGGCGAAGGGCCGCCTCCCGGAGGAAGCGGCCCTGTTTTCTGGAGCGGGCGATGAGGCTCGAACTCACGACCCCCACGTTGGCAACGTGATGCTCTACCACTGAGCTACGCCCGCGTCGGGAGGCAGGATACCACGGCCCTTCCGGGTCTGCTACTTGCCCGCCCGGAGCGCGGTCACCTGCGACCGCACGCCCGGATCGAGGTCCATGGCGCGGTCCAGGTACGTGTCGGCGCGGTCCTCCCCGATGAGGAGGCAGTACGCCCCGAGCCACAGCGTCTCGGTGCCGCTGGTCGGGTTCCGCATCTCCTCCATCAGGGACACCCGCACGGGCCCCGGGATCTCCGGCCAGGTCTTCGTGCGGACCTCGCCGGTGGCGTCGTCGCGGAGCTCGATCCCCTTGCCGCTCGCGCCGAGGATCGTGAACTCGCGGTCCGGGTCCGAGTCGTCGTACCGGCTCCACTTCGCCTTGTCGACCGGCAGCGACGCGGCGCGCGACTCCACGATGCCGAGCAGGCTCTCGACGTAGCGCATCTTCGCGAGCGTCTCCTCGATCGCCGCCCGCTCCGCCGTGCCCTCGCGCGTGCGGTCGAGCAGCGCCTGCGCGTCCGTCTTCACGCCCTCGACGTCGAAGTCGGCGAGGCGGCGCCAGAACTCCTCCTTGCGCGTGTCGAACTCCCTGCCCGCCTCCTCGCTGCCGCGCGCGCTGATGAACTTGCGGTCGGCCGGCTTCTGCCCCTTCTCGACCTTCAGCCGGTCCCGGACGATGTCCGCGGCGCCCTTCGCCTGCGCCGCGTAAGGCGAGTCGGCGGGGGCCTTCACGATGATGCGCTGGTAGAGCGAGAGGGCCTCCTGGTAGTTGCCGGTGGACTCCTCGCGCTTCGCCTGGTCGAGGAGGTCCTTCAGATCGCGCTCGAGCTCCTTGTCGGGCGGCAGGTTCGCGACCGGCTTTTTCGGCTCCGGGACGGGAGGGGGCGCGGGGGAGGGGTCCACCGGCTCGCCCGCCGTGGTGCCGTCGTCGGTCTTCGGGGCGCCCTTGCCGGAGAAGACGAGGAACGCGAGCACGAGCAGGAGGACGCCGCCGCCGGCGACGAGCCAGACGGCGGACTGCTTCGCGCGGGGGCGCTCTCCGCCGCGGCGCGCGGTTCGCACGTGGGCGCGGGCGCCCAGCCGCTCGGGCGTGAGCTTCTGCGAGATGACCTGGACGACCTCGGCCGCGGTCGGGCGGGCGGACGGGTCCTGCCGCGTCATCTGGCGCACGAGCTCGGCCACCGGGCGCGGGATGTCGGACCGGAGCTTCTCGGGGAGCAGCCGCTCGCCCTTCAGGTGCCCCTCGACGATCTCCTCGGTCGTCTTCCGGCCTGCGAAGGGCGCTTGGCCGGTGAGCATGTGGAAGAGCGTGATGCCGAGCGCGTAGACGTCGGACGCGGGCGTCGCGAGCTCGCCCTTGCAGACCTCGGGCGACATGTAGTGGGGCGTGCCGAGGCGGCCCCCGGCGAACGCGCCCTCGGCCTCGGCGGCGAGGCCGAAGTCGACGATCTTCAGGACGCCGTCGGGCTCGACGACGAGGTTCTGCGGCTTGATGTCCCTGTGGACGAGGTTCTTCATCTGCGCGGCCGCGAGGCCGGCGGCGGCCTGCCGCGCGTAGTCGAGCGCGGTCTCGACGGGCAGCTTGCCGCCCTCGGCGCGCTCGATTTTCTTCATCACGGTCTCGCCGTGGAGGAGCTCGAGCACGAGGTAGTGCCGCCCCTGGTCCTCGCCCACGTCGTAGATCTTCATCACGTTCTCGTGGTCGAGGGCGGCGACGGCGCGGCCCTCCTGCTGGAAGACGCGGACGATGGCGGGGAACTTCGTCATCTCGGGCTGGAGGACCTTGACCGCGACGGTGCGCTTCAGGGGCACGTAGGTGGCACGGTAGACGGCGGAGGTGCGGCCCTGGCCGAGGAACTTCAGGATCTTGCACTTGCCGAGCGGCTGGCCGAGGAGCGGGTCCTTGAAGAAGGTCGGGTCGGACTCGAGCGCGTTGACGAGCTGGGAGTCGGGGGACGTCTCGGTGCCGGGCGGGCCGGGGTCGGTCGGTCGCTTCTTCTTGGGCCGAGGTGCCTCGCCGGGCGGCTGCTGCGGCGTCTTTGCCATCTGTTGACGAGTGTAACAGGGGAGCCGGGGGGGCGGCCCGCGCGAGGCGCGGCCCCGCCGCACGGATGTCGCGCAGGCGCGACCGTCTCGTCCCCTTCGCTGCGGCACGCGATTCGGGCGACCGCCGTGAGCAGCCATGCGAGCACCGGTCGTCGGCGGAGGCGAAGTACCGCTCGAGCAGCAGCAATGCATGGCGCGGCAAGCCGTACGGTGCCAGGCACACATCCACTAACAAATCCGGCCGCTTGGCAGGCGGATTCCCCCGAGATGTTAGCCAACCGGAGCCTGCACCGTACGCCTAACATCTACCCGAGCTCGAGCTGGCGGCGGGCGTCGACCACGTCGCGGTCCAAAAGCGCGCTCGCCTCGCCCAGCTTCGTCCGCAACGGGTCGTCGCGGTCCAGCACACGCGCCAGCTGGCGCATCAGCTGCAGCGCCATCCGCAGCGCCCGCACCAGATCGCCCTCCGACACGTTCGTGTACTTCTTCAGCTCGTCGAACGTGCTGCCCTTCGCCCACGCGAGCACCACCGAGTTGATCGCGAAGTCCGGGTTCTTCGAGAGCTCGCGCAGGCCCTGGCGCTTCTCCTCCTTGCGCCAGTCGCGCACGAGGCCGATGCACTCCTTCTCGAACCGGATGCCCCTTTCGTCGGCCTCGTCCACCTTGCGCGCCTCGTAGACGATCGCGGTGAAGATCGCGCACAGCTCGAGCACGCCCGCCCGCTCGAACACGCCCGCCCGGTAGAACTCCGTGACCTGCACCTCGTAGCCGTTGATCATCCGCGCGAGCTCGCCGGTCGGCGTCGTCCCCTCGCCCTCGATGTAGCCCATCTCGCGGAGCACGCGGATCCGCTGCGCGATCACCTTGTTGCGCGGCGAGCCGCCCTTCCGCTGCTGCTTCGTCTCCTGGTAGTGCGCGAAGCTCTTGTCGTAGGCGGTGTAGACGTCCTTGCCCAGCCGCAGGAAGAGGTTCAGGAGCGTCGAGTAGGAGAGGTTGAAGCGGCTCGTCACCCCCTCGCACTCCCCCTGCGTGATCCTCTGGAGCGGGTAGTAATCCGCCTCCTCGAGCCAGATCCGGGAGAGGACGATCCCCTCCTCGTCGATCCCCTGCCGCCCCGCGCGCCCCGCCATCTGCTGGTAATCGCGCGTCTTCAGCCAGCGCACGTCGACGCCGTCGAACTTCTTCAGCGTGTCGAAGATGACGCACTTCGCCGGCATGTTGACGCCGAGCGCGAAGGTCTCGGTCGCGAAGAGGATCTTCACGTCACCGGTCGTGAAGAGCCGCTCGACGATCTCCTTGTAGATCGGGAGGAGCCCCGCGTGGTGGTAGAGGACGCCGGCCCCCGCGAGCCGACGCAGCCGCTGCGTCCCCGGCTGGCCGTCCACCTCGTACCGGAGCGCGAGGTCGTCGAAGTGCGTGAGGATCTGCCGGCGCTCCTCCTTGTCGAGGAGGTCCCCTTTCGCCTCGCGCTCGCAGAGGAGCTCGCAGTCGCGCCGGGAGAAGGCGAAGTAGAGGGCCGGGAGCCAGCCCTGCCGGACGGAGTATTCGAGGGGGTGCCGGGGGGCGCCGTCCGTCCGGAAGCGCCGCTGCCGCGGCGGCTTCGCCAGGACGCCCTTGAGCTGGCGCAGCTCCTTCGGCCCGACGTCGGGCACGTAGAGGAAGTGGTGCAGGGGCACCGGGCGCTCGTGCTCCTCGACCACGTCCATCTCGCACTTCCGGGCCTTGCGGATCCAGCCCGCGAGCTGCTCGATGTTCGGGATCGTGGCGGAGAGCGCCAGCACCCGGATGTGGAGCGGCGCGTAGAGGATCGACTCCTCCCAGACGGTCCCCCGCTCCTCGTCGTCCAGGTAGTGGATCTCGTCGAAGACGACGAACTCGACCGGAAGGAGCCGTTCCGGGCTCTCGAAGATCGTGTTCCTGAAGACCTCCGTCGTCATGATGAGCAGCGGCGCCTCCGGGTTGATCGTGACGTCGCCGGTCATGATCCCGACGTCGTCGCCGTGCTCGTCCCGGAAGTCCCGGAATTTCTGGTTCGAGAGCGCCTTGATCGGCGCGGTGTAGACGATCCGCCGGCCCTGCTCGAATGCGTGCTCGATCGCGTAGTCGGCGACGAGCGTCTTCCCGGCGCCGGTCGGGGCCGCCACGATCACGGAGCGGCCGGAGTCGATCGCCTCGATCGCCTTCTGCTGGAAGGGATAGAGGCGCTTGCCGCGGAAGGTGGCGGGAACGGGCTCTACGTCGCGATCCTCGATGGAGATGGGCGCAGGATAACGCGGAGCCCCCTTTTCATCCCGGGGCAGATGGCGCGCTTCGAGTGCAGGGAGTGACAAACTCGCACGGAGGAAGCCCCGGGGGGAGCCGAGATTCCCCGATTTTCAGGCACCTAACGGAATCCGCAGCCGCGCGGAACGGTTGTTGCGTATAGACAGGTGGATTGACAAGTGAAGAGCCCAAGCCGGAGGACCTAGCGGGAACTGACGACCCAGCATGTCCAACAGCCGTGCCGTTACTTCATGTTCCTCCTCCAAGAGACTCAAGAACCCGCTAGGTAGACCGGAAATCACGGCGCCGAGTTCCCTCTTCCGTACCGTACCCTATCCCCACCCACCCGCTTAGATTGGCGTCGTGATCGATACCCCGGGGCCGGATGCAATGTCCGGCCCCGGTTCTTTTTCTGTCCCCTCGCGGGGACATGCGAAGGGGTTCCGGGGACACCGAGGACGCCCTCCTTCGGTGCGCCGCGGGCCCCCGAAGCCCCCCCGGATCAGATCACATGGGCGAGGAGCGCCGCCAAGGCCTCGAGCCCTTCCCGGTCCGTGCTGCGGAACGCGTCGGGCATGTGCGAGTCCACGTCGAGCACCGCGAGGAGCCGCCCGTCCCGCATGACCGGGACCACGATCTCGCTCCGCGACCGCGTGTCGCAGGCGATGTGGCCCGGGAACGCGTGCACGTCCGGCACCACGACCGTCTTGCGCGCCGCCGCCGCCGCACCGCAGACGCCCTGGCCGGCCGGCAGGCGGATGCACGCCAGCGGGCCCTGGTAGGGGCCGACCACCAGCGAGCCGTCGTCGGCCGGGAGGTAGAACCCGACCCACGAGACGTGGTCGAACGTGTCCATGAGGAGCGCCGAAGCCGATGCCATGGCCGCCGTGGCGCCCGGGCAGCCATCGAGAAGGGAGCGCATCTGCTCCGCGACCAGCGTGTAGGCGGCATCGCGGTCCGTCCCGGATTCGGGTGCCTGCCGTTCCATCCGCGTTTCCCTCCGGGGTCACTCCCCCGGCTGGACGGTCAGGAAGGTCGTCGCCGCGCCGCGCCGGACGAAGAACACGATCTTCGCTCGATGGGCCGACTTCGAGTCCTCGAGCGCCTTCCGGAGGGCATCCACGTCCCCGGTCACGTGGTCGTCCACCTTGAGGACGAGATCGCCCGGCTGGAGACCGCCGATCTGGGCCGCGGAGGCGCGCTCCAGCCGCGTGATGACCACGCCGTCGGCGTCGGCGGGCACGCGGTTCGAGCGGCGCCAGTCCTGCGTGAGCGGCTTCACGAAGAACCCGAGGCCGGGGATCTCCGTCTCCGGCGCGTCGTTGAAGTCGAGGGGCCGCGCCGAGAGCGTGAGCGGAACCTCGAGCGAAGTCGCCTCGTAGCCGCCGTCCGGGAGCTCGTGGAACCGGAGCACCCGGCAGGGAAGCGGCGTCCCGAGCGGCAACCGCTGCACCGCCCGGAGCAGCGGGTCCCAGTCGTCCATCCTCTCGAAGCGGAGCGGGAGATCGGCGATGCTCAGCACGACGTCGTGGAGCTTGATCCCCGCGTTGTCCGCGGGCGACCCCTCGGCGACCCCGGTCACGAACGCGCCGTCCACGGGCGTGTCGACGCCGAAGTAGGCCTCGTGGTCCGCGTCGAACGGCGCGAGGTTCACGCCAAGCCAGCCGCGCGGCCGGTCCTTCCTCGGAAGCGTCCTCGGCACGTCGGCATAGGCGCCCGCGGGCACGACCACGACCGTCTGCGCGCCCACGCCGAGCATGATCCCGAGCCCCTCGGCGACGGTCGGCCGCAGGTCCACGAACCCGACGAGCTGCCCGTCCGGCGTCATCGCGAGCGCCCCCTGCCAGGTGATCGAGCCCGGCGGGAGCGCGTAGAGCGCCCGCGGCGCGTCGACCTTGGCGTCGATCCGGACCGACGCGCGCCGGGGGGCGAACCGCATCAACTCGCCGTGCCGCGAGAGGAGGACGACCTCGTCGCCGGCCTTCCGCGGGACGCCCTCCAGCGCGAGCGGCTCCGGCTTCGCGCCGGAGAGGCGGAAGAGGGTGCACCGGAGGTCGTCGTCGCCGCCCACGAGCTCCGCCCCGACGACCTGCCCCTTCGGGTCGATCGCGGTGACCCGCAGCGCCTCGTCCTTGTCGTTCGAGGGCTCGAGCGAGAACCCGACGGCCAGGAGGAGGCCGTCCTCCACGGGGACGGCGGGCGCGAGCAGCGTCTGCCGCGACGGCGCGCCGAACGACGCGCGCTCGGTCGTGACGCGGACGACCCAGATGCGGTCGGCGAGATCCTCGGCGGCGGCGACCCCGCCGAGCACGAGCAGGAGGGCGAGCGCCCGCATCACCTGGCCTCCCTGAGCACGGTCACGTCGATCACCGTGCCGCGCCGGAACGCGATCCGCAAGGGGCTCTCCGCGCCGCCGATCGCCTCGAGGAACTGCGCGAGTCCGCGGATCTCCGTGCCGCCCACGACCAGGAGGATGTCGCCGTCCTCGAGCTTCGCGGCGGCCGGGCTGCCGGCGCGCACGCCGGTGACGAGGACGCCGCCCTCGTCGGGGAGCCCCGACTCGAGCCGCATGCGCGGCGTCAGCGCGCGCACCGTGATCCCCCACTTGGCGACCTCGGTCTCGGCGCCGAGCCCGAGGCCCAGCGCCTCGGGGGTAACCGGGACCTCCATCCGCTCGCCGCCGCGGCGTAGCGTGAGCTTCGCCTCCGTCCCGGCCTTGAGCCGCGCGATCCGCGCGTAGAGGCCGGGGAGCTGCTCCTCGAAGCGCGCGGCGAACGGCTCGCCGTCGAGCGCGAGCAGCACGTCGCCGGGCATCACGCCCGCGTGCGCGGCGGGTGATCCGAAGTCGACCGCCGCGACGAGCGCGCCCGGCTCGGAGGACGCGAGCAGCGTGTGCTCGAGCGCGCCGAGCGGCTGCAGCCGGACGCCGATGTCGCTCCTCGGCACGCGCCCCTCGCGGAGCAGCGCCTCGACCACGTCGCGGACGACGTTGGAGGGGATCGCGAAGCCGATGTTGTTCGCGAGGAGTGCCGCGCGCGTGTTCACGCCCACGACCTCTCCGGCGAGGTCGACGAGCGGCCCGCCGCTGTTGCCCGGGTTGATCGCGGCGTCGGTCTGGAGCCACGTGTTGTACTTGCCGGTCTCGTGGCCGGCGACCTCGAGGGAGTCGAGCGTGCGCTCGCGGCACGAGATGATGCCGAACGAGACGGAGCGCGAGAGCGAGAGCGGCGAGCCCATCGCGACGACGAAGTCGCCCTCCTGCAGCCGGGACGAGTCGCCGAACGTCGCGAACGGCGGCTTCCCGTCCGGGAACGCCTCCTTCGGGTCGACGCGGAGCACCGCGAGGTCGGTATAGGGATCGCCCGCGACGAGCTTCGCCTCGACCTCCTTCTTGCTCGCGAGCGTCACGACGAGGAGCTTCCCCTCGCCCGCGACGTGGTAGTTCGTCACGATGTGGCCCAGGTCGTCGACGAAGAACCCGCTGCCGGTGGAGACGCTCTTCTGCCGCCGGCCGAGGGCGAACCCCTCCTCGACGTTGACGATGTGGACGAGCGCGGGGAAGACCCGGTCCTTCGCCGCGAGGACGCGCGCCTCCAGCGTGTCCTCGCCCGTCGCCTCGAGGGGAAGGAGGAGGAGCGCGAGGAGGAGGAAGGGGACGGCAGGGCGCACGGAACGGCGCGCGCCCGCGGTCATTTGACCGGCCGGGCGGGGGCGCCGATCAGCCGGTCGATCCGTTCGCGCAGTTCGCTCTCCTTCTTGAGGCCCACGACCGCGTCGACGGCCTTGCCGCCCTTGAAGAACACGATCGTCGGGACCGCCCGGACGCCGAACTGACTCGGCGTCTGGGGCGCCTCGTCGATGTTCAGCTTGCCGACCTTCAGCTTGCCCTTGTAATCCGTGGCGAGCTTCTCGACGATCGGGGTGAGCGCCTTGCACGGGCCGCACCACGTCGCGTAGAAGTCGACCATCACGGGAGTCCCGGAGGAGAGGACCTCCGAGGCGAAGTTCTCATCGGTTAGCGTGCTCAGGCTCATGGCCACCGCAGTATACCAATGGGGTCCACACCCGCCGTGAACACCGTCAACCGCTACGTCTTCGAGGCGCTCACCCGCCATGCCGCGCGGCCCATGCAGACCGCGCGCGAGAGGACCTGGACCTACGCGGAGGCGGCGGCCGCGATCCACGGCGTCGCCCGGCGGCTGAAGGAGATGGGGGTGAGGCCTGGCGACCGGGTCGGCCTCCTCGCGGAGAACGCGCCGCGCTGGCTGCACGCGTACCTGGGGACCCTCGCCGCGGGCGGCGTCGTCGTCCCGCGCGGGACCGACATCGGCGAGGAGGAGCTCGGCCACATCCTCGACCATTCCGGCTCAAAGGTCGTGCTCGCGGGGAACGAGGCCACGGCGGCGCGCGTCCACGGCAATCGCCGCGTGCTCCGCCTCGACGGCGACGACTTCCCGGCCCCCGAAGCCCCCTCCGATGCCGACCTCATGGCGTATGCCGCGCTGCGGGAGCCGGACGACCTCGCGGTGATCCTCTACACCTCGGGCACCACGGGCCGCCCCAAGGGTGTGATGCTCGCGCAGAGAAACATCGCGCACAACATCCGCGTGCTCCCGGCGATCGTCGGCATCGAGGCGGGCGACACGTGGGTCTCGGTGCTCCCATCGTGGCACACGTTCGAGCTGACGGTCGAGCTCGTCGGCGTCGCCTGCGGCTGCCGAATCGTCTACAGCGACAAGCGGCGGCTGAAGGACGACCTGCGCGCGCACCGGCCGCAGTTCTTCGCGTCGGTGCCGCGCATCTGGGAGACGATCCACAAGGGCGCGGTCGAGGCCGTGTACAAGCGGGGCAGGCTCGCGCGGCTCCTCTTCGACGCGGCGTGCAGGGGCTCGCGGATGTGGCGGAAGGGGAACCCGCTCGGCTGGCCGCTCCACCTGCTCGGGAAGAGGCTCTTCTACGGCAAGGTCGCGGAGGCGACCGGCGGGCGGCTGAAGTTCGCGATCAGCGGGGGCGGCGCGATCCCGCCGCACGTCGACGAGTTCTTCGCGAACGTGGGGATCCGACTGCTCGTCGGCTACGGGCTCACCGAAACCGCGCCGGTCGTCGCGCTCCGCGACCCCGGGGACAACGTGATCGGCACGATCGGCCGCGCGGTGCCGGAGACGGAGATCCGGATCAGCCGAGAGGGCACCATCCAGGTGCGGGGCCCGCAGGTGATGTGCGGCTACTACAAGGACGAGGAGCTCACGCGGACGGTGCTCGACGCGGAGGGCTGGTTCGAGACCGGCGACCTCGGGCGGCTCTTGCCGAAGGGCGACCTCGTGTTCGTGGGCCGCGCGAAGGAGACGATCGTGCTCAGCGGCGGCGAGAACGTGGAGCCGGAGCCGATCGAGGGCGCGCTCATGCGGACGGGCCTCTTCCACCAGGTGATGCTGGTCGGCCAGGACAGGAAGACGCTCGCGGCGCTCGTCGTTCCCGAGGCGGGCGTCAGCGACGAGCGGATCCACGACGCGCTCAGGCGATGCACGGGGGTTCCGGGGGGCTTCCGGACCTTCGAGGCGGTGAGCCGCTTCGCGCGCGTCGACGCCTTCTCCCCCGAGAACGGCTTCCTCACGCAGACGCTCAAGATGCGCCGCAACGCGATCGCCGCGCGGCACCGCGACCTGATCGACGCGCTCTACGCGTAGCGTCCGCCGCGATCTCCTCCACTGTCTGAAGCGAGGGGGCTTCGGGGGCCGATAGCACCCGTATGCGCCCGTTCCTCCTCCTCGCGCTCCTCCTCCTTCCCGCCTGCGGGGACGACCCGACGCCGCGGCAGAAGAAGGGCGGAAAGGCGCCGGCGGTCGTCGAGGACGCTCAGGTGCTTCGCGCCGCGCTCGAGATGAAGACGCTCGCCGCGGAGATCGCGCAGTACCACGCGGCGCGCGGGGAGTGGCCGGCGGACTGGCGCGCGATCCGGCGCTCCGGCAAGGACCCGTGGGGCAACGACTACGGCTTCGAGCCGGACGGCGACGCCGTGGTGGTCTACAGCGCGGGCCCCGACGGCGAGTTCGACACGGACGACGACCTCAGCGGGCCGTAGCGGTACAACGGGAGGATGCCGCGCCGGGTCCCCTCCTCGCTGCTCCTCCCCTTCCTCCTCGCGGTTGCCCGTGCCGAGGAGCCGGTGCCCGCGATCCGCCTCGTACCGCTCCGCGACGGGCTGAGGGCCGCGGCCCCCGACGGCGACCTCGCGCGGATCGGCGAGACCGATCTCGGAAAGACCGCGCTCGCGGGCGGTGTCGATCTCGCGCGGCCGCCCCACCCGATCGTCGCGTGGGGCCGGAAGGACGACCGGCTCTTCTACGTCTTCTACAAGACCACCGGGAACGCGCTCGGCGACCGGCCCTACCTGATCCAGCGCATCAAGAAGATCGAGCGCGCGTGGAAGACGCCCGACGCCGCGCCGGAGGAGACCGTCACCTGGCAGGTCGAGGTGTTCAAGACGATCGGCGGCGAGCTCAAACGCGCGGACGAGCACTTCGGGAGCTACGGGCTCGGCGACAACCACCGCCGCGAGATCGTGAAGGAGTACGAGATCGGCTTCGGCGAGGTCCCGGGCGTGTGCGAGGGCCGCGCATGGCCGTTCGATCCGGACACGCTCTACCGGATGCTCCAGGAATACCAGGCGGACGACGGCCTCTTTCCGAAGGTGAAGTTCGAGCGCGCGCGCACGTGGACGCTCACCGTCTCGTTCGACGCGAGGGGGCGCTCCTCCGTGTCCTCGCCGGAGCTCGGCTTCGACGTCCCCGCGAAGCTGCCCGACCGGAACGCGACGCTCCCGGCCGTCGATCCGGCGTCGAAGGAGATCGTGCTCCTCGAGGGACACGGGGTTCGGGGGGTCACGGTCGGCAAGAGCAGCCGCGAGGACCTCGTACGGGCTCTCGGCGAGCCGATCGAGGACGCCGCGGTCGGGCTCGGCCACCACAACCTGAGCTTTCCCGGGGGCCTGACCGTCAACCTCGACCCGCAAGGCACGGTCAACACGATCCTCACGCGCGCGGGGTTCGGCGGGCGGACGGCGAAGGGCGCGACGCGCGGCATGTACAGGGACGAGATCGCGCGGCTCTACGGGATGCCGCCAAAGAGCGCGCCGGACGCCGAGCACTGGCGCTACGCGGGCGTGCAGTTCAGCTTCGACGGCTTCGACCGCGTGAAGCGCATCGTGATCATGCGGGCCCGCTGACCCGGACCCCCAGTCCGGGTGTCGCCGCCGCAAGTCGTTTCCACTGCTGGACTTGCGCCGCCCCTACCCGGTACCGAGTACCCGGAGCGCGGCTTCGGCGGCCGGGGTGAGCGCGCCCTTCGCGCGGGCCAGCGGGAGCGTCGCCTCGAGCAGCGCCAGGTAGAGCGCGCGCCGCTTGGGGTCGAGCGCCTCCACGTGCCTCCGCACGAGATCCACGTCGCCGCGCGCGACCGGGCCCGTGAGCCCCTTCGGGATCCCGACCTTCGCGACGTTGTCGAGAGAGCCGCGCACGAGCTCAAGGAGCGCCTCCAGCGCCACCCCCGCGGGCACCCCCGCCTCCGCGAACAGGTCGCGCGCGACCGCGAGCAGCGTCACCGTGTAGTTCGACGCGATCGCCGCCCCCGCGTGGTAGAGGATCTTCTTCCCGGTCTCGAGCCGCGCGACCCGCGGCGTCAGGTCGCGCGCGAGCTTCTCCGCGACGTCACACGCCTCGCCCTCGACGAAGCAGAACGCGCGCGGGAGCGCCGCGAGCGCCGCCTCCATGTCCGCGAACGCGCAGAGCGGGTGGAGGCTCGCCGTCCGCGCGCCGGTCGGTGCGAGGATCGTCGACGGGTGCGCGCCCGACAGGTGCAGCGCGACCTGCCCGGGCGCGAGGCGGTGCGCGGCCGCGGACGACGCGATCGCGTCGTCGGGCGTTCCGAACACGACGACGTCCGCATCGTCGAGCGGGCCGTTCGCCGCGCCCGCGCCGATCGCCTTCACGGCCGCGGCGGCGGACGTGCGCGCGCGCACCGCGCCGATCGCGTGCCCCTTCCTTCGCCAGGCGACCGCGAGCGCGCGGCCCGCGGCGCCGCAGCCGACGAACGCGATCCTCATCCGCCCGCCGCGAGGTGGTTGATCGGGCTCGCGCCGCGCCCGAGGGGGATCGCCCGCTCGAGGCCGCGCCGCACGAACGCGCGCGACCGCCCCACCGCCTCCATGAGGTCCGCGCCGCGCGCGAGCTGCGCCGCGATGCCGGCCGAGAGCGCGCAGCCGGTCCCGTGCGTGTGCTCCGTCCGGATCCGCTTCCCGCTGAACTCGTGGAACGCCCCGTCGGCGTAGAGGAGGTCGATGACCTGGTCGCCGGGAAGGTGGCCGCCCTTCACGAGCACGGCCTGTGCCCCGCGTTCGCGCAGCCGCACGGCCGCGCGGCGCATCTCCTCGACCGTCCCGATCCTCATGTCGGCGAGCCGCTCCGCCTCCGGGAGGTTCGGGGTGACGAGCGTCGCGAGCGGGAAGAGCCGCTCGAGCAGCACGGCCACCGCGTCGTCGCGCAGCAGCGCGTCGCCCGACGTCGCGACCATCACCGGATCCACGATCAGGTGCGGCACGCGCAGGCGCGAGAGGACCGACGCGACGACCTCCACGGTCTCGGCCGCCGAGAGCATGCCCGTCTTCGCGGCGCCCACCGGGATGTCGGTGAGCACGGCCTCGATCTGCCTCGCGACGAACGGCGCCGGCACGTCGTGCACGCCGCTGACGCCCTTGGTGTTCTGCGCGGTGAGCGCGGTCAGCACGGCCATCCCGTAGACGCCATGCGCCTGGAAGGTCTTGAGATCGCCCTGGACGCCGGCGCCGCCCGAGGGATCCGATCCCGCGATCGTCAATGCGGTGAACATGGCCCGTCCATGATAAGGCGGTCTTCCTCTAAACTGGTGTCGTGTTCACGCCGGGGTTCCACCGGGCCTTCTCGTGCGACGCGCTCGTGATCGACGGGGAATCGCCGGCCGTGCCGCTCCTCCTCGACGCCGACGCCCCCGACGCGGACGTCGTCGACGCGGTCCTGGACCGCGTCGTGCTCATGTCGAGGAGCCTCCACGAGGTCCGCCGCACGACGTTCGGCCTCTTCTTCGGGCGGCGCGACGGCCGCTTCGTGCTCGCGCCGGCGTCGCCCGCGGCCGTCGTGAGCGCGCTCGAGGACGCGATGTCGGAGTTCGGCCCGGTGCGCCGCGGCGCGCCGGAGCCCGCGAAGGGCCTCGTGCCGCTCCTCGCGTTCGTGGAGGGCCGCGTGAGCTTCCTCCGCGGGCCCTCGACGCTCCCCTTCCAGCGCCTCGCGGCGCGCCGCGGCCTCGCGATCGTCGCGCCCGCCTGGTCCCACGAGGAACTCGAACGATGAGACGCCTCCTCCTCCCCGTGCCCCTCCTCCTCCTCCTCGCGACGGCGAGCGCGGACGACATCCTCGTGATCACCACGGACGATCTCGCTCCCGCGCTCAAGGATTGGCGCGAGCACCGCGAGAAGCAGGGGATGCGCGTCGTCGTGAAACCTCCCGCGGCCGACTTGCGGGAGGAAGTGAAGGGGGCTGGGGGACCGAAGTACGTCCTGATCCTCGGCGACGTGCGGCGCGTGCCGTGCTCCTACGCCGAGGCGAACACGATCCGCATCTGGGAGCGCGACACGAGGATCGCGACGGACAACGCGATCGCGGACCTCGACGGCGACGGCCTGCCCGACATCGCCGTCGGGCGCATCCCTGCCGACACGCCCGAGGAGGCCGCGGCGATGCTCGGCAAGGTCGTTTCGTACGAGACGTCGCGGGACTTCGGGACCTGGCGGCGGCGCGTGAACGTCGTCGCGGGGATCGCGGGCTTCGGGAAGGTGGAGGACGCGCTCATCGAGAACGCGTCGACGATGCTCCTGAAGCGGGAGATCCCGGCGGCGTACGACCTGCACGTGACGTGGGCGAACCCGCCGTCGCCGTTCTGCCCGCCGCCCGCGGCCGTCGCGGACACGGTCGTCGAGCGGTTCAGCGAGGGCGCGCTCTTCGTCACGTACATGGGCCACGGGAGCCCACGGAGCCTCGACCGGGTGCGCTGGGGCGGTCGCGTCTACCCGATCTTCGACGAGGACCACGTGGGGGCGCTCGCCGCGAGGCACGGGGCGCCGATCGCGTACCTCTGCTGCTGCTCGACGGGGCACTTCGACGGCGAGCCCGACTGCCTCGCGGAGTTCCTGCTGAAGCAGCCGGGCGGGCCCGTCGCGGTGATCGCGTCGTCGCGCGTCTCGATGCCGTACTCGAACGGCGTCCTCTCGAAGGAGATGCTCGGCGCGATCTTCCGCGAGGACGCGGCGACCGTCGGCGACATGCTGCGGATCGCGAAGCGGCGCCTGATCCGGCCGCGCGAGGGCGACAAGCTCCGCGAGATCGTCGACGGGTTCGGCGCGACGTGGAAGCAGGGCGACGTGAAGTACCTGGACACCGAGAGGCGGGAGCACCTCTCGCTCTACAACCTGATGGGCGACCCGTCGATGCGGCTGCCGCGCGAGGGGGACGTCGCGGTCACGTGCGCCGAGAGCGCGGCCGTCGGGGGAAGGATCGCCGTCGAGGGGAAGTGCACGGTCGAGGGCGAGGCGCTGGTCGAGCTGGTCCTCGAGCGGACCGCGGATGTCCCGGAGCGCACGGGCAGCTCCGACGCGGACTTCGCGGCGTGCTACGCGCGCGCGAACGCGTGGGTGAAGGCGGAGGCGAGGGTGCCGTGCAAGGGCGGGGCGTTCAGGGCGGAGCTCGCGGTGCCCGCGGACGCGGCACCCGGCGCGTACTTCGTGCGCGCCTACGTGACGGGCCCGGACGCCGCCGCGCTCGGCGCACGCGCGATCGCGGTGAAGGCGGCCCCGAGGGCGGTCGAGCGCGTGCTCCTGCTCGACGACAGCGGGCTCATCGACGGCTGGATGGACGCGAAGGGCCGGTTCACGCCGAGGAAGGACGCTCCGCGCGCGTCGTGGTCGCTCACGGGCCCGCGCATCGTGACCAAGAAGGACGTGAAGGAGATCCTCGAGCCGAGCGCGTCGCCGCCGCAGGGCGAGTGAGCGCGCCCCCCGCGATCCGGGGAACCTGCACGCGAGCTGCGGAATCGA
>DASUGR010000246.1:0-34824 GCA_036273915.1 Planctomycetota bacterium | reverse complement strand
CCCCGCGCCCCCCCCGAGAAAGATGAGGAAGACGAGCAGCGCGGCGCCCATCACCGCGGGCGTGTACACGCGCGCGAACCGCTCGACCCAACGCTCGGAAGCGCTCCGCTTCTCCCCCGCGAGCTCGACGAGCCGCACCATGTGCGCGACCGTCGTCTCGCCCGCCTCCTTCGTCGTCTCGACGACGAGCGCGCCGCTGCCGTTGATCGTGCCCGCGAAGACCTCGTCGCCCGGCGCCTTCGCCACCGGCAGCGACTCGCCCGTGAGCGGCGACTGGTCGAGCGACGATTGGCCCTCGCGGACGATCCCGTCGAGCGGCACGCGCTCGCCGGGCCGCACGAGAATCCGCGCGCCCGGCGCGACGTCCTCCGCGGGCACCCGCCGCTCCGGGTCCACGAGCGTCGCCGTCTGCGGCGCGAGGTCGAGCAGCTTCTCGACGGCGCGCCGTGCGCGACCGACGCTCCACGCCTCGAGCGCGAGCGAGAGCGAGTAGAGGAATGAGACCGTGCCCGCCTCGCTCCACTGGCGGAGCCCGATCGCGCCCGCGACCGCGACGGTCATCAGCAGGTGCATGTCGGGCCGGAGGCGGCGGGCGGCTGCGGCGGCCTTGGGCACGACGTGCCAGAATCCCGCGGCCACCGCGACGAGAAAGAAGGGGGCTCCGGGGGCGCCGAGGAGCCCGGCGGAGAAGCCCGCGAGCGCCGCCGCGCCCGAGATCGCGGTCGTGAGCCCGAGGATGCGGCGGTTCTCGCGCGCGTCGGTCCACGGCTCCGCCTTGAAGCCCGCGCCGGCGACGGCGGCGATCACCTCGCGCGGCGGGATGCTTCCGGTGACCGCCATGCGCCCGCGCCCGTAGTCGAACGCGATCTCGAGGGCCCCCGGAGCCCCCTCCAATGCCCGGCGCAGGAGCGCGCCCTCGTGGGCGCAGTCGAGCCCCTTCACGCGGTAGAGGCGGCGCATCGGCAGGACATCTTCGCACGGCGGTCCGTCTTCTCGGGGACGCCGCTACAATCCCCGCAGATGCGTCGGAGGATCCCGGTGCTCGGCTGGCTCGCCGGCTACCGGAGGGACTGGCTGCGGCCGGACATCATCGCCGGCCTCGTGACCGGCGCAGTGGTCATCCCGAAGGCGATGGCCTATGCGTCGGTCGCCAAGCTGCCGCTCGAGGTGGGCCTCTACACCGCGATCGTCCCGATGGTGATCTACGCCGTGCTCGGCACCTCCCGCGTGCTCAGCGTGAGCACGACCACGACGATCGCGATCCTCGTGGGGGCGACCCTCGGCGAGGCCCTCCCCGGCGCCGACGCCGCGGCGATGCTCACGGCCACGGTCACGCTCGGGATCCTCGTGGGCGCGATCCTCCTCGTCGCCTCGCTCCTGCGGCTCGGCTTCGTCGCCGACTTCATCTCCGAGCCGGTGCTCGTCGGCTTCAAGTCGGGGATCGGCCTCGTCATCGTGCTCGACCAGGTGCCGAAGCTCCTCGGGTTCCATATCGAGAAGGGCAACTTCCTCGAGAACCTGCTCCACACGATCCAGGGCGTCCCCGACGCCTCGGTGCCGACGCTCCTCGTCGGCGTGGTCACGATCGTCGGGCTGATCGGGATCGAGGCGTTCGTGCCGCGCGTTCCGGCGCCGCTGGTCGTGGTCGCGGGGGGGATCGCGGCGCTCGGCCTCTTCGGGCTCAAGTCGCACGGCGTGGCGCCCGTCGGCGACATCCCGCGGGGCCTTCCCTCGATGGGCCTCCCGGACCTCTCGCTCGCGGCGAGACTCTGGCCCGGGGCGATGGGCATCGCCCTGATGAGCTTCACCGAGACGATGGCCGCCGGCCGTGCCTTCGCGAAGAGCGACGAGCCGCGCCTCCGGCCGAACGTCGAGCTCCTCGCGACGGGGCTCGCGAACGCGGGCGGCGCCGCGTTCGGCGCGATGCCCTCCGGCGGCGGCACGTCGCAGACCGCGGTGAACCGCCTCGCGGGCGCGCACACCCAGCTCTCGGCGCTCGTCACGGCGGGGGCCGCGCTGCTGACGGCGCTCTTCCTCGCCCCGCTCATCAGCCTGATGCCGGCGGCGACGCTCGCCGCCGTGGTCATCGTCTACTCGGTCGGGCTCATCAAGCCGAAGGAGTTCCGCGCGATCCTCGAGATCCGGCGCACCGAGTTCGTCTGGGCGCTGGCCGCGCTTCTCGGCGTCGTCCTCCTGGGCACGCTGCCGGGGATCGTGGTCGCGATCGTCGTGTCGCTCGTGGCCCTTGCCCACCAGGCGGCCGATCCGCCGGTGCACGTGCTCGGACGAAAGCCCGGCACGAACGTGTTCCGCCCGCGGACGCCGGAGCACCCGGAGGACGAGGGCTTCCCGGCGCTCCTGCTGCTGCGGCCGGAGGGGCGGATCTTTTTCGCCAACGCGGCCCGCATCGGGGAGAAGATGAGGGCGGCCGTCGAGGCGGCGAACCCGAAGGTCGTCGCGATCGACCTCCGGAGCGTGTTCGATCTCGAGTACACCGCCCTGAAGATGCTGGTCGAGGGCGAGAAGCGGATGCGCGAGAGGGGCGTGTCGCTGTGGCTCGTAGGCATGAGCCCGGGGGTGCTGGCGGTCGTTCAGCGCTCCGCGCTCGGCTCGCTCCTCGGCCGCGAGCGGATGCACTTCAACCTGGAGACGGCCGTCGCGAAGTACCTCGCGTCGCAACAGGCGTCGTGAGCTTCCGCGCTTCGAGGTGAGGGGGCTTCGGGGGCAGGCGGCCGCCCGGCGCCGCAGGCCGGCGTCCCCGGCACTCGGGGGATTCGAGGGCTCCCGCCCCCGAAGCCCCCTCCATCTTGCGCACGTGCCGCCGAGTCGTTACCTCTCTCCGGTGCGGTGAACCGCGACGAGGAGCTCTACGACATCTACCTCGACGCCTGCCTCGACGGGCGGGCGGTGCCTCCCGACGCGTTCTGCGCCGAGCATCCCGACGGGGGGCCCGCGCTCCGTCGGCGCATCGAGGCGCTCCACCGCATGCTCGACGAGCCGCGCGCCGCGACGCCCGCGGCGGCGGCTGCCCAGGCGGGGCTCCCGTTCGAGCGGCTCGGCGAGTTCCGGCTGATCCGGCCGCTCGACCGCGGCGGGATGGGGGTGCTCTACCTCGCGGAGCAGGAGCCGCTCGGCCGCGCGGTCGCGCTCAAGGTGATCCGCCCGGAGCTCCTCGACTCGCCGGTCGCGGCGGAGCGGTTCCGCCGCGAGGCGCTCGCGGTCGCGAAGCTCCGGCACGAGGGGATCGTCGGCGTCTACGCGCTCGGGGAGGAGGCGGGCGTCCGCTACCTCGCGATGGAGCTCGTGCCCGGCAAGGCGCTGGAGGAGCTCCTGAAGGAGGCGTCGGCCGAGGGGCGCACGCTCCCGCCGCGCGGCGTCGCCGAGTGGATGCGCGACCTCGCGCGCGCGCTCGCCTACGCGCACGGCGAGGGGATCATCCACCGGGACATCAAGCCGTCCAACATCCGCGTGACGCCCGAGGGGAAGCCGCGCCTCCTCGACTTCGGGATCGCGAGGGACGAGCGGTGGCGCGGGAAGACGGTCACGGAGACCTTCGCCGGATCGCCGCTCTACAGCGCGCCCGAGCAGCTCCTCGGCGCCACGCGCGGCGTGGACGGACGGGCCGACGTCTACTCCCTCGGCGCCACGCTCTATCAGTGCCTGACCGGCCGCGTGCCGCACGATGGAGAGAGCCTCGAGCTGCTGCTGCGGCGGCTCCGGACCGACGAGCCGGTCCCGCCCCGGCGGCTCAACAACGCGGTGCCGCGCGACCTCGAGGTGATCGCGCTGAAGGCGCTCGAGCGGGATCCGGCGCGGCGCTATCCGACGATGGCGGCGCTCGCCGACGATCTCGAGGCGTTCCTCGGCGACCGCCCGATCCGCGCGCGGCCGGCCGGGCTCCTGACCCGGGCGGCCAAGTGGTCCCGGCGGAAGCCCGGCCCCGCGGCCGCGCTGGCGACGGCGCTCGTCGCCGCGGTCGCGCTCGCGATCTTCCTCGCGTACCGCGCGTCGGAGGAGCGCCGCGGTCGCCGCGACGCCGCCCTGCGCGCGGTCGAGGAAGCGCGCCGGCGCATCGGCGACTACCGCGCCAGGCGGGCGGCGACCGAGGTGCTCGAGGCGAAGGTGAAGGGGTTCGAGAAGAGCGTGCACGCAAGGTACTTCACCGCCGACGAGGACCGGCTCCTGGAGCAGACCGAGGGTGACGTCTTGGCCGCCCGGCGCGAGCGCGAGACGGCTTTCTACGAGGTGCTCGACCTCCTGCGCCGTGCCGACCAGCTCGACCCCGAGGCGGCGGACACCGACGCGGTGCGGGCCGACCTCTACCTCGAGAAGTGGAAGGAGGGCGTCGCCCTCCGCGACGCGTTGGACCTCGCGTTCTACCGGCGCCTCGTCGAGCGCTACGACCGGGAGGGCCGGCACGTGCCCACGCTCCGCCGGTCGGGGCGCGTCTCCCTCGCGTCGGAGCCCCCGGGCGCCGAGATCCACCTCTTTCGCTGCGTCGAGCAGGCGGAGCTCGTGCCCGGCGGGGACCGGCGGCAAGTGCCGGTGCCGTGGCGCGGCATGCCCGAGGGGCTCGTGCCCGGTGCGTTCGCGGTTCGCATCCTCGGGAGTCCCGATCTCGTCCTCGAGATCGAGGGCGCCCCGATCCGCAATCTGGTGATGGCGCTCGACGACAAGGGCGCGATCCGCCGCTTCGACCGACTCCTCCGGATCGACGGCGCGGACGTCCTCGACCTCTGGGACGCGGAGAAGCGGGCGCCATCGGGGACGCGGTTCGAGTTCGGGCGGTCGGGGGAAGTCCCCCGGCTCGATGTCCCGGTGGGCGGCGCCCGCGAGGCGGTGGAGCGGGGCGGGGCGCTCGCGCGCGTCTGGCGGGACGGCGCCGTTTCGAGCGTGAGGCTCGCGGGGGGGCTTCGGGGGCGGGAGACCGCGGCGCCGTTCTACGCCGGTCCCCAGTCCCTCCTCGGCGAAACGCCGCTCTTCGACGTCGAGCTCGACGCGGGCGCCTACGTCGCGATCCTCCGGAAGGCCGGGTTCGAGGAGCGGCGGGTCCTCTTCCTCGTGGCGCCCGATGTTCCGTTCGAGAGGAGGCTCCCGCTCTTCCCCGACGGGTCCCTGCCGGACGGGTTCGTCCGCACCCGCGTCCAGGACGGGCCGGACTTCCTCATCATGGAGCGGGAGGTCACGGCGCAGGAGTACCTGGATTTCCTGAACGCGGTCCCGCGGGACGAGGCGCTCCTCCCGCGCTCCGTGGGGGAGCCGATCCGGCTTCCGGAGAGCGGGGGGCGGTACGGGCTCCTGCCCGGAACGCGCGCCGACTGGCCCGCGTTCGGCGTCACGTTCGACGCGGCGCGCGCCTACGCGGTGTGGCGCTCGGGGCGGGACGGGCGGACCTACGACCTCCCGACGTACGAGGAGTGGGTCGCGGCGGCGACGGGTGGCTTCGGGTGGCACTACCCGTTCGGCGACTCCTTCCGGCCGAAGTGGGTGAAGTCCTGCTACGCGCGGCCGGAGGCAGGCCCGGAGCCGATCCTCCGCTACCCCATCGACGAGTCGCTTGCGGGCGTGTTCGACCTCGCGGGCGGCGTGAAGGAGTGGGTGGACGCGTGGTACGACGAGCCGCGCGGGCTGAAGCGGATGTGCGGGGGGTCGTGGGCGCAGGCGATCCCCGACCTCTTCAAGGTCTACGGCGAGGGCTACGGGCCGCAGATGGCGACGAGCGACTTCGGCTTCCGCCTCGTGACCCGGGGGGCGCCGTGAAGGAGGACTTGGGCTCGCTCCTCGCCGCGCACTCGGCGGACCTGCTGCTTTTCCTCCGGAAGAACGGGAAGCGCCTCCTCGACCGCGAGACCGAGGAGGATCTGCTCCAGGGCGTGCGGCTCCGCGCGCTGGAGCACGCGGCGGAGTTCCGGTACGAGGGGAGGGAGGCCTTCTTCGCCTGGCTGCACGCGCTCGCGCGCAGCTATCTCGCCGACCGGGAGAAGCACTGGTCGGCGCTCCGTCGCAACCCCGGCGCGCTGCTGCGCCTCACGGCGGCCGACCCGGCGTCGACCGCGACGGGCCCCTCGACCTTCGCGTCGCGGAAGGAGCAGCTGAAGCTCGCGCTCGAGGCCCTGGCGACGCTCCTCCCGAAGGACAGGGACCTCGTGCGTTGGTCCAGCGAGGACGTCCCGCTCGAGGACCAGGCGGCGCGCCTCGGCGTCTCCTACGACGCCGCGAAGCAGGCGCGGCTGCGCGCCCTCGAACGGTTCCGGAAGGCGTACGAGCTGGCGACCCGGCGCGGGCGGTGACCGCCCCGGGCCTCGCCCTCAATGCGGAGTGGGGGCGTAGGGGAAGACGTAGATCTTGCCGCTGCCGTTGGCCGAGATCGCCACCTTCTCGTCATCGAGGAAGACGCCGCTCCCCGGGTTCTGGCCCCCGGACGGCACGGGCTCGGTCAAGCTCGAGACGAAGGTCCCGTCGGCATGGACGACCGTGATCGTGAACGTGTGGTCGTTGAACCCGGTCGTGAGCGCCGCGATGTCGCCGTTGGGCAGCGTCTGCGTGTCGATTCCGATCGGGCCATTGCCCACGTCGTACGTCGCGACGGCAAGCGTCGTCCGGTTGACCACGGCGAGCTTGTTGTCCGCAGAGAGGCTGATGAAGAGGAGGTCCCCCTCGTGCCGGACCCGACGCCCGTCGCTCCCGAGTGTCGCCACGGGTGTCGCGGGTGTGGAGTTGTCCAGCGGGTCGGTCTTCACGTAGAGCTGCGACGTCGTGCTGTTGAAGAGGACGTAGACCGGCCCTCCGATCTCGGGGCGGCAGGCCGAGATCGCGTTGCCGTTGGCGCCGGGGAAGAACGAGGCCCCGAGGATTACGACATCGGTGAAGTACTGCGTGGTGTCGTTGTAGCTCAAGATCTCGACCCGGTTCCTCCCGCGGCGCGTGATGATCGCCTCGGCGGAGTCGGAGTCGTCCGCGGTGGGGATGGCGTCCGTGGTGTTCCGGTCCACGCCGGGCACGAACGGATCTACCATCGTGAACCCCCAGCCGCCATCGAACGCGCGCAGCGCGATGCCGTCCGGGCCGTACGCGAGCGCGGCCTCCGTGCTCGACGCGACGTGGCGCAGGAGGAATGCGCCGTACTTCGTGCTGCTCAGCGAGAGGATATCGGCGAGCCCGCCCGCCACCGTGCCGTCGCAGGCGCCCATGTCGGTGCCGACGACCAGCACCTGATCGGCGGTCGTGACGTTCACGATCGGCCCCTGCGTGGTCCAGAGCTGGTCGGGGACCCCGCACGCGAGCTCGACCGGGGGTTCGGCAGGCGGGCAGTCGTTCTCGATCAGCAAGTTCTCGACGGCATAGTCGCCGTCTTCACCGCCTTCCGTGACCCTGATTTGGATCGTCCACCCGAGATCCGGAGGGCATGAGTCCACGATGACCTCGTACGTTTCGACGACCTTCACCGCGGACTCCTCGTCGTCCGTCGGATTGTCGTCGGCGTCGAGGAATGTGCTCTGAACCGGTCCTTCGACCTGCACTTGACCCGGCGAGGTGAACTCGACGGGGTCCGCCACGTAGGTGGTCAACTGGATCGTCCCGACCGTCTGCGGGAATGGGGCGTTCGGATCGCAGCAGAACTGGAGCTCCGTCTTGTCGATGGTCGCGAGCGAGGAGAACTGGACCTCCTGGGGTCCCTGGGGGGCGGGTTCGGGTTCTCCTTCATCCTCCGTGCACCCGCCTGCAATCGAGAGCAGTCCGAGAGCGAGGGCGACGAGCGTCCGGTGCGCCATGGAGGATCCTCCTGCACCCTCCACCGACGTCCGGCTCTCTGGGGAACATCCGGCCCCCGAAGCCCCCTCGGATCCGCTGCGCCGGGGGGGCCGGCCACGAGCACGACGCGGGGGGGTGATCCCCGCCGCATGCGCGGGGGCCCGGCGTCGCGTGGCTCGCCGGCTACGCCCGGCACGCTCCTCTGCCGGGAGCGGATGCGCCTCGACCTGGAGACGGCCGTCGCGAAGTGCGTCGCTGCCTCCGGCGGGGAGTGAGGGGGAGACCTTGGATGATCCGATGACCGAGGGTCGGTCGCTCCGGGGGCCCGGTCCGCGGCTACAATCGCGCTCTCATGCCCGCGCGGAAGGCGAATCCGATCGACGCGTACTTCGCGGGGCTCCCGGCGGACCAGCGCGCCGCGCTCTTGAGGCTGCGGAAGCAGATCCGCGCGGCGGCGCCGGGGGCGGAGGAGTGCATCAGCTACGGGATGCCGGCGCTCCGGCACGGCGGCCGGCCGCTCGTGGGTTTCAGCGCGAGCGCGAAGCACTGCTCGCTCTTCCCGATGGACGGCACGACCGTCGCGGCGTTCAAGGCCGAGCTCGGTGGCTTCCGCACGAGCAAGGGCACGATCCGGTTCACGCCCGATCGTCCGCTCCCGGCCGCGCTGGTGCGGCGGATCGTCAAGGCGCGGGTCGCGCAGAACGCGGCGGGGGGACGGGGCAAATGACGGTGCCCAAGCATCACATCTTCGCGATGAAGTTCTCGAAGATCTATCCGCTGTACGTCCAGAAGGCGGAACGCAAGAACCGCACGAAGGAGGAAGTGGACCGGATCATCTGCTGGTTGACGGGCTACGACCAGGAGGGGCTCCGGGGGCGGATCGAACAGGAATGCGACCTCGAGGCCTTCTTCGCGGAGGCCCCGGCCATCCATCCGAAGAGCTCGCTCATCAAGGGCGTGGTGTGCGGCGTTCGCGTGGAGGAGATCGAGGATCCGCTGATGCGGAACGTCCGCTACCTGGACAAATTGATCGATGAGCTCGCCAAGGGGAAGGCGATGGAGAAGATCCTGCGGCAGTGACGTGGCACGCGTCCGTGGGAGCGTCGCCGCGACGAGTTCGGCGGCGTGTTCTCGTCCTTCTCGCGGGGGCCGTCGCCGCCTGCCAGCGCACCGACCCGGCGGCGCCGCCGGCCGTTGCGCCGTCCGCGTTCCGCGGATCCGAGGCGGGGGAGGAGCGGGAGGTCTCGGACCTCCGCCTCTGCTGGTGCCCGCCCGGCCGGTTCCTCATGGGCAGCCCGCCCGGCGAACCCGAACGACGCCCCGGCGAGGATCAGGTCGAGGTGACGCTCGCCAGGGGCTTCTGGATGGGCAAGTACGAGGTGACGCAGGGGCAGTGGAGGCGTGTCCTGGGCAAACTGCCGGGCGTGCCGACGGCGGAGCTGCCCGAGGCGGACGACCTCCCGGTCGGCAACGTCAACTTCGCGGAAGCGGAGTCGTTCTGCCTCGCGCTGACCGTGCTCTGCCGCCGGTCCGGCGGGATCCCGCGGGACTGGGAGTTCCGGCTCCCCACCGAGGCGCAGTGGGAGTACGCCTGCCGTGCCGGGACCGTGACCGCCACGGCGTTCGGCGACAGGCTGAGCAGCAAGCAGGCGAACTTCCGGGGCGAGCCGTACAACGGGGCCGAGGCCGGGCCGTCGCTGGAGCGGGCAGCCCCGGTCGGCAGCTACCCGGCCAACGCGTGGGGCCTTCACGACATGCACGGCAACACGTACGAGTGGTGCCGGGACTGGTACCACGCGAGGCTGCCGGGCGGCGTGGATCCCGACCTGCGCGACGCGAAGGGCTCGGCCACGAGGAGCGAGCACGGGGGCGTGTCCCGCGTCCGCCGCGGCGGGTGTTGGGCCGACGACGGCTGGCCCTGCCGGTCCGCGTTCCGGCTGCGTTTCGAGCCGGAGCGGCGTTACGACCACATCGGTTTCCGGGTCGTTGCGGTCCAGCGGTAGGCGACGCCGAGGGGGTCCGGGGGCGTTCACACCCCCAGGTCGCGCAGCTGCTCGAACGAGAGGTCCAGGTCGTTCACCGCCTGCCACAGGCACGCGAGCGCCTTCTTGGCGTTGCGCTGCACGCACGGCGGCGCGTCGTCGCGCGCCGCGAGTGCCTTCAGATCGTTGTAGACGCGGAGCACCTCGCGCTCGACGTCCGTCGTCTTCTGGCCGAGCAGGTCCATCACTTGTACTCCCGTTCGTCCCTGAGCCGCTTCGCCTTCAGCTCGTAGCGCGGCAGCTTGCCGTGCTCCACGCACTCCACGTTGAACCGGAGCCCCTCGTGCGCCGCCGCGAGGTCCCTGCCGAGCCGCGGCAGCAGCTCGCCGGTCTTCGCCTCGCAGCCCGGCTTCACCTCGATCTTCACCGTGATCTCGTCCTGCACGTTGTCCTTGCGCCACAGGACGATCTGGAACTCGTCGATCTCCTCGCACTCGCGCACGATCGACTCGACCGCCCGCGGGTAGACGTTCGTGCCGCGGATCGCCTTCATGTCGTCCGTCCGCCCCCGGATCCCCCCCTCGTACCAGTCGAACGTGCGCCCGCACGTGCACTTGTTCCAGGGCATCCGCATGACGAGGTCGCCGGTCCGGTAGCGCAGGAGCGGGATGAAGCCGCGGCCGAAGCTCGTGACGATCCGCTCCCCCTCCTCCCCGTACCCCACCGCCTCCGTCGTCTTCGGGTTCACGACCTCCTCGATGAAGTTGTCCTCGATGATGTGCGTTCCGCCCGGCTGGTGCGAGCACTCGAAGATCATGATCGTGCCGATCTCGGTCATGCCCGCCGTGTCGCCGCACTTCGCGCCCCACTGCTGCTCGAGCATCCGCTTGACCGCCGGGATCGAGCCCGCGGGCTCGCCGGAGACGATCAGCTTGTTGACGCGGCTCGAGGGGAGGTCGATCCCCATCTCGCGCGCCGCCTGCGCCATCCGCAGCGCGTAGGTCGGCGTCGCGCAGACGGTCGTCGCCTCCATCTCGACGATCTGCTTCACGCGGTTCTCGGTGGTCATGTTGCCCGACGGCAGCACGAGCGCGCCGAGCTTCTCGCAGCAGTAGTGCGCGCCCCAGAACCCGATGAACGAGCCGTAGCTGAACGCGAAGAAGACCGTGTCCGCGGGGCGCACGCCGAAGGCCCAGAAGCCGTAGCACCACATCTCCGCGATCCACTCCCAGTCGCGCATCGAGTCGAGCACGCGCAGCGGCTGCCGGCCGCTCGTGCCCGACGTCAGGTGGTAGCGGATCGCGTGCTCGCGCGGCGCGGTGACGAGGTCGCCGAAGAGCGGCTTCTCCGCCTGGCATGCCATCCAGTCCGCGCGCGTCATGATCGGGATCCGGCGGATGTCGTCGAGCGTCTTCAGCTGCGCCGGCGCGAACTTCGCCTTCTCGAACGCGCGGCGGTGGTAGTCGGATTCCGCCTCCGCCCACTCGCACATGCGCCGGAGCTTCAGGAGCTGCAGCGCTTTCAGCTGCTCCCTCGGCATCTTCTCGTTCTTGGGGTTCCAGAAGGGGGAATCCATCTCTCATCCCTTGATTTGGGGGGGCTTCGGGGGCCGGGGCGGGCTCGTCGAGGGGTGGAGGTCGACGAGCGGGAGAGGCTGGGTGTCGTCCGCCCGGATCGCCCTCGGCGTGCGCGGGCGGAGGGGCCGCGCGTCGGGCCTGTCCTCGTCGGGGCCCACGAGGTCGCGGCCGACGATCAGGCGCTGGATGTGCGACGTGCCCTCGTAGATCTCGAGCCCCTTGATGTCCCTGTAGTGGCGCTCGACCGGGTACCTGTTGAAGTAGCCGCGCGCGCCGAGGAGGACGACCGCCTTGCCCGCCGCGCGGGACGCCGCCTCGGTGCAGTAGAGCTTCGCCATCGACGTGAAGCGGTGGGCGAGGGCATCGCCCGCGTCCTGCATCCTCGCCGCCTCCCGGCAGAGGAGACGCGAGGCCTCGAGCTCGCACGCCATGTCCGCGAGGTCGCCCTGGACGAGCTGGAAGTCGCCGATCCGCTTCCCGAACTGGCGCCGGGCCCTCGCGAACTTCACGCACTCGTCGACGCATGCGTCGTGGATCCCGACCGCGCCCGCGGCGACGCCGAGCCGGCCGTGGTCGAGCGCGGTCATCGCGATCTCGAACCCCTGGCCCTGGGCGCCGAGCAGCTCGCCGGGAGCGTCCTCGAAGCGGAGCCGCGCGTGGTCGGCGCCGCGATGGCCGAGCTCCGCTTCCTTCATCCGCTCCCGCTCGAAGTCCGTGACCAGGAACGCGGTCAGGCCCCGGCGCCGCTCCGGGCCCGTGCGCGCGAAGACGATCGCCACATCCGCGACGTTGCCGTTGGTGATCCACCACTTCTCGCCCCGCAGCTTGTTCCCCTTCGCGACGGTCTGGATCGCGGTCACGTCGGAGCCGGCCTCGGGCTCCGTGAGCGCGTAGCAGCCGATCGCCTGGAGGGAGCAGAGGCGCGGGAGCCAGTGCGCCTTCTGGGCGTCGCTTCCCCAGTCGAGAATGCACTGCGCGACGAGGCCCACCTGCACGGCGAGGAACCCGCGCGTGGCGGCGCAGGCCCTCCCGACCTCCTCGTAGATGATGACGGACTCCTCGTTCGTCATCCCCTGGCCGCCGTACTGGCGCGGGATCGGCCCGCCCACGAACCCCTCCTTCGCGAGCGCCTCGAGCGGCGCGCGGAGGAACGTGCGGGTCGCGTCGGCCTCGCGCGCGTGGGGGACGACGTGCTTCTCGACCGCGGCGCGGACGCGCGCGCGGAGGTCCGCCTCCCCGGAGCCCCTTGCCATCACGCCCCCTCGAAGCGCGGCTTGCGCTTCTCCTTGAACGCCTCGTAGAACGCCTTGTGGTCCCGCCCCTGGAGCATCAGGGCCTGCGCCTGCGCCTCCGCCTCGACGGCAGTCACGATGTCCATGTTGAGCTCGTTCTGGAGCATCCGCTTCGTCATCGAGATCGCGAGCGTCGGCCCCTCGGCGAGCCGGCGCGCCCACTCGGTCGCGGCGGGCATCAGCTCGGCGTCGGGGACGACGCGGTTCGCGAGGCCGATCCGCGCCGCGGTATCCGCGTCCACCGCGTCGCCGAGCAGCAGCAGCTCCGTGGCCTTCGAGAGGCCCACGACCTTCGGCAGCAGGTAGCCCGCGCCCATGTCGGCGCCCGTCAGGCCCACCTGCGTGAAGAGGAAGCGGAACGAGGAGGATGCGGCGCACACGCGGAGGTCGCAGGCGAGCGCGATCACGGCGCCGGCGCCGGCCGCGAGCCCGTTGACCGCGGCGATCACCGGGCGGTCGAGGAGCCGGATCGCCTTCACGAGGTCGCCCGTCATGCGCGCGAACTCGAGGACGCCGTCCATGGGCATCTTGACGAGCTCGCCGATGATGTCGAAGACGTCGCCGCCGCTGCAGAAGCCCTTGCCGGTGCCGGTCAGGACCACGACCTTGAGGCCCGTGTCCCGGCGCGCGTCCTCGAAGAACCGGACGAGCTCCCGGTAGACCTCGAACGTGAGCGAGTTGAGCGACTTCGGCCGGTTGAACGTGATGCAGCCGATGCCCTCGGCGACGGAGAGATCGAACGGCGCCCCCATTGAAGCCACGGTTTTACCCGATTGCGCCCAGCCCGGCAAAGCCGCCCCTCCTCGGCGCCTCGCCCGCCGGAATCCGGCCGGGATGTCGGCATGGACCTCCGGATCTCGACCCGGGACTCCGGAGCATCCCGAGCGGACGGAGGAGCGGGGAGCCGGATCACGTCCGGAGAGACCTCTCTTGCGCAGGTTCGCAGATGTGCTACAAGTAGTCCATGAAGTCGATCGGTATCCGGGAGCTGCGGCAGCGCGCAAGCGAGTGCCTGCGCCTCGTGCGCCACGGTGAGGTCATCCAAGTGACCGACCGTGGCCGTCCGGTCGCCACCCTCGTGCCCATCCGTCCCAAGAACGCCCTCGATGGGCTGGAGGCGACCGGGCGGTTGACCGCAGAAGAGGGCGACCTGCTCGACCTCGGCGGCCCGGTGCGCGCCAAGCGCGGCGCGCCGCTTCCCTCCAAGACCCTCACGGAGATTCGGGCGGATGAGCGCTAAGGCGACCGTCGCCTACCTCGATTCATCGGCGCTCGTGAAGCTCGTGGTGGCGGAGCCGGAGTCGTCGGCGCTACGGCGTCACCTCAAGAGCCGGCCCATCCGCGTGTCCTGTGCGCTCGCGCGCGTCGAGGTCATTCGCGCCGTTCGCGGCCATGGACGCCAGGCGACCGCCTTGGCGCGACGCGTGCTCGCCCGCACGCGCCTGCTCAGCCTCGACGACACGCTCCTCGACGCCGCGGCGTCCCTCGACGGCGGCGTCCTGCGAAGCCTCGACGCGATCCATCTCGCCGCGGCCCGGACGTTCGGTGCCCTGCTCCGCGAGGTCGTCACCTACGACGCGCGCATGACGACGGCCGCGACGTCGCTCGGGCTCGCGACGGCCGCGCCGGCCTGATCGCGACGGTCGAGGCCGGCCCCCGGACCCCCTCTATTCCAGCACCACCTCGCGGCCGGTGCCGGGGCGGTCGAGCAGCCTCCCGACCGACGCCGCGACCTCGTCGGGCCGGATCAGCCGGCCGCAGGGGTTCATCGCCGCGAGGCGCTTCCTCGCCTCCGCTTCGGCGAGCCCCGTCTCCTTCGCGATCCGCGCGACCGAGCGGTCGGTCAGCTCGCTGTCGACGAAGCCGGGGCAGACCCAGTCGACCGAGACGTCCTTGATCTCCGCCGCGAGCGCCCGCGAGAGCCCCACGAGCGCGTGCTTCGCCGCGGCGTACGCGGCGATGTAGGGCCCGCCGCGGAGCCCCGCCGTCGACGCGATGTTGATGATCTGGCCGTGCCCGGACTTCCGGAGCAGCGGGAGCGCCGCGCGGCAGAGGAGGAAGGGCGCGGTCACGTCGAGCGCGAGGTGGCGGTCCCACATCTCGTCCGACGTCCTCGCGAGCGGCGCCGACTCGGCGATGCCCGCGTTATTGACCAGAAGGTCAATTCGCGTCAGGTTCTTCACCAGCCGGTCAATCGCCGCGCGGTCGAGCAGGTCCGTGCCGGTGCGTCGCGAGACGCTCCGCACCTCGTAGCCGCGCGCGCGCAGGAGGTCGAGGATGGCCCTCCCGATGCCGGTCTCGCCGCCGGTCACGAGCGCGAGGTCAGTCACCGTGCGCCTCCGGCGCGATCGCGACCGGGCCGAGCGGCGCCGAACGGTTGCCCGCGAGGTCGTAGGCGACGACCTGGTAGCGGTAGGGCGTGCCGCCGAGCACGGAGAAATCGTCGAAGCGGTGCGACACCCCGCGCGCCGAGTCGACGTGGAGGAAGGGCCCCCCGGCCTCGGAGCGGAGGACCATGTAGCCGTAGACGCCCCCGTCGTCGGTGGCGGCGGTCCACTCCAGGCGGACGCCGCCGCGATGCCCGGAGGCCGTCACGCGCGACCCCGCGGGCCACGCCGGGGGCGTGCGATCGGAGGGGGCTTCGGGGGCGTGAAGATCGTGCTTTCTCCAGAGCGTGCAGCGCACGCGGTGGAACCGCTCGTCGAGCGCCTTGCAGACGTTGTTGTAGACGCAGGGGACGACGGCGTCCGCGCGCCCGTCGCGCACCTTCCGCGGCCAATCGGGGTCGGCGAGCAGCTGGCGCGCCATGCCGACGAGGTCGGCGCGCCCGTCGCGAAGGATCCGCTCCGCGAGCTCCGGCGTGCGGATCTTCCCCGTCGCGACCACGGGGACGTGGCAGCCGCGCCCGAGGAGCGCCTGGCGGATCCCCTCGGAGAGGTAGACGTTGAGCCCGTCGGGGTAGCCCGCGCTCGGCATGCAGCGGTCGCCGCTGTAGCCGGTGTAGGGGTAGAGGGGTTCGCCCTCGACGTGGATCGCGTCCTCGAACTTCCCGCCCGCCGAGATCGAGACGTAGTCGGCGCCGAGGCGCGCGAAACGGACCGCGAACAGCGCGGCGTCGCCGACGCTGTACCCGTCCTTGATCGCCTCCTCGCCGTCGAACCGGATGCCCACGAGGAAGTCGGGGCCTACCCGCTCGCGGACCCGGGTGAGCGCGAGGGACGGGACGCGCAGGCGGTTCTCGACCGACGCGCCGCCGAACTCGTCGCGGCGGTCATTCATGCGGGAAAGGAAGGATGACAGGGTATAGGCATGCGCCATGTGCATTTCCACCCCGTCGAACCCCGCATCCCGGATGCGGGCCGCGGCCTCGCCGTAGGCCTCCACGATCCCCTCGATCGCGGCGCGGTCGAGGTCCTGGACCCGCTGCCGCCAGCCGGTGCGGGCGATCTTCAGGAAGTGGATGATCTGGGCGGCGACCTTGGTGGGGGAGGCGGCGTGGAGGTCGCGCGCGAGGCCCTTCAGGCCCGGCACGAACCGGTCGTGGCTCGCGCGCAGGAGCGGCCCGCTCTTGGTCTCGTTGACGCCCATCGCCTCGAGGACCATGAGGCCCGGCTCGCCCTTCGCGAAACGCAGGTAGCGGTCGCGCACGTCCGCGTTGACGAGGCCGTCCTCGCCGGAGAGGCGCGTGACCATGGCGGGGAGGACGACGCGGTTCTCGAGGCGGACGCCGCGGATCGTTACGGGCGAGAAGAGCAGCGAGCCCGCGGCCGAGAAGCTCACAGCCGCAGGTCGATGTCGGGCGACGTCTCCACGCCGAGCCGCTTCAGCTCCTCGCGGGTCGGGAAGACGATGCCGGAGAGGCGCATCACCGTCCGCAGCCCGTCGAGGTACTCCTGCGCGACCGCGGCGCTGTCGCGCGTCTTCAGCCCCACCGAGATCGCATACCGGTTGCCGGGCGTGCCGGGGCGGCCGAACGACCGGAGCGAGACCGCGAACCACTTGTTGAAGATCTCCTGCATCCTCGCCCGCTGCGCCGCGTCGCGTCCGTGCTCGACCATGATCTCCGCGCCGAAGCTCTCGTGCCCCTCCTCCTCCTCGAGGATCTTGCCGACGATGCGGCAGTAGGGGTCGAAGCTGCAGTTCTCGTACTCGCGGAGCTGGAACGCCGAGGCGCGGTCGTAGAGGAACTGCGCGATGCCGAGCTCGAGGAACGATTCGATCCGCGGGATCGGGGTCCGCTCGCGCAGGATGGCGCTCGCGACGACCTCGAGATCGCCCGCGCCGATCTCCTCGTAGAGATCGCAGCAGACCTCGAAGTGCTCCATCTCCTCGTTCACGTGCTGGACCACCTTCTTCTTGAAGGCGAGGCCGGGCACGAGGTGGAGGGCCTCGGCGAACACCGTCGCGGCGGCCAGTTCGCGATAGCCCTGGCTGCGGATGAGCTGGACGAGCGTCTCGTAGTACGCCTGGTCCATCTCGCTGCGGGCGCGGATCGTGCGGGTCTGGGGCATCGGCAAGAGCACCTCAACCTAGGGCCGGCGACGCCGGAGTCAAGCGGGGAGGCGATTCGGGCCCGCTTGGCGGCGCTCGGGCGCCCCGCCCCGTCGGTCCGCCGCGCAGGGGGTGTGAGGGGGCCGGGGGGAGAGCAGGGGGGGAGGGGCGGCCCGCCGTGGCAACCTCTTTGCGGGTGCCCTTGAACGACGACCCCGGAAGCCGCCCGGTGAAGGGGCCTGCGCGATTCCGCGCGCGGGTGCCCGCAGCGGTTCTCGGCGCCTTGCATGCCCTTGATCGGAGAGGTACTCTTGTGGCTGAGACTGAATCTCAAAGTCGTCCGATGAAGGTCGCTACCGTGCCGCCGCCGACCGAGGCGCCCTCCGTCCCCCAAGGGACCGGGCTTGACCGCATCGCTCCCGGGAGCCGGGCGGTCGTCCGGGTCGTCGCCGCCGAGAACGGCGCCCGTCGCCGCCTCCTCGAGATGGGTTTCGTGCCGGGCACGGCGTTGAGGGTCGTGCGCCTCGCGCCGCTCGGGGATCCCATGGAGATCGAGCTGCACGGCTACCACGTCTCCCTGCGGCGGTCGGAGGCTCGCACGATCCTTGTCGAGCCCGCCTGAGGCGCGTCCCGCCGCGCGCACCCTCTGCGTCGCCCTCGCGGGCAACCCGAACAGCGGGAAGACGTCGATCTTCAACGGGCTCACGGGGCTCCGCCACAGGGTCGCGAACTACCCCGGCGTGACGGTGGAGCGCATCGAGGCGGAGATGACGCTGCCGCAGGGGCGCGCGCAGCTCGTCGACCTGCCCGGCTGCTACAGCCTCCACGCGCGCGCCGAGGACGAGCGCATCGCGCGCGACGTGCTCCTCGGGCTCCAGCCCGGCTCGCCGCGGCCCGACGTCATCCTCGCGGTCGTCGACGCGAGTAACCTCGAGCGCAACCTGTTCTTCCTGACCCAGCTCATGGAGACGGGCATGCCCGTCTGCATCGCGCTCAACATGGTCGATGTCGCCGAGCGGTCGGGCGTCCCGGTGGATGCGCCCGCCCTCGAGGAGGCACTCGGCTTGCCCGTCGTCCCCGTCGTCGGCCGCACCGGCCGGAACTTCCCGGCGCTCCGGGAGGCCGTGGGGCGCGCGCGGCGCGCCGCCGGGCGGACGTGGCGCTTCCCCGCCGCCGGCGAGGAGGCGCTCGCGCTCGTCCGCGACGCGGTCGCGCGCGCGGCGATCGTCCCGCCCGAGGCCGTCGAGGGCGAGGCCGTGCGCCTCTTCGTCGACGCCGAGGACGACGACCCGTCGTTCGCGCGCGGCGGCGCGGCGCTCCGGGAGGCCGTCCAAGCGGCGCGCGCGCAGCTCGCCGCGGCGGGGATCGACCGCGAGGCCGCCGAGGCGGAGTGCCGCTACGCGCTCAGCAACGACATCGCGCGGCGCGTGCGGCGGGTGGACCCCTCCCCGGGCCCCTCCCGCTCCGAGCGCCTCGACCGGATCGTCACGCACCGGATCCTCGGCCCCCTGATCTACCTCGCGATCATGGGGATCATCTTCCAGGCGGTCTACGCCTGGGCCGAGCCGTTCATGGGCTGGATCGAGGCGGGCACCGACTGGCTCGGGGGCGCCGTCGCCGGGCTCCTCGGCCCGGGCGTGCTCACGGACCTGCTCGTGGACGGCGCGATCGCGGGCGCCGGGAACATCCTCGTGTTCCTCCCGCAGATCTGCCTGCTCTTCCTCTTCCTCACGATCCTCGACGACGTCGGTTACCTCTCGCGCGCCGCGTTCCTCGTCGATCGCGTCATGCGCGGCGTCGGGCTCCACGGGAAGGCGTTCATCCCGCTGATGAGCTCGTTCGCCTGCGCGATCCCCGGCATCATGGCGACGCGCACGATCGAGAGCCGCCGCGACCGGATGGTCACGATCCTCGTCGCGCCGCTCATGTCGTGCAGCGCGCGGCTGCCGGTCTACGCGCTGATGATCGGCGCGTTCATCCCGCACCGCTGGCAGTCGATCACGCTTCTCTCCATGTACGCGCTCTCGGTCACGATCGCGCTGCTCGCGGCCCTCGTGCTCCGGAAGACCATCTTCCGCGGCGAGGCGTCGACCTTCATCCTCGAGCTGCCGCGCTACAAGGTCCCGTCGCCGCGCGACGTGCTGCGCACGGTCTTCGACCGCGGCGCCGTGTTCGTGAAGCAGGCGGGGACCGTGATCCTCGCGATGAGCGTCGTGCTCTGGTTCCTCGCGTACTTCCCGAGGAGCGAGGAGGTGAAGCAGCGCGCCGAGTCGCGGATCGCGGCCGGCGAGCCCAAGGAGGAGGTGCGCGCGGAGGAGGCGGGCGACCAGGTGCGGCAGAGCTTCGCGGGCCGCCTCGGCCACGTGATCGAGCCCGCCATCGAGCCGCTCGGCTTCGACTGGAAGATCGGCATCGGCATCATCTCCTCGTTCGCGGCGCGCGAGACGCTCGTGTCCGCGCTCGGCGTGGTCTACGGCGTGGGCGACGTCGACGAGACGTCCCGTGCGCTGCGCGATCAGCTGCGCGAGGCGGAGGGGCCCGGGGGACGGCGGTTCACGTGGTTGACCGCGGTCTCGCTCATGGTCTTTTTCGTCCTCGCCTGCCAGTGCATGTCCACGCTCGCGGTCGTGAAGCGGGAGACGAATTCGTGGCGCTGGCCGCTTTTCATGTTCGGATACATGACGGTGCTCGCCTACTTCGGAAGCCTCCTCGTCTACCAGGGCGGCCTCGCGCTGGGGTTCCGATGATCCAGCAGGTCGCGGCCTATTCCCTCGTCGCCCTCGCGGCCGGCTGGCTCCTCTGGCGCTACGCGAAGCGTCGCGCGACGGGCAACTGCTGCGGCGAGGCCGAGTGCCCGGCGGCGAAGGTGACCGCGAAGAAGCTCGGGGATCTCGCTCGGCGGCGCTGACCGGCCCCCCCCGCGCCCCCCCCGATTCACTTGCCGGCGGCCTTCGCGGCGGCCGCCTCGGCTTCCGCCACGTCGGCGGCGTCCTTCCCCTCGAGCGCGGCTGCGGCCAGCTTCGCGGCGCGCGTGCCCTCAGAGCCCTCGATGATCGCGCGGAACGCCTTCTCCGCCTGCTCGGCGTGGCCGTCCTCGCGGAGGAGCAGGGCGTCGAGGTACTGGAGGCGCGCTTTCGACTCCCGCTCCTCGCGCGCGATGCGTTCCTTCTGCGCGTGGTCGCGGCGCAGCTCGCGGGCGTCGTCCGCCGCCTCCTTGCCGACGTCGAGGTCCTTGTAGAGCGTCACCACGAGCAGCAGCAGCTCCACACCCTCGTCGGCGTGCGAGCCGCGCACGAGCAGGCGCGCGCTCCCGAGGATCTCGGTACCCTTCACCTCGAGATCGTGGAGGCGCGCGTCCGCGACGCGGCGCGCAGGGTCGTCCTTCTTGCCGGTCTTGGCGAGCCGGCGCAGGTCCTTCACCGCCGCGGGCACGTGGTCGAGGTCGAGCAGCTTCGTGACGCGCGCGAACGCCTCCTGCTCGGCGGGGCGAAGCTCGCCCGGGGCCGTGCCCTTCGTGGGCGGGAAGCGGAAGTCGTTGCGCGCGTACTCGAGGCCGCGCTGGTTGCGCGGGCCGCCGCCGCGCGGGTTGATGTGGCAGTAGCCGCACGCCTTCCCCTCGCGCCGCGCGAACTCCGGCCGCGCCGCCGCGGGCCGGCTTCCCGTCGCGAGGAGGACCGCGGCGTAGAGGCCGGGAAGCAGGAGCGCGCCTCGCACGCCCCGAGTCTACCGCGGCTTCAGGGTGCCGTCCTGCCAGGCGAAGCGCCCGCCCGTGGCCAGCGACGCGAGCGGCTGGTCGGCCGCGAGCCTCCCGTCGCGGATCACGATCCGCTCCTTGTCGACGGTGACCCGGAACCCGTCCGCGCCGGCCAGCATGATCCCCTCCTTGTCGATCTGGCCCCGCAGCCAGTCGACGCCCTCGAACACGAACAGCCGGCCCCCGAAGGAGATCGTCGCCGTCGAGCCCTGCACGTCGAGGGACGTGCCCTCGAGGCTCCAGCTCCCGTTGAAGCCGGGTTGGCGGTCCACGGTCACGATCGTCGAGGCGCAGCCGGCCGCGAGGAGGAGGGGGAGGAGAAGCCGCACGGGCGGCGGATTCTACGACATCTTAGAATCCCGGGGTGGGGATCCATGCCACGGCCATCGTCGACCCGGGCGCGCGGCTCGCCGCGGACGTCGAGGTCGGCCCCTACGCGGTGATCGGGAAGGACGTCGCGATCGGCGCGCGGACGCGGGTCGGCCCGCACGCGAACGTCATGGGCCCGCTCGAGATGGGCGAGGACAACATCGTCGGCTTCAGCGCGGCGATCGGGCTCGACCCGCAGGTCAAGGGGCGGACGGGGCCGTGGGGCGCGACGCGCATCGGCAGCCGCAACGTGTTCCGCGAGTTCAGCCAGGTGCACCGGTCGATGAAGCCCGACGGCTGCACGGTCGTCGGCGACGACTGCTACCTCATGGCGACCTCGCACGTCGGCCACGACAGCGTGATCGGGAACCACGTGGTGCTCTGCAACGGGGTGCTCCTGTCGGGCCACGTGGAGGTGGGCGACCGCGTGTTCCTCTCGGGCAACGCGGGGGTCCACCAGTTCGCGCGCGTCGGCGAGCTGGTGATGGTCGCGGGACTCACGGGCATCAGCCGCGATGTCCCCCCGTACTGCATGGTCGTCGGCTTCCGGCCGCGCACGCTGACCGGGCTGAACCGCGTCGGCCTGAAACGGGCGGGGATCCCGGCCGAGTCGATCGACGCGCTCAAGGACGCGTTCCGCGCGCTCTTCCGGACGCAGGGCCCCCTCGAGGAGCGTCTCGCGCTCGTGCGGCGGGGGGCGCCCGAGGTGGAGAAGCTGCTCGCCTTCGTCCTGAACAGCCGGCGCGGCGTCATCGGCCTCGCGGCCGGTGCCGACGCGGAGGAGCGGTAGGCGCCGTGTCCGAGGAGGTTTTCGACCGGCTCGACGCGCTCGCCGACGAGGGGGAGCTCGAGGCCGTCGAGGCGGAGGCGCTGAAGGCGATCCGCGGCGAGAAGGACCCGAAGGACCTCTGGCGGTACGTCGCGTGGGCCCGGCTCGAGCTCGGGAGGCTCGAGGACGCGCTCGCGGCGGCCCGTTCGGGCGACGATCCGCTGCTCGAGGGGAAGGCGCTCTTCCACCTCTGGCGGTTCAAGGAGGCGGAGGCGGCGCTCGCGCGCGTGCACGGCGGGGCGGAGGACGAGGCGGAGGCGGAGTGGTACCGCGGCGTCCTCGAGGAGTTCCGGGGAGGCGACGGCGCGTCACGGTTCCGGCGGGCGGCGAGGCTCGCGCCGCGCCTCTTCGAGGAGCCGGCGCGGCTCACGGAAAAGGAGATCGACGAGGTCGTGCGGAGGGCGAAGGCGGAGCTGCCGGCGCCGGTCGCGCGCGCGGTCGAGGAGACCGCGATCGAGGTGCTCCCCCTCCCCCGGCCCCACCCCGATGTGGATCCGTTGACGCTCGGTCTCTACCTCGGCAAGGGACTTCTCGAGAGAAGCGTCGACGACAGCGGCCACCTTCCGCCGAAGATCGAGCTCTACCGGCGAAACATCGAACGCATCGCGCGCGACCGCGAGGAGGCGATCGACGAGCTCCGGATCACGCTGCTGCACGAGATCGGCCATCACGTCGGCATGGACGAGGACCAGATCGAGGACGCCGGGTACGGGTAGGACCGGAGGCGAGGGGGTTCCGGGGGCTGGGCTACCGCTTCGAGGCGGCGAGCGCAGCGCGGATGCTCTTCGCCGCGTCCCGGGCCGCGCGCCGCACGTCCGCCTCGTCCGGTTCGCCGCCGAGCCCGATCGGCTCGGTCGCGGCCCGCTCCTCTTCCGGGCCGCCGAGCGCGTCGAGCGCCGGCAGCGCCTCCTCGGCGGTCGCGCCGAGATCGCCGAGGACCCGTGCCACCCCCCTCCGCACGAACGGCTTCTCGTCCTCGAGGGCCGCCACAAGGTCCGGCACGTAGGGCCGGGCGTCCACGCCGAGTTCGCCCAACGCCGCCGCAGCGTCGTAGCGGCTGTCACCCTTCCGGAGCGCTTCGACGAACACGGGCGCGAGCTTTCGCGCGTCGTAACCGAGCCGACCGAGGGCCCTCGCGACCTCGAAGCGGAAGTCGAGGTCGGGATCCTCAAGGAGGCCCTCGAGCCTGGCGATGGCCGTCCCATCCTCGACCCCGATCTTCCCGAGCGTCTCCGCGGCAGCCTCGCGCACGTCCTTGTCGTCGAGCATCCCGCACAGCCTGGGGATTGCCGCCGCCGCCGCGGGGCCCGCCTCCGCAAGCCCGGCGGCCGCATGGCGGCGGACCCAGGGCGACGGGTCGTCGAGTGCCACGATCAGCGCCTCCCGCACCTCGTCGGATTCCTTTACCCACTGGTCGACGCGCATGGCTGCCGCCCAGCGGATCCCGACGTCCCCGTCGCGGAGCGCCTTCAACAGGACAGGGCGGGCGTCGGCGGGCAGGCCCGCGTAGGGGGCCGCTTCCATCGCCGCGGCGCGCACCGTCTCGTCGGGATCCTCGATGCCCGCGCGGTTGAGTTCCCAGGGGATGTCCCGGCGATGCGACTTCGCCAGCTTCTGGAACGCGTAGGCGCGGATCGGGGGGGCGCCGTCCCTGAGCGCCGCGAGGAGTTGCGACTCGCGCGCTGCCGTGTCCGCGTCGTCCTCGCCCATGCGGAGGTACGCGAGCCGGACCTCCCATTCAGGGTGCGTCGCGAGCGCGTCCCGATCCTCCCGCGGGAGTTCGCGGGAGCCGCGGCGGCGAAGGCCGCGCAACGCGTCCATGCTCACGGACGCGTCCGGGTCCCGGAGCATGAGTATGAGCGCCGCGTCGATCTCCGGATCCTCCTTCATCCGCGCGAGGTTGCGCGTGGCGCGCCAGCGGACGCCCCAGTGCGCGTCCGCGAGCGCGCCGAGCAGCGCCTTCCTCGCCTCGCCGCCCTTCTTCCCGTCCCAAGGGTCGGCGACCTCGGCTCCGCGCAGGAGCTCGAGCGTCTCGCGCGCGAGGCGCCGGGCATCGTCCCCGGCGGTCGTCGCGTTCGAGACCATGATCTCGAGCAGCAGGGGGCCGCGTCGGACGAGGACGGTCCCGATGCGCTGGCGGGTCGTCGAACCGATCTCCACGGTCTTCGTCGCCTCGATGCCGTCCGCCCCCCCGAAGGAGACCGGGACGTACTCGGCCTTGACGATCCGGATCTGCGAGCCGGGCTTGCCGAACATCTCGTCCTTCGCCTTGGAGGTCGCCACGTCCGCGTCGTAGAGGATCTTCCCGCCGGCCTCGTCGCGTGCTCGCAGGAACGCGATCACGATCTGGGGATCGCCCTGCGACGCCACCGCGAGCGCCTTGTCGAGCGCTCCCATGGCCGCCTCGGCGACCTTCGGCCCCGCCGGCGAGAGCGCGGCGCGCAGCGCCGGGGCGGGGAACGGGATCGTCTGCGTCTGGCCCCCGCGCTCGGAGAGCAGCCGCTGGACGAGCGAGGCCATGTCGTCGAGCGACGTGTCGGGCGCGGGCGGTTCCAGGTACTCGCCCGGGTTCGACACCGCCCGGAGCGTCTCGGGCGGCGTCGAGAACAGCCTCTCGACAGCCTTCCCGTACCCGAGTTTCGCCACGATGGCGCCGACGAACCTCTCCCCCTCGACGTAGGCGAAGCTCAGATTCGCGCCCATGACCTCCGCGACGTGGCGGAGCGCCGGGTCCTTCACGCTCGCGGGGACCTCGGTCTGCGCGCGGTCCAGGAGCGCCATCGCCTCGTCGAGGCCGCGCCGCTTCGCCGCGATCCGCCCGGCGTACTGCGCGTGCCCCTCGATCACCGCGCTGCGGGCCGTCAGCTGCTCCATCGACGTCGGCGTGCCGAGGAACCGCGCGAGGCCGAGGCGGCGCGACTGGAACACGTGGACCATCTCGTGGAGGAGCACGGTGTCGAGCAGGTCCTGCGACAGCAGCCCCTTCAGCGAGTCGTCGATGGCGGCCATCGTCCGGAAGTTGTCGGGGCAGACGTGGATCACGCCGTTCCCGATCTCGACCTTCGCGAAGAGGACCTTGGACGCGAACGCCGCCTCCGTAGCGCACGTCTCCCCGAGCGCCTTGCCGCGCGGGCCGCCCGCGATCCCCGCGCGCTCCGCCACGAACTCCCTCGTGAGGAGATCCTTGAGCTCATCCGGGGTCGTGGCGCGGACCTCGATCACGTCCCCGAGGGGCGCGCCGAGCGCGGCCTCGGCGTCCGGGCGCAGCGCCTCGACGCGCGCGCGCATCGCATCGACGCCGAAATCCGCGTCCTCCGCCCAGACGGCTGCGGTGAGAAGCAGGAGGAGGAGCCCGCGCCGCATGCAGGCAAGTGTAGCAACCGCGATCGCCGCGGCGGGCGCGGGAAAGGGAAGGGGGCCGGGGGGCCTACCCGACGCGCGGCGGCTCGATCCCGAGCTTTCTCGCGTAGACCTCGTTCAGGCGCTCGCGGAGCGTCGTCCGGAGGAGGTCGAGCGCGCGGCGGACCTTCACGTGGTGCTCATACGCTTCCACCACGAGGCGGAGGAGCGTCCGTCTCGACTCGGGACCCGCCTCGAGGATGCGCACGAGGACGGGCAGCATCCGCTGGCGGAGGTCGGGATCGCACCCGTAGCGCACCTCGAGTCGCTCGAGGATCCTGCGCGCGTCATGAAGAGCGTTCGTGGCCACGCCGGCGGCTTCGCACTTCGCGTGCCAGCGCGGAGCGACGGCCCCCGGAGCCCCGACACTGGTTCATCTGATGAACCAGTGCCTCCCCCTCAAGTCGAGAAAAGTCACCGCGCGAAGGCGAGTGCCGCGAACGAGACCACCGAGCCGCTCTCCGGGTGGATGCGGCCCTGCCCGTACCGGAGCAGCTCGCCGCGCCCCTCTCCGAGGCGGAGTGCCACATAAACGGGCGACACCCCGCAGACGTTGCGCGCGTTGCCGTCCTCCGCGATCGCCGCGAAGAAGCCCTCCGCGTCGCCCGCCTCGACGTGGCCGAGGAGCTTCCGGTCCGCCTCCTCGAGCCGCTTCTCGCCCGCCTCGTCGAGCCCCTCCGGCTGGTCGTACATGGGGCCCACGTGCGCGAGGTCGACGCTCGCGAGCACGAGCACGCGCCGGCCGTCGGCGGCGATCGCGTCGCGCAGCGCCGCGACGAACGACTCGATCTCCGGGTCGGCCGCGGGCGACTGCCGCGTCTCGATGAGGTCGTGGAACGACCCGGCGAGCAGCGGCACGATCGGCGGCGGGTCATCGGGCCACAGGTGCGCGAGCCAGAGCGCCTGGAACTCGACCGAGTGCTCCTCGCGGTGGACGAGCTGCTCCGCCGTGAGGTCGCCGAGGCGCTCCTCGAGCGCGTCGAGCAGGCGCGCGTCGTGCCGGACGGCGCCGAGCGGCGTCTCGAAGTCCTTGCGGCAGGCGGTGAACCGACGCGTGCCGTAGGCGTGGCGGACGCCGATCACGACCGCCACGTCGGGGCGGCCCGAAGCCTGCAGGCGGCGGTGGGCGTGCGCGTAGACCTCGGCGCCCAGGCGGAGGTCGATGTGCGGCGCGATGAGGCGAAGAAGGGGGGTTTCGGGGGCGGAGGGCGCGAGCGCGAGCATCCCGTCGAGGAAGCGGGACGTCTCGGCCGGCTCCTCCGGGTACGCGGCGCCCGCGTGCGCGGCGGGGCGGACGGGCGCCGTCGCGAAGTCCTCGCGGCTCTTGATCTGGGCCTCGGAGCGGCCGCCCTCGAGGAGGCAGCAGCGGTCGAGCGTTTCCACGAAGGAGCGGAGGTCCTCGAGCGGCACGATCCCCGCGCCCGCGTTCAGGAGCTCGAGGCGGATGTCCTCGAGGGTGCGGCTCCCGTCGAGGCGTTCGAGGATCGGCAGCGACGCGACGCTCAGCTGCACGACCTCGACGGCCAGGGCCTGCGGGTCGTGGACGAGCAGGAGCGGCCCGTCCTCCGCCTCGGCGGAGGCGAACTCGAGGTCGCTGCGCAGGCGGGGGCGTTCGGCGTCCACCCGGCGATTGTATCTTCAGCGCGCGCCTTCGGGCGTGGCGGCAGGCTCCGCGGCCTCCTCCTGCGGTGCCTCCGCGGGCTTCTCCTCGGGCAACGTCTTGAGGTCGATCTTTCTCGATTCCGCGCGGCGGATGATCTCCAGGACGCCCTTGTTCTCGTGGAGCTTCCTCAGCTGGAGCGGCGAGTCGATCAGCTCGCCGTCGAGGCGCAGCAGGACGTCCATGCGGCGGATCCCGATCTGCTCCGCGCGCGACCCCGGCACCACCTGCTGGACGATGAAGCCGGCGCCCTCGGGGAGCTGCAGGTGGAAGCACAGCTCCTCCGGCGGCGGCGTGACGTTCACGCCGACCCTGCCGCCGCCGTTCCACGTCGCGGCCTGGACCGCGTTCCCGTTCTGGTCGACCACCCGTCCCGCCCAGCTGCCGGTTGCGGTATCGAAACCCCACACCGTCGCTCGCGGCGCGGGCGCCGGAACCTGGATCGCGAGCGCCGACCGCAGGAACGCGTACTTCTCCTGGAGCTCCTTCATCGTCCCCTTGTCGGCCGTCTGTTCCATCACCCGGCCCTCGCCGTCCTTCTTCGTCGCGTTGAGCTCGTACTTCCCCTCCCCGAGGCTCTTCAACGTGTAGTCGGTGCCGTCCGCCGAGCCCGAGATCGCCTCCGTGCCGACGACGAGCGTGCGCGTGGGGGCCGCGAGCCGGAGGAAGCCCATCGCGTTGCGGGCGCTCTCGGCGCGCTCCAGCGCCTCCGTGATGAGCGGGAGCAGCTGGTCGAGGCTCAGGTTCGCCTGCTTGATCGCTTCCATCGCCTGCTCGCGGGTCGCCTCGCTCTTCGAGCGGAGCTCGTCGAGCATCCGGGCGATCTTCTCGCTCTCGGCTCGCTGCCGCGCGATCCGCTCGATCTCCTCGCGGCGCTTGTCGTCGGCCTTGGCCTCCGCGGCCTTCCGCTCCTCCTCGGCGCGGCGGTCGGCCTCCGAGGGCTCCTGCGCGAGCAGCGGGGCGCAGATCAGAAGAAGAAGTCCGGGAAGAAGAAGTCGCATGGTCATCTCCTCTTCGGTGCGGCGGGCGGCCGCAGCTGGATGCCCTGCCGCGCCTCGATCTCCTCGGCGGTTCCCTCGTCCACGGTCGTCCGGGGCGTCCCGTTGACGTCCTCCACGTGCACGACCCGGAAGCGGCCGCCGTCCGCCGGGAAGACCTGGATGTAGCTGGTCGCGGTCGCCGGCAGGAAGCGGACCTGCGCCCGCGTGTCCAGGGACGTGACGATCGCCTTCAGCTGCAGGCAGACGAAGGCGGGGTCGGGGCTCTTCGGCGCGTCGAGCGCGAGATCGATCTCCCTGAGCGCGTCGACGAGCCGCGCCGCCTCCGGCTGGCGCGCGCGCGAGAGCACGTCGAGGCGCGTGGGGATCTCGCGGCGCAGCGTGGCGATCTCCGTCCGAAGCTGCTCGGGCGGCGCTGCGATGTCCATGTCCGCGGTGCGGTCGAGGAGCGCCTCGGTGGCCTCGATCGACGCGCGCACGGACCGCTCGGCCTCGGCGCCCTTCCGCGTGCCCGCCCAGAAGACGGCCGCGTGCGTCGCCGCGAGCGCGAGCACCGCGGCGGCCGCGAGCCCCAGCCGCCGCCAGCCGCCGTGCGGACGGGACTCCGCGCGCACGCGCACGTCATCGGCCGAGAAGAGCGCCGATGCGGGCGCGAGCCCCGCGGACAGCGCCTGCAGCCTCCGCATCGCGTCGAGCCGCGCGCGGAGCGCGGGCTCCGCGTCGAGGCGCCGCTCGAACGCGGCGCGCTCCTCCGCGGGCAGCCGCCCGTCGACGTACAGCGAGAGCGAAAGATCGTCGTTCACAGCCAATCCCTCATACGCGCGAGGAGGCGCTTGCGCGCCCTCGCGAGCCTTGTCGAAACCGTCTTGCACGGGCACCCGCAGACCCGCGCCGCCTCCTCGTACGAGAGGCCGCGGACCGCGCAGAGCACGTACGCCTCGCGGAAGCGCGCCGGGAGGTCCGCGATGGCGCGGCGGAGCCGCTCCTCCGCCTCGCGGGCCGACGCCGCCGCCGCGGGCGACGGCGGCGGAACGGGCCCGAACCCGCGCCGGTCGACCGCCTCGTGCTGGTACCGCGTGCGGGTCGATTCCCGCCGGAACCGGTCGTGGCAGAGGTTTCGCGCCACCGTGCAGATCCACGCCGCGAACGGGCGGGAGGGGTCATAGGCCTCGGGTCTCCGGAACAGCCGCAGGAAGACCTCCTGGCCGATGTCCTCGGCGGCCTCGCGGTCGCCGGTCATCAGGTGGGCGAGATCGACGACCCGGTCGCGCCAGCGCACGACGAGCTGGTCGAAGGCGTCCCCCTCCCCGGCGAGGATCCGGGCGAACAGCGCCTCGTCCGTGCAGGCGGACTCCATCGCCCGCATTACGCCCGCCGGGCCCTCAGCGCTCCCCGAGCTTCTCGAGGATCCGGTCGAGCTTCCTCTCGATCCGGTCCACCCGCTCCCCCAGCCCCCGGACCCCCTCTGCCTCCATCTCCTTCAGGAGCTGCACGCGGATCTCCCCGCGCCGGACCGCGTCGCGATCGCCACGCGCCCGGGCCTCCTCCAGCTTCCTCTCCTCGGCCTTGCGCCAGTCGGCCACGGTGGCAGGACCCTTCTTCCCGGCGCGCCGGCGCTGGAGCTCCTCGATGTTTCGCTGCAGGCGGTCGAGCCTCTCGTCGAGGGAGGCGGGGGGGGCTTCGGGGGGGGAGCCCGCGAGCGTGAGCTTCCCCTCGATCCTCCCGTCCCCGCGGACGAGGACGTAGCCGACCTCCTCCCCGGCGGCGCGGGCGCGGACGGCCGCGACGAGCTCCTCCGGCGTGCGGACGGGGGCGCCCGCGAACCGCACGAGCACGTCCCCGCGCTTCAGGCCCGCTCTCGCGGCCGGCGCGTCCGGCATCGCGTCGAGGATGACGACCCCTTCCTCCACGCCCTCCGGGATGGCGAGGGCCGCCCGAGTCTCGGCGTCCACGGGCGCGATCCGGACGCCGAGGTAGCCCGGCGTCTTCTCCTGCGCGGCCAGGGTCGCCGCGAGCGCGGCGAGAAGCACTCCCATGCGCTTGGCCATCGGCGTTCTCCTTCGTCCCCCGTTGTACCGGACCGGCGCCCGTTTGCCCTTCGGCCTGATAGACTCCGCGCCGTGCCCATCTCCCTCTCCGTCAAGGGGGCGGACGGCCATGAGAAGCGGGTCGACTTCGACCGGACGAAGGTCACGGTCGGCTCGAACCCCCTCTGCGACGTCGCGCTTACCGACCCCGGCGTCGATCCCGAGCAGTGCGTGCTCGTGGCCCGCGAGGGCAAGATCGAGCTCTTCGACATCGGGGAGTCCGGCGGCGTGCTCCTGAACGGCCGTCCGGTCGGGCACGCCGAGGTCGGCCCGGGCGACGAGATCTGGGTGGGGCGGACGGTGCTCCGGGTGATCGCGGAGGCGGCAACGGGCGTCGCCTTCACCGAGGGCGTGTCGACGGTCCGCGAGGAGCTGCCGGCGCTCGTGCCCGCCGCGGGTCTCGGCGCCCCGCGCGAGGAGCGGTTCGTGCTGCTCGACCAGGTCGAGAAGCTCATCCGCTCGATCGGGACCGACGAGGGCATCTTCGAGTCGATCCTCGACACGCTGTTCGCGAGCGTGCCGGTGCGGCGCGGGTTCCTCGGGCTCCGCGGCGCCGACGGCCAGCTCATGGTGAAGGCGCACCGCAGCCGCGAGAAGGGCAGCGCCGCGAACGAGCCGATCGAGGTGAGCCGCACGCTCCTCGGCCGCGTGCTCGAGAGCGGCAAGGCGGTCCTCACGTCGGACGCCGAGGCGGACGAGAACTTCAGCGCGATCCGGTCGATCCACCGCCTGCGCATCAAAGCGGCCATCTGCGTGCCGCTGCTCGTCGGCGGCCGCGTGACCGGCGTCATCTACGGCGACAACCGCGAGCAGCCGGGGTCGCTCAAGAAGGACCACCTCTCGATCCTCGGCGCGCTCGCGAGCATCGCCGGCGTCGCGGTCGACAAGATGCGCCTTCTCGAGGAGTACAACCAGAAGCTGCGGATCGAGCAGGCGCTGAGCATCGCGCGCTCGATCCAGCGCAACTTCCTCCCGGCGAAGCCCGCCGCGGCCGACCGGCTCGACGTGCACGGCCACTCCGTCATGTGCGACGAGACCGGCGGGGACTACTACGACTACTTCGAGATGCCCGACGGCTCGCTCGGCCTCGTCGTCGCGGACGTCACCGGCCACGGCGTGGGGCCCGCGCTGCTCATGGCGACCGCGCGCTCGGCGCTCCGCGTCCTCGTCCGGGCCGAGCCCTCGCTCGAGCAGCTCCTCTTCCGGCTCAACAACCTCCTCCGCGAGGACGTGCACGACGGCCGCTTCATCACGCTGTTCCTCGGCAGCGTGGACCGCGCGAGGGGCGCCTTCCGGAACGTCGGCGCGGGGCACACGCCGCCCATCCTCTATCGCGCGCGCGACGGGTCCACGCACCTCGTCTCCTCGAAGGGGCCGCCGCTCGGCATCGTCGCGGGCGCGCACTTCGCGGCGGGCGACGAGCTGCCGGTCGCTCCCGGCGACGTGCTCCTGCTGACGACCGACGGCATCATCGAGGCGACCGAGCCGGGCGGCGACCAGTACGGGTTCACCCGTCTCCGGGAGGCCCTCTCGCGCCTCGCGAAGGGCAGCGCGCGCGAGGTCGTGGAAGGCGTCATGACGGACGTCACCGCGTTCGCCCGCGGCGAGGGCCTCCGCGACGACGCGACGCTGGTCGCCGTGAAGATCCTTTGAGCTGAGGCCGGCCGTTGCCGGGGCGGGTTCGAGGCGCAGGGGGTCCGGGGGCGGCGCCGTTCGTTGGGGTCCCGCGTGTCGCGGCTACAATGCGCTTCGCGCGGGCGGGCGTTTCCCCTGGTGCCCCCCGGCGCTTTCGCGAGGAGCAGCATGCCGACTGAAATCACTGTGGGTATCGCGGGCGCGGCGGGCGACGGCCTCGACCGCGTCGGCGATACGCTCGCGCGCGCGGCGGCCCGGCTCGGGCTCTCCGTCTTCACCTACAACAGCTACCAGTCCCTGATCCGCGGCGGCCACACGTGGCTCCGGCTCCGGATCGGGGAGAAGCCGGTCACGAACCACGGCGACCGGCTCGACGTGCTGATCGCGCTCAACCAGGACTCGATCGAGCGCCACGCGCCCGAGGTGGAGCCCGGCGGCGCGGTCCTCTTCAACAGCAAGCTCGAGTGCGACCCGGATCTGCTCCGGAAGCGGGTGCGCGCGGTGCCGCTCCCCGTCGCCGAGATGACGAAGGACCTCGGCCGGCTCCCGCCCGTCATGCAGAACACGGCGGCGCTCGGCGCGCTTCTCCACCTCGCGGGCCTGGACATCGAGGTGGCGGCGGAGATCCTCCACGAGACCTTCCGCCACAAGGGCGAGGAGGTCATCAAGCAGAACGTCGGGACGCTCCGCGCCGGCTACGAGCACTCGGTGGCGAGCGAGACGCCGCTCGGCTTCAAGTGGAAGTTCACCCGCACGCGGCGCCCGGTCGTCACGGGCAACCAGATGATCGCGCTGGGCGCGGCGGCGGCGGGCTGCAAGCTCTACTCGGCCTACCCGATGAGCCCCGCGTCGTCGATCCTCCACTGGCTCGCCTCGCACAGCGAGAAGACCGGCGTCGTCGTGAAGCAGGCGGAGGACGAGCTTGCGGTCGTCAACATGGCGATCGGCGCCGGCCACGCCGGCGTGCGCGCGATGTGCGCGACCTCGGGCGGCGGCTTCGCGCTCATGACCGAGGCGATCGGCATGGCCGGCATGATCGAGGCCCCGGTCGTCGTCGTGAACGTGATGCGGGGCGGTCCCTCCACGGGGCTCCCGACGAAGACGGAGCAGGGCGACCTGAACCAGGCGTTCGGCGCCTCGCAGGGCGACTTCCCCCGCGTGATCGTCGCGCCGCGCGACGCGAAGGACTGCTTCGACGCGACCGTCGAGGCCTTCAACCTCGCGGAGGAGTTCCAGCTCCCGGTGATCCTCCTCTCGGACCTCTACCTCGCCGAGCACCGCTCGACGATGGACGCGGGCGCGGTCTCGCACGACGTCGAGATCCGGCGCGGCGAATGGGCCACCGAGACGGGGAACGGCCGGTTCCACCGCTTCCGGATCACGAAGTCCGGCGTCTCGCCGCGCGCGCGGCCCGGCACGCCCGACCTCATGTTCATCGCGGGCACGGATGACCACGACGAGCGCGGCATCCTCATCAGCGACGAGCACACGAACGCCGCCATCCGCCGCAAGATGCACGAGAAGCGGATGCGGAAGATGGACGAGGTGCTGAAGCGCCTCCCGGCGCCGAAGCTCGTCGGGCCGAAGAAGGCCAAGGCGACGCTGATCGGATGGGGCTCGACGTGGGGCGTCCTCGAGGAGGCGGCGGACCGCCTCGCGGAGGAGGGCATCCCGACGAACCTCCTCCACGTCAAGTACCTCTACCCCTTCCACGCGAAGAAGGTGAGGGACATCCTCGCGAAGTGCAAGACGACGATCGTCGTCGAGGCGAACTTCACGGGGCAGCTCGCGCGCCACCTGCGCGCGGAGGCCGGCATCGACGCCCGCCACGTCGTCACGCGGTACGACGGCGAGCCGCTCGACCCCTCCTACGTGGTCCACCGCGTGAAGGAGTGCTTGGCCGGCCGCACGCACGACCTGAAGGTGAAGGAGGACGAGGCCCGCGAGATGGCCTACCACTTCATCCGGATCCACCTCCACGACGAGGCGCGGCCCGGGCGCGTCGTCAAGCGCGAGAAGGGCGACCACGGCGAACCGGTGTTCGAGGTGGATCTCGTCTCGCGCAAGGGCAAGGAGCCTCGCGGCAGGCTCGTCATCGGCCGCAAGACCGGCGCGGTCCACGCGTATGAGGAGCAAGGCGCATGACCATCCTGAAGGAAGCACCCGAGCGCACGATCAAGGACCTCGAGGGGGACGTCCACCCGGACTGGTGCCCCGGCTGCGGCGACTTCGGCGTGCTGAAGTCGCTCAAGGAGGCGATCGTCGAGCTGAAGATCCCGTCGCACGAGGTGCTCGTGGTGTCGGGGATCGGCTGCTCGTCGAACCTGCCCGGCTTCGTCCACGCCTACGGCGTCCACAGCCTCCACGGCCGCGCCATCCCGGTCGCGACCGGGGCGCTGCTCGCGAACCACAAGCTCCACGTGGTGGCGGTGGGCGGCGATGGCGACGGCTACGGCATCGGCATCGGGCACTTCCTCCACGCGATGCGCCGCAACCTGAACCTGACCTACATCGTCATGGACAACGAGATCTACGGCCTTACGACGGGCCAGACCTCGCCCACGACGACCGAGGGCCACAAGACGAAGAGCACGCCGCGCGGCAACGTGGAGCGCCCCATCAAGCCGCTCGCGCTCGCGCTCGCCGCCGGCGCGACGTTCGTGGCGCGCGGCTTCTCCGCGAACCAGAAGCAGCTGACCGACCTGATGGCCCAGGCGATCGCGCACCGGGGCTTCAGCCTGATCGACGTCTTCAGCCCCTGCGTGACCTTCAACAAGATCAACACGTACCAGTGGTTCAAGGAGCGCGTCTACGACGTGGACGCGGAGCAGGGCTACGACGCGAACGACTTCGGCCGGGCGATGGGGAAGGCGCTCGAGTGGGGCGAGCGGATCCCGCTCGGCAAGCTCTACCAGGTGGAGCGCCCGGTCTACGAGGACACGGAGCCGCTCTTCGAGAAGGGCCCGCTCGTGGACCACAAGCTGGGCCTCGACAAGGCC
>DASUGR010000245.1:0-2408 GCA_036273915.1 Planctomycetota bacterium | reverse complement strand
CCACGCGAGGATCAGCGCGTTGTACGAGCGCGCGTCTTCAGGCCACTTCTTCCGCTCGCACGTGTTGTAGAGCCGGTACGCCAGCTCGCGCGTCGCGTCTGCGGCTCCCCCGAGCTTGAGGAAAGGACAACCAAGGCCGATCCTCGCTCCCAGCTCGACCCGGCAAGGCACTCACGGGGCGCCGGAGCGCCGTTCGCGCCCCCGATCTGCCCCCGCGACGAGGCTCGGCCGGTCTTTGGGCGCACGGGCGCCCCGAGCGCCCTTCGGAAGCACCCCGGTGGCGGCGACGCGAGGTCAGGCAGCGTGGTCGGGGCTGCGGGCTCGCGCGATCGGCGGCGGCTCGGTCGGTAGGCCGAGCTGCTCGAGGAGGACGGCGATGGTCTTGGGCTCCTCGACGGCAGCGAGGACGCGGCGGCGGCCGCCGCAGGGACAGGCGAGCACGTCCTCGAGGTAGACACGGCGTAGCAAGCTCGCCCAATCGATCCTCGCGCCGACGGGCTTCACGACGCCGGCGCCGAGGCTCGAGCGCGGGGCGCTCGGCGGCGCCCGGTCGCCGGTGTGGACCGAGGACGCAGCGCCGGACTCCTTCTTCTTCTTCCTCTCGGGCTTGGCCGCCGGGCTCGGAGACGGGCTCCCCGCCCCGGCTCGGGCGACGACCGCGGCGCGCCAGGGCGAGCACGGCGCGAACACGCCGGCCAAGCGCACGAGCGGAAACCGGGGTGGAGGAATGATCGACGCGATCCGAGCGAGGAAGGCGACGGGCTCGAGCACGAGGTGGGTCGCACCGTTGCGGCGCGGTTTCCGTAGCCGGTAGGCGACCCGACCGTCGGGCAGGAGCGAGATGCGCTCGAGGCTGAAGGGCGCTCGCGCGCAGTAGCGCAAGAGGCGCTCGAGCCCCTCGCGGTCGTGGGCGCGCACCGTCACGCCGGCGTGGACATCGTAGCCGCGGACCTCGGCCGCCCACGGGCTCTTACTCCGCGTCGCGAAGCGCTGGTCGTCGACGGGCACGGGCACACCTGCCTCGTCGAGGCGGAGGAAGGCGCCGCCGAAGAGCGACATCTGCATGCAGGCTTCGAGCGGTGACGGCTCGAGCGACTCGCTCCCGCGGTCCTCGATGGGCCGGTCGTCGACGAGGCCGCGGCGACGCAGCCAACGGGTCATCCGCTTCCCGACGCGCGCCGCGACGGAGGCGATGTCTTCGCGCGATGGGGCGGGGCCCTCGTGGAAGGTGACGGCGCCCGCGGCGTCACGCCGGAAGACGCCGTCGGGTACGACGACGTGGAAGTGCACGAAGCAGCCGATCAGACCATGGAAGCGCTGCACGAACGTGACGGCGCCCGTCTCGCCGTCCGGCGCGCCGCGCGCCTTCGCCGTCTGCTTCTGCCAGCGCGCGATCTCCTCGACGAAGAGCCGCCCGCACGCCGTCAGCGCGTCGGGGCGCAGCGCGAGCACGCGACGGACTTCGTCCGGCACCGTCAGCACCCACTGCCGTACCGGGACGTCCGCAGGAAGCACGTGATCGCAGAGGTGCGCGGCGGTCCCGCACATGCGGCGGGCCGAGCAAGATGGGCACGCTCCGCGGCACTTGCACGAGTAGCCGACCACCACTTTGTCGCCACACGTGGGGCACGCGACCAGCAGGAATCCATGGGCCAGGATGCCGCACCGTATGAACCGGCGGAGCTCCCCTTCGACGTAGCGTGGCAGGTCCTTGCCGCGCTCCTCCCGCGCCACGCGCAGGAAGGTCTCGAGGTGCTCGCGGACGATGAGATGGAGGGGGCTCTTCTCGGGCTCACGCCGCGCGTAGCCGCCCGTGGGTGAAGCGGAGGGGCATGCGGACACGGCGATGGGCACGGCCGGGCGCCCAGCGAACGGCGCGCCGCCGGCCGAGCCACGTGGTTTCGAGCAGATGGGCGACCGCTCGCGCGCTGGAGGGGTGGCGGCGCCATGGCCGAAGGTGGCGGCCGCCACCCTCGCGCAGCGCTCGGGGCAGCGTGCTCCTCCCGTGGAGAAGCCCTGTTCCAGTAGCCTCGGTCGAGGCGACGGCTGCGGCGGCTAGTACACGGTCCCCGAAGTTCGTAGTGGCATCAGACGATGGGCGTGAGCGTCGCCATCATCGCCGGCAGCGCCCGCGGCGCCCGCGAGCACATCCAGCGCATTGGCCGCGTCCTCCGCCCCGCCGAGGGAAAGCGCGCGGTGGCGTACGAGCTCGTGACGCTCGACACCATGGACGAAGCCAGGACGCGCGCGAGGAGGCTCCGGCTTGCTCCCCGCTGCGCCGGCCGAGGCGCGCGGCGTGCGGCTCGTCGGCCGCGACCTCGGCCCGCTGCCGCCGCTCACTTCGCCCGCGAGCGTCGCACCGCGACCACGAACTTCGTCCTCGCCGCGTCGATCGCGACGATGCAACC
>DASUGR010000244.1:0-2364 GCA_036273915.1 Planctomycetota bacterium | reverse complement strand
GCGTCGACTCGGTTCGCCGTCCGCGGCCGCGCGCGGCGCGCGGCCGCGCCGGGTCCGGTGCGCGAGGGCTGGCCGGCCCGAGCGGCAGATGTTCGCACTTCGGGAGGGGGAGCCGGCGGCGCCGCCCCTCGGCGAGTCGCGCGAAAGGAGGTGCCGCAGGGGTAGCACGCGAAGGGACTGACAGGACCGCACATCCGGCGGTCCAGCCGATGCGGAACGACTGCGCGAGCGGCGTCGCCTGCGCGGGCTCGACGCGCATGCGGCCGGGGAACGGGCCTGCTGCCGCGGCACGCGAAGAGGGCGCGGCCCCCGGAACCCCCTCGGATCGCGGTCGTGTAGCATGGCGGCCGATTTGGGCCCCATCGTCTCGGAGCACAAGGACCGCACCGTCCGCGAGGAGGGCGACTTCTTCGTGAAGGAGTTCGCGTCGCTCCGGGCGTGCGCCGCGGAGCTCGAGAAGATGCTCCGGCTGGAGGAGGCGGGGGTCCGGGGGCCGAAGGTCGTCGCGGTCTCCGGCAGCCGGTACGTCACCGAGCGGCTGCCCGGCATGCCGCTCGACGAGCTCATCCGCGCCCGCTGGCGCGGGATGCCGCGCGGCGACCGGAACGCGCTCATCGCGCGCGTCGCCGCGGTCTGCGCGCGCATCCGCGACGCGGGCCTCGACTGGCCCGACCTCGTCACCTACCACATCTTCGTGAGCGAGAAGGACATCCGGGTCCTCGACCCCGCCCGCCTCGCGCGCGGCAAGCTCGACCTCTCCCCGCTCTTCTGGTCGGCGGAGGAGCCGACCGTGAGCCGGGCGGACCGGCTCCGGTTCTGGCGGGCGTACGCGGGCGACGCGCCGCCGCCGCGGATCCGCAGGATCGGCCACCGCGGGCGGTTCCGGCCCTACCGGTGGGCGCTCCAGCGCACCGCCATCCGGCCGTGCCCGCCCTTCGGCCCCTTCGTGAACGCCGTGGGCGCGCCCTACGCGTCGGCGGAGGAGGTCGCGCAGAAGGCGCAGGTGGTCCGGAGGCTCGAGGATCGCACCAACGCGCGGCTCGGCGACCTCGTCGTGAAGATCACGACCGACCCCGAGGAGGCGCGCGCCGAGTGGGAGAACCACCGGCTGATGATGGCCGCGGGGTTCCGGGTGCCTGAGCCCGCCGTCGGCGGCCTCCTCGCGGACGGGCGCGGCCTCTTCTCGAGCGTTCCGCTCCTTGGCCTTGAGCCGCTCGACGAGATCTGGAAGACGCTCGACCCGAGGCGCGCCGCGCTCGCGGTCGCCGACCTCGCGCGGCGGCTCCACGCCTGCGGCCTCGTCCACAGGGACCTCTACCTCTGCCACCTGTTCGCGAGGCCGGGCGACTACGACCTGACGCTCATCGACCTCGCGCGGCTCCGGCGCTCCACGTCGCGGCGGCGGCGCGTGAAGGACCTCGCGGCGCTCCTCTCGAGCGCCACGGGCCTCGTCTCCCGCACGTGCCTCTGGCGCGGGCTCCTCCGCTACGGCGGCGACCGGAAGCTCGCGCGCCGCGTGGTCCGGAAGGCGGCGCGGATCGCCCGCCACGTCCCCAGAAACGTCCGCGACGGGACGCACGTTCTGAAGGCCCGTTGATGCACGTCGGCATCCTCTGCGAGCACTCCGATCCGGCGCGCGGCGGCGCGGAGCGCTACCTCGGACGGCTCGCCCGCCGGCTCGAGGAGCGCGGCCACGAGGTCACCGTGCGCGCGCGGACGGGACCGCACGCGAAAAGGGTCGCGTCGTTCCCCGCGGCGCTCCGGCCCTGGTACTATGCGCGCGCGTTCCTGCCCGAGCTGCGCCGCGCGGACGTCATCCTCTCGACCGCGCCGGTGCCCGGCTGCGACTTCTACCAGCCGCACGCGGGGATCCTCGGCGCGAGCGTCCCCTCGCACCTGGACCCGCTGCCGGCGCCGTTCCGGCTGATCCGCCGCTGGAATCCCACCCGCGTCGCGCACTTCGCCCTCCTCCGGGCGTTCGAGGCGCGCGCGGTGCGGCCGCCCGCGCGCGTGCTCGCGCTCTCGCCGCGCGTGGTCCTCGACCTGAAGCGCTTCCACCCGGAGGCGCAGGCGATCCTCCGCCGCCCCGGGGTCGACCTCGCGCGGTTCCGCCCCGGCGAAGGGAAGTCGCGCCGGCAGCGCCTCCTCTTCGTGGCCACGAACTTCCGGCTGAAGGGGCTCCGCACGCTCCTCGACGCGATGAGGCTCCTGCCGCGCGCGGAGCTCACGGTCGTGGGCCCGGACAAGCCGATCCCCGCCGACCGCGTGACCTACGTGGCGAAGCCCGACGACCTCCCCGCGCTCTACCGCATGGCCGACGTGCTCGTGCACCCGACGTGGTACGACACCGCCTCGCTCGTCGTG
>DASUGR010000243.1:0-6140 GCA_036273915.1 Planctomycetota bacterium | reverse complement strand
GCACGCGATCGTGTTGCTCACGCACGACGACGAGCCGCTGCGGCCGCTCGTCCGGTTCATCACCGACGTCAAGGGCGTGCCGCTCGACAAGCCGTTCGACGCCGACCTCCGCCAGTACGGGGTGGAGGCAAGCCGGAGCCCAATCCGCAAGGTGCTCCTGAAGCCCGCGTACAAGGCGCTGTAGCGGGCGCCCGCCGCGCGCGATTCCGAGGGGGTCCGGGGGCCGGTGGAAGGGGCCAACCGTGCGGGGTATGCTGGCATACCCATGAAGCGAACGACGGTCAAGCTGCCGGACGAGATCGACGCCCGCCTGCGCCACGAGGCCAAGAGGCGCGGGGTGCCGGTCTCGGAGGTGGTCCGGGAGGCGATCGAGGCGCACGTCGGCCGGCGGCGGCTCCGCTCGTCCGGCGCCGGGCGAAGCGGCCGCTCGGACATCTCCGAGAAGATCGGGGAGATCCTCCGCACCCGCGCGGCGAAGGCGTAGCGAGGAGGATCGTGCTGCTGATCGACTCGGGACCGCTCTACGCGTCGATCGACCGCGACGACGCCCATCACGAGGAGTGCGCGGATCTGCTTGCCGGGCATCCCGGGCCGCTCCTTGTCCCGTCGCTGGTCCTCACCGAGGTCGCGTACCTCGTCGGCGCACGCCTTGGATCCGGGCCCGAGGTGCGCCTCCTGCAGGACTTCGCGGAGGGCAACCTCGTGTTCGAGTCCGTGGAGCCGCGGGACTGGCTTCGGATCGCCGAGCTGGTCCACCGCTACAGGGATCTGCCGCTCGGGACCGTGGATGCCTCCCTCGTGGCCGCCGCCGAGCGTCTCGGGGCCGAGGAGGTCGCGAGCCTCGACCGCCGGCACCTCGGAGCCGTGCGCCCTCGCCACGTCGAGCGCCTGCGGCTCCTGCCGTAGCCGTTCCCCTCCCCCGCGCCCCCTCCCTTCCGGTACCTTTTGGCGATGGAGCGGAACGAGGCGCACGAAGCGCTCGCGATGCTTAGGAAGGTCGTCGACCGTGCACGCGACGACTCCGCCATCCAGAACTGGGGCCGGATCTGGATGCTCCACGCGGTCACGAACGGCGGCGGGTTCCTCGCGACCGACGTGATGCTCTCGAAAGGGATCTCCGACTGGCGGCCCTTCGCGGTGATGTGGACCTGCGTCGTGGCGCTCGACCTCGCGATCGCCTTCGCGCTGCGGCGGCGGGCGGGCACGCGGAGCTTCGTCGACCGCGCGATCTGGGCGACCTGGTCGACCTTCATCGGCGCGGTGATCGTGCTCGCCGTGCTCAACCAGATGCTCGGCCTCGCCGTCGGCTTCCTCGCGCCGGTCGTCGCGCTGATGGCGGCGATGGGGTTCTGCACGATGGGCGCGGTGATCTCGCGGGGCTGGTACGTTCCCGCCGTGCTCTTCACCGCTGCGAGCCTCGTCATGGCGTGGCCCGCGGCGCGGCCGTGGCAGTTCACGATCCTCGGCGTGCTCTGGGGCGCGAGCCAGTTCGGCGCCGGCGTCGTGCTCGAGCGGGCGAAGCGGCGGGCGCTGGCCGGCGGGCAGCCGAGGCTCGTGTGAACCGGGGCGAGCTGTCCGTGCTCGGGGCGCTCGCGGCCTCGCCGGACGGCCTCACCGCCGGGGCGCTCGCGGCCGCCGCGGAGTCGGACGTGCGCGCGACGATCGAGGCGCTCCTCGCGCGGGGCCACGTGCGGTCGCACGGCAATGCCTTTCGCCTCACGCCCTCGGGCCTCGAGACCCTCCTCCGGCTGCACGCCGAGATCGAGCGCGCGATCGACCCCAGCGCGGACGCGCCGGGCCACGAGGATGCGCAGTCGGTCCCGTGGCTCACGACCGTGCGGACCTGCTGGACGGACGCCCTCTCGTTCAACTACGCCGTCGACCCCTCGGCGCTGGCGCGGCTCCTCCCGCGGCCGCTCGAGCCCGAGGTGCATCGGGGGAGCGGGTGGGTGCAGGTGCTCGTCTCGTCGCTCAAGGGCCTGCGCCCGCAGGGGCTGCCGTCGCTCTTCGGCGCCACCTTCTGCCAGGTGAGCTACCGGGCGGCCGTGCGCTACCGCGGCGGGGACGGCCGCTGGCGGCGCGGCGGCTTCTTCACGCGGTCGGATACGAACGACGCGGTGATGCGCGCGGTCGGGAACCGCCTCGCGGAATTCAAGTTCCACGACTTCGGCGCGGTCACGATGACGATGCTCCGCGAGGGGGGGAATCTGATCGTCGGGATCGAGCCGGAGGCCGCGCGGCCCGGCGGCGCGCTGGTCGCCGTGGTGCCGACGGCGCCGCTCCCGGGGCCGCCGGAGGGCTCCGTATGGACGGCGCTCGCGGACCTGCACGAGCCGCTGGTCGAGTGCTACGACGCGTTCGGCGTCGACGAGGCGAAGGGCTTCGTCTACGTGCTGACGATCGACCGCGACCCCTGGAACCCCGTCTTCGTCCGGCCCGCGGAGGTCTACTGCGAGTACTTCGACACGGGCCCGCTCGGCGGCGGCGTCGCGCGGCTGGACTCGGCGCTCTGGATCCGAGAGTGCGAGTACCGCTGGCGCCCGCTCCGGCGCGAGCGGGTTCCGTCGTGAGACGCGCGCGCGGGAGCCGCCGGCCCCGCACCTTCGAAAGCGTGTTACGCTTGGACGCATGCGGCGCATGGCGGCACTCCTCCTCCTCGCGCTGCCGGCCGTCGCGCTCCCGCCGCTCACGCCCGGGTTCGTCCGGATGAAGGACCTGCGCCGGAGCATCGACGCGCGCATCGCCGAGCTCCAGCAGGAGGAGGCGTTCAAGAGCAAACCGCGGGAGGAGCGGATGCTCCTCACCTACGGGAAGCAGGAGGAGTTCGAGGGCAGGAAGATCGACGCCCGCGACGTGGTCGAGGCCTGCTTCGCCTGGGGGGAGGCCAACGGGAACGAGCCCACCGAGGCCGCGATACGAACGCTCCGGCTGCTGCCGGGCACTCTCTTCCAGCGGTGCGGCGGTCCCAATGCGGACCGGAAGGAGCGCCGCCAGGCCTCGATCCCCCTCCTGAAGGCGCTCGACAGCGATTCGGCGGCGGTCCGCGAGGCCGCGATCGAGTCGCTCCGCAAGATCTACGACGCGCCCCGCGTGGACCGCTACGATCCCGCGCAGTCCGCGAAGGAGCGAAACTCCCCGATCAAGGCGTGGAAGCGCGCGGTGCTCCAGCAGAACCGGTAGCGCGTCCGATCCGGCCTTCCTTGCGGCTGCCCGCCGCCCCTCGTGTTCTCCCTCCCGTGGGGCCAGGTGCCCCAGGGAGGCAATCAGGATGGACACGACGATCGATAGGGCGCCCCGGTGGACGTCCGCGGCCGGGAGCCGGGCGCTCGCGCCGAGGCTCGCCGCACTTCTCTACAGCGCGCTGGTCTACGCCTTCTTCCTCGGCACGTTCCTCTACGCCATGGGATTCGTGAACGGCGTGCTGGTGCCGAAGGGGATCGACGACGGCGCCACGCGCCCGCTCGCGGAGACGCTGGCGGTGGACCTGGGGCTGCTCGGCCTCTTCGCCGTCCAGCACAGCATCATGGCGCGCCGGTGGTTCAAGCGGCGCTGGACCCGCATCGTTCCCGCGCACGCGGAGCGGAGCACGTTCGTGCTCCTGACCTGCATCATCCTCTGCACGATGTACGCGCAGTGGCGACCGCTCCCCGGCGCCGTCTGGAACGTCGAGCAGCCGGTCGTCGCGGCGGCGCTCTCCGCGCTCGCGTGGGTCGGCTGGGGGCTCGTGCTCCTCGCGACGTTCCTCATCGACCACTTCGACCTCTTCGGCCTGAAGCAGGGATGGCGCCGGTTCCGCGGCATCGCGCACGCCGATCCGGCGTTCCAGGTGAAGGGCATCTACCGGCGTACGCGCCACCCGCTCTACCTGGGCTTCATCGTCGCGTTCTGGGCGACCCCGCGCATGACGCAGGGCCACCTGCTCTTCGCGATGATGACCACGGCGTTCATGCTCGTGGCGGTGCGGCTCGAGGAGAAGGACCTCGTCGACGCCCACGGCGAGGACTACGTCGAGTACCGGCGCCAGGTGCCGATGCTCGTCCCGAGCCTCACGAGAACCTACGGCGCCAAGAGCGCCTGACCTCCCGGCGGCGGGAAGGGTTCCCCCTCTCCCGCCGCCCTCTTCCCTTCCCCGCCCGCGGCGGCCTCGCGCCCCCGCGGGCGCTGTCATTTCAGGGGGTCTCGGGGGCGCTTTGCCGCTTCGTCCCGTTCCACGACAGCCAGTCGGGGAAGCCCGTCAAGCGCGTCCCCCCCGGGTGCCGAGAGGGTCTTGTCTCTCTTCGTTCTTCGGGATTGATATGGGATGCGGACGAAAGAGGCGGCGCCATCCGGCGCCCGGGGCGCGGGTCTGTCCACGCCACGGGGGTTCGGAGGTGGCAGTCCGCCGCCAGGAGGCGCTCGCGCCGTGAACCTGGCGGGGTGGAGATTCCTCGTCTTCGCCCTTGCCGGGGCAGGGGCCATCGTGCTCCTCGCGAGCCTCGGCACGCCGGGGCAGCGGGAGGAGTCGATCGACCGCTACACGGGCAAGCGTCTATTTGTCGTCAAGAACGTCGCGGACGCGGTCGCGGAGGCGCGGCGCGCCGCGAATGCGCGCGCCGCCATCGAGGGCATCGAGCGGCGCCTCGCCGAGTTCCCGGCCGAGCCCGCGCTCCTCCGCTACCGCGCCGTCCTCGAGGCGGAACTCCAGCCGCGCGGCGCCCCCCCGCCCCCCGCGCATCCCGATCTGCAGGTCATCGTCGCCGAGCAGGAGCGTGCCCGGCGGCTCGTCGCCGACCTCGACCGGCACGTTGCCGACCGGCCCGCGCGCGAGGCGCTCTACGCGCTCCTCGAGGACCTCGAGGCGGACAGCGCGATCGGCGAGGCGACCGAGGGCTTCTTCGCCCCGCTGGCGCGCTGGCGCGCGGAGGAGCCGGCCTCGCCCGCGCGCCCCGACGAGCTCGCCGCGCGCCTGCTCGCGACGCTCGAGGCGGGCCCCGCGCCGCCGGAGGCGTTCGCGGCGGTCGTCTCCGCGTTCCGGTCGCAGGAGCGGCCGCGCGCGCGGCTGCGCTGGCTGCTGCGCGCCTTCGCCGCGCACCCGGCCGTGCCTGAGTTCCGCGAGGAGCTCGCCGCCGCGTACCTCGAGCAGGGGCGCGTCCGGGAGGCATTCCTCGTCGTCGGCGCGGCGCTCGAGGCGTCGCCCGACGACCTGGCACTCCTCGAGCAGCGCGCGCGGATGGCCGGCTGGTTGTCCCTCTACCCCGCCGAGATCGAGGCGCGCGAGCGGCTCCTGAAGGCCAACGAGGACCCGGAGGAGCGCGAGCGGCTCGTCACGCTCTACACCTACTCCGGCAACCCGGAGGGCGCGATCCCGCACGCGCGGAAGCTCGCGGAGGGGAGCGACGACCCCCTGATCATCGAGCGGCCGGCGCACCTCGCGCTCGCCGCGGGCGACGTCGACCTCGCGATCGAGATCCTCGAGGAGCTCGCGGGCCGGGGCGACGAGCGCCGGTGGCGCGAGCGGATCGTGGAGGTCGCGTGGCAGGACCTGCGCGTCGACCGCGTGATCTCGGAGCTCGACCTCCTCCGCAAGAAGTACCCGGACGGCGACTACGAGGCGCGCCTCGAGGGGATCTACCGGCGGCGCCATCTGGTGCGCCCGCTCGCGGGGCTCCTCGAGGAGCGGCTGCTCAGGGGCTCCGGCGATGCGGACCTCGAGCGGGAGACGCTCGACCTCTACGCGGCGCTCGGCGACAAGGAGAAGGTCCGCGCGCTGCTCGTCCGGCGGATGGAGCGGAGCGACGACCCCGTCCTCTTCTTCGAGCAGCTCCCGGTGTTCGAGGCGGCGGGGGTTCCGGGGGCGGCGGACCGCGCCCGCGCGATGGCGGAGTCGGAAAAGCTCCGGGCGGCGGACGCGCCCGCCGTGCTCGCCCTCCTGCAACCGCGTCTCGGTGATCCCGGGTACGCGGAGGCCGCGAGGACGATCGCGCTCCGGTTCGTCACGCTTCCCGAGGCGCGCGACTTCCTGCTCTTCCTCGTCGACCGCGAGCCCGACGACGCGGCGCGCGCCGCCGCGGCGGAGAAGCTCGCCCTCGAGCACCCCGGGGACCTCGACCTCCTGAAGGCGTGGACCGAGCGCGCGGCGTGGGCGGGCGACGTGGACGGCG
>DASUGR010000242.1:0-12201 GCA_036273915.1 Planctomycetota bacterium | reverse complement strand
CGCGGCAACCTCGGCGAGACCGTGCTCCCGACCGACTACACGCGGGGCGCCCGCTGGTTCAAGGGCGGCAGCGACGCGAAGAGCATCGTGCGCACGCTCCTGACCGGCCTCCACGGCACGCCGATGCCCTCCTTCGCCACGGATCTCGCCGCCGTCACCTCCGCTCCCGTCCCCGAAGCCCCTTGGAATCTCGCGCACTACGTGATGCGGCAGGCCGGGATCCGGTAGGATGCCCCCCCGTGAAGGTCCGGCGGAAGCAGGTCGGGGACATCGACATCCTCACGTTCGAGGGCGAGTTCGACGCCTCCACGATTCCCGCGATCGAGGCGATCGACGGGCTCCTCGAGCAGGGCCGGAACCGGCTCGTCTTCAGCTTCGCGGAGCTCACCTTCGTCGCCTCGCCCGTGCTCGGCTACTTCGTGAAGGTCGGGAAGAGGTTGAAGGGCCTCGGCGGCGCCGTCGTCTTCTCGCGGCCCTCCCCGTTCATGGAGGCGACGATCCGGACCCTCGGCCTCGACCAGATCTTCGACGTGTTTCCCGACGACAACACGGCGTTGCGCCACTTCGGGGCCGCAGGTGACGCGGGCGGGTCCGAAGGGTAGGATCGACGCTCACGGGCACCGAGCCATGAGGATCGAGCACAGCCGGCAGGGCGACCTCTCGGTCGTATCGCTCGAGGGCGAGTTCGACTTCCATGATGTCACGCAGGCATCCGAGGTGATCGGCGCCTTCATCGACGAGGGCGCCCGGCGCCTCGTCTTCGACCTCCGCGCGCTCCGCTTCCTGAGCTCCGGCGGGATCGGATACTTCATCCAGACCGCGAAGCGGCTCCGGAATCTCGGTGGCGAGCTTGTCCTCGCCAACAGCCCGGAGTCGTTCGACTGGGTGGCGCGGACGCTCGGCATCGACCGCGTGATCCGGATGTTCCCGGACGACCAGGCGGCGATCGCGCACCTGCGCGACGCCGGCCGGGCCGCGGACCTGCCCGCAGGGCCGCCGGCGTAGCGCCCCCGGAGCCCCCTTGCTTCCTCACCCGGGGGTGCGGGCGCTTCCGCGCAACCGTCCGCAGCAGCAGCCCTGTTGCGCCATCCCCCGGAGCGGTTCGCCAATTGCTTTCCCAGTGGCGATGCCCCTGACGACGGCCCAGCTGGTCCGCCGGTACGACCGGCCGGGACCCCGCTACACGTCCTACCCCACGGCGCTGGAGCTCCACGAGGGGCTCGGGGCGGACGCCTACCGGACAGCGCTCGGGGAGGCCGCGGCGCGCTCCGGGCCGCTGAGCCTCTACGTGCACCTGCCGTTCTGCGAGGAGCGGTGCCTCTTCTGCGGCTGCCACGTGGTCGTGACCCGGCACCGGGAGATCGCGGAGCGCTACCTCGGATTTCTCGAGAAGGAGATCGCCGCGGTCGCCGGGCTCCTCGGGCACGGCCGGAAGGTCACGCAGCTCCACTGGGGCGGCGGAACCCCGACGTATCTCGCGCCCGCCCAGATGCGGCGCCTCTTCGGCGCGCTGCGCGACCGCTTCGCGATCGACCCCGACGCGGAGATCGCGATCGAGGTCGATCCCCGCGTGACGACGGCGGAGCACCTGCAGACGCTCAGGGATCTCGGCTTCAACCGGCTCTCGGCGGGCGTGCAGGACTTCGCGACCGACGTCCAGGAGGCGATCGGGCGCCGCCAGACCTACGCGCAGGCCGCGGCGCTCGCCGCGACGGCGCGCGCGCTCGGGTTCCGCTCCCTGAACCTCGACCTCGTCTACGGCCTGCCCCGGCAGACCCCCGAGAGCTTCGGCGAGACCCTTCGCACGGTGACGGAGCTCAGGCCCGACCGCCTCGCGATCTACAGCTACGCGCACGTCCCGTGGCTCAAGGGCCACCAGAGGAGGATCGACGTCGACGAGCTGCCGCAGGCAGAGACGAAGGCGGAGCTGCTCGCGGCCGCCGTGCGCACCCTCTCGGCAGCCGGCTACGCGCCGATCGGGATGGACCACTTCGCGCTTCCGGACGACGAGCTCGCTCGGGCCGCGCTGGAAGGGGGCCTCTGGCGCAACTTCATGGGCTACACGGTGCGGCGCGGCAACGACCTCGTGGGGCTCGGCCTCTCGGCGATCGGCGACCTCGAGGGCACCTTCTTCCAGAACCACCGGAAGCTCCACGCGTACGAGCGCGCCGCGGAGGAGGGGGGCCTCGCGGCCGAGCGCGGGTACGCGCCGACGCCCGACGACCGGCTCCGCCGGCACGTGATCACGGAGCTGATGTGCAACTTCCGGCTCGACCGCGCGGACGTCGAGCGCCGCTTCGGGATCCGGTTCGACGAGACGTTCGCCCGCGAGATCCTTGAGCTTCGCCCGCTGGAGCAGGACGGCCTCGTGCGCGTGGACGCGCAAGGCATCACGGTCGCGGAGCGGCTCCTCGTGAGGAACGTCTGCATGGTGTTCGATGCCTACCTCGGCCGCCACGGGGGCCGCCCGCGCTGGTCGCGCACGGTGTGAAAGGAGCGGATGTGCAGGACCCGATCGACACGCTGATGGCGGAGCACCGGATCATCGAGAAGGTCCTCGATGCGCTCGAGATCGCCGCGGAACGGGAGATGCCCGTCTCCTTCTACGAGCGCGCGCTCGACTTCTTCGCCGCGTTCGCGGACCGGTGCCACCACCTCAAGGAGGAGGAGCGCCTCTTCCCGGTGCTCGAGACGCACGGGATCCCCCGCGAGATGGGGCCGATCGGCGTGATGTGCGAGGAGCACGTCGTCGGCCGGGCCCACGTCCAACGCATGCGGGAGCAGCTCCGGCTGGGCAGGCGCGACGCGCTCTGCCGCGAGTCGCTCGAATACGTGGCGCTGCTCCGCCAGCACATCCGCAAGGAGGACGAGGTGCTCTTCCAGATGGCGCGCCAGGTGATGCGCGGGGACGAGGTGCGGCGGCTCGCCGGCGCATTCGAGGAGGCGGACGGCCACGCCGACCCGCGGGGGGCGTATGCCAAGGTCGCCGACGCGCTCCTGGCCGAGGCGAGGACCGCATGACCAGGACGATCATCGAGCCGTTCCGCATCAAGGTCGTGCAGCCGCTCCGCTTCACGACGCGCGAGGAGCGGGAAGGGCTCCTCGAGCAGGCCCACTACAACCCGTTCTACCTCCACGCGGGCGACGTCCTGATCGACCTGCTGACCGATTCGGGCACGGCCGCCATGTCGAACGAGCAGTGGGCGGGGATGATGCGGGGGGACGAGTCCTACGCGGGCTCCGAGTCCTTCTTCCGCTTCGAGGCGGAGGTGAAGGATCTCACCGGCTTCCGCCACGTGATCCCGACCCACCAGGGGCGCGCGGCCGAGCGGATCCTCTTCTCGCTGATCGGCGGCAAGGGCTCGACGACGATCGCGAACACGCACTTCGACACGACGCGCGCGAACGTGGAGCAGAGCGGCGCGCGCTGCGTCGACTGCCCCTCGCCCGAGTCGCGCCGCCTCACCGAGGCCGCGCCGTTCAAGGGCAACCTCGACCTCGACGCCCTCGAGAGGGAGATCGAGAAGGCGGGCGAGAAGAACGTCGAGGCGGTGATCGTCACGGTCACGAACAACAGCGGCGGGGGCCAGCCCGTCTCGCTCGCGAACCTGCGCGCGGTGCGCCGGGTGTGCGACCGGCACGGGATCCCGCTCGTCCTCGACGCGTGCCGCTTCGCCGAGAACGCGTGGTTCATCCGCGAGCGCGAGGCCGGAGAGGCCGGCCGCACGCTCCGGGAGATCGCGCAGGAGATGTTCCGCCTCGCGGACATCTGCACGTTCAGCGCGAAGAAGGACGGCCTCGTCAACATGGGCGGCTTCCTCGCGATGAACGACGACGCGCTCGCCGCGCGCGCGCGGGCCGTGCTCATCCTGACCGAGGGATTCCCGACCTACGGCGGCCTCGCGGGGCGAGACCTCGAGGCGATCGCGGTCGGCCTGCGCGAGGTCGTGCGCCACGAGTACATGGCGTACCGCGTCGCGTCGGTCCGCTACCTGTGCCACGGCCTCCGGGAGCGGGGCGCGCCGGTGATCGAGCCGCCGGGCGGCCACGCCGCCTACGTGGACGCGCAGGCGACGCTGCCGCACATCCCGCGGGAGCAGCTGCCCGGCCAGGCGCTCGTCAACGCGCTCTACGTCGTCGGCGGCGTCCGGGGCGTGGAGATCGGGTCGGTGATGTTCGGGTCCGCCGCGCAGCACGAGCTCGTCCGCCTCGCGATGCCGCGACGCGTCTACACCCAGAGCCATGTAGACTACGTCCTCGAGGTGTTCGCCGACCTCCTGGCCGAGCGGGATCGCATCCCCGGGTACAAGATCACCTGGGAGCCGCCCTACCTCCGCCACTTCACCGCGCACTTCGAGCCCGTAGGATGAGCCGACGCCTCTGGATCCCCCGCGAGCACGGTGCGTGGGCGATGCTCCTTGCCGCCATCGCGCTCGCGTGGGCTTTGCCGGAAGTGCGCGGCGTGCCGGCGGCCGTGCTGACGATCCTCTTCCTCCTCGGGTTCGCGATCCAGGAGCCGCTGAGGGTCATCGTGGGGGGGCGCGGGGGCCTGACCGCGATCCTCTGGGCGCTCGCCTACGCGATCCCGCTCCTCGGCGGGGCGGCCTGGCTGGTGGCGACGTACGACGTCTACCTGCTCGTCCCGCTCGCCGCGGCCGGCATCCTGCTGACGGCGACCGACCTCGCACTCCGCAAGCGCGGCCGCCACCGGAACTTCCTCGTGCGCCTGATCGGCGGCGCGTGCCTGACGCTCGTCCTTCCGGCGACCGTGGCGGTCGCCCACAAGGGGATGGTCTCCTACGCCTTCGCCGGCTGGGGGCTCACGCTCGGCTACTTCGTGACGCGCTTCATCTCGGTGCGGGCGCGGAACGAGGCGCGCTGGCGCGGGCACGCGGCGGACGCGTGGCGCGCGCTCGTGCTCGCGAGCCAGGCGTCCCTCTACGTCGTCCTGCTGCCCTTCCTCGCCGCCGGGATGGCGAGCGCGTGGCTGCTGGTCGCGTTCGTGCCCGGGAGCATCGACGCGCTGAGGCCCCACCCGGCCCAGAGCATCCGCACCACGGGCTGGATCGAGGTCCCGCACCTCGCCTGGTTCGTGCTCGCGGTCATCGGGGCCTACCACCTCCGGTAGCGCCCGCGGGCGCCGCCCCCGGAGCCCCCCCTTTCATCTGCCGGTGGCCGTCGATCACGTAGCGGACGCCCGAGACCAGGACGAACGGCGCGCCCGCGCCGCAAAGCGTCCAGACGGCCCACTCCGGCGCGCCGAGGCACGCGGCGAGGAGCAGGAGGAAGATCGCGCCCGTGCTCACCTTGCCCTCCAGGCGGGGCTTCACGTGCACGGCCCCGCAGCGGAGCCGGACGCGGACCGCGCCGTAGAGGAGCAGCATCTCGCGCATGAGGACGAGCGAGAGGAGGGCCCCCGGGATGGCCGTGAACACGCGGTGCGGCGCCCACACGAGGAGGACGAGCCCCGTCAGCTGGGCGAGCTTGTCGGCGACGGGGTCGAGCATCGTGCCGAGCCGGCTCTCGGCGCGGTAGCGGCGCGCGAGGTAGCCGTCGAGCCAGTCGGAGAGCGCGAGGGCGACGAGCAGCGAGGGCGCGAGCGCGGCCTTGCCGGCGACGATCGCCCAGCCGAAGACGGGCACGAGCAGGAGCCGGGCGAAGGTGATCGCGTTCGGAAGCCGGCGCATTCAGGGAAGAGGGGGGGGCTGGGGGGCCGTCGGCGGGGCCGGACGGGCGCGGAGGAACGTCGAGGCCGCGAGCAGTGCCGTGCCGAGGGCGAGCGCGCCCCAGGTCGGCCGGCAGTTCTCGAGGGGCGTGACAGCGGGCGCGACGGAAAGCGGGGGGTACGCCGTCCAGCCGGCGGGGCTGCCCGGGGCCGGCGCGGGTTGCGGCTTCGCTCCCGCCGCCGCGAAGAGCCAGACGATGGTGCCCGAGAGCAACACGCACGTGATCCGGGCGAAGACGCGCCGCCGGGTTGCCGCGAGCACCACCGAGGCCGCACCCCAGAGGAGCACGAGCCTCGCCGGAAGGGAGGGCGCCCTCCCGCTGGCGATGGAGTAGGTGTCGTGGATTCGGGCCTCATGGCTTGCCGTCGAGGGAAACCCCAGATCGACGACCGAGGTCTCGAAGCTCCGAAAGAAGCCGTCGAAGATCGCCGCGGCCTGCGTTCCCGGACGCGGCCGGACCTGGTCGCCGCTCAGCCGCACCAGCGGCTGCAGGGAGCCCACGACAAGAAGGGCCGCCCCGACCACGACGACCACCGCGACCGGTATCCAGCGCACGGGCCCATTCTAGGGCCGCCGCGGAGCCGCCAAGCTGCCCCCGGACCCCCTAGGCCTCCCGCGGGGCGGAGGTCAGCCGACCAGGAACTCGTCCCGGCTTAGCCCAGCCTCCCGCATCTGGCGCCAGAGCGTCGTTCGGTGGATGCCGAGCAGCCTCGCTGCCCGCGTGACGCAGCCGCCCGTGCGGCCGAGCGCCGCGCGGATCCGGTCCTCGGGCTTCGCCGCGAGCACCGCCTCCGCCCGGAAGCCCTCCGGCAGGTCCGGGATGCCGATCATCGGCCCCCGCGCGCGGACGAGCGCGCTCTCGATCACGTTCTCGAGCTCGCGCACGTTGCCCGGCCACGTGTGGCGCAGGAACGCGTCGAGCACGTCGCCGGAGAGGCCGCGCACGTCCTTGCCCGTGTGGTCGCGCAGCTTCGCGAGGAAGTGGTCGACGAGCGCCGGGATGTCCTCGCGGCGCTCCCGCAGCGGCGGCAGCTGCACCGTGTAGACGTTGAGCCGGTAGAAGAGGTCCTCCCGGAACCGCCCCTCGCGCACCTCGCGGTGGAGGTCGCGGTTGGTGGCCGCGATGATCCTCAGGTCGACCGACCGCGACCGGTTCTCGCCGACGCGCTCGATCTCCCGCTCCTGCAGCACGCGCAGGAGCTTCACCTGGATCTTCGGGGAGATCTCGCCGATCTCGTCGAGGAATACCGTCCCGCCGTTGGCGAGCTCGAAGCGCCCCTGCCGGTCGCGGTCCGCCCCGGTGAAGCTGCCGCGCGCGTGCCCGAAGAGCTCGGACTCGAGCAGATTCTCGGAATACGCGGAGCAGTTGACGGCGACGAACGGCCGGTCGGACCGCGGGCTCTCGGCGTGGATCGCGCGCGCGACGAGCTCCTTTCCGGTCCCGCTCTCGCCGAGCACGAGCACCGTCGAGTCGTAGGGCGCGACGTCGCGCACCCGGTCGACGATCTCCTTCGTCGTCGCCGAGACGCAGACGAGGCCGTGGAAGACCCACTTGTCGAGGAGCGCCTGCCGGAACCGCTCCGCGTCGGTGACGTCGCGCAGGAGGACGGCCACGCGGCCCTGGCCGAGCGGCACGGCATCCATCACGAACGCGCGCTTCTTCCCGCCGGCTGTCGTGAGCTTCGCCGGGAACCCGACCTGCGTCTCCTCCGCGTCCTTGGCCTGCATCGCCGCGCAGCTGGGGCCGCAGTAGGTGCACCCGAGCAGGTCTGCGCAGCGGCGGCCGGCGGCCTGGCCCTCGACGAACCCGAGCATGTCGGCCGCGGCCGGGTTCAGGGTCTGGATCGTCCGCTCCCCGTCGATGACGAAAACGCCCACGGGAAGCGCATGGAGCAGGTCACGGACGCGGTTCGCGGGGAATTCCGCGTGTTCTCGCGTCAGTTGTGTCGCATCGAAATCGTTTTCTCGCAACGCAGCCACCGTCGTAACTCCTTATGTGACAAGGACTCCCGAAGGGCACGTTTCTTTCTCAGCTCGCAACGCGCACGTCGCGTTCCGCAACGGACGGGCCGAGGGAGGCGAATCGTGAATTTGAAGCCGGAGTTGGCGCCCGTCCGCGAGGGCTGGGGCGGGTGGTCGCTCAGGACCGTCCTCCTCGGCACGTTCTACCTGCTCGTCACGGGGCTCGTGATCCTGCTCGCCCCGTTCGGGCGCGCGGCGCAGGCGAGCGTCCTCCTCCACACCCTGCTCGGGATCCTGTTCCTCGTCCCGTTCTTCGCCTACCTCCTTCCGCACTTCATCGCGCGGTGGCGGGACAAGCTCTCCCATCTCCTGCTCCTCGGCTACATGGCGGGGACCGTGCTCCTGGCGGTCGTGCTCTCGGGGATCATCCTCACGGTGCAGGCGGCGTTCGGGAGCCGGATCAGCTACGGGTGGGACCTCGCCCACATCATCACCGGCTGCGCGGTGGGGGCCATCGTGGTCGTCCACATGGCGACCGCCGTCCGCCGGGCGCACAAGGGCGAGGGGCGGTTCGCCACGAAGCTGATCGTCGGCGCGGTCGCCGGGGCGCTCGTGCTGTCGGCCGGCACCTGGCTTGGCGGAGGCCTCCTCGCCGCGACGGGGCTGCGCCAGCCGCTCCCGGAGGCGTACGGGTTCCGGTACGGCGACAACCCGTTCGCGCCGAGCCTCGCGAGGACCGACTGGTTCCAGAGGCTCGAGAAGGACCGCGCCTACAAGGCCCTGCTCGAGAGCCTCGCGCAGGATCCCGCGCAGCCGCCCGAGCGCCTGGCCGCGTTCCTCGACGCGGCGGAGCGGCAGCTCGAGACCGACCGCGCGTGCAAGCGCCGCGGCGAGCGGCACGTGGACGCCCTCGGGCGGCTGGATTCGGACGCGCGGCGGATCCGGGCGCTCAGGGAGATCGCGTCGACCGCGCCCGGGGAGAGGGTCGAGCCGATCGCGGCGCTGCTCCTCCTCGCGCAGGCGGAGCTGGACGAGAGCCGCGAGGCGCTCCAGCAGGAGGCCGGACTCAACCCGAACGTCCTCGCCGGCTCCCGGAGCTGCGGGGCCGCCGGCTGCCACGAGGAGATCCTCGCGGAGTGGGAGCCCTCGGCGCACCGGTATGCCTCGCGCTCCGCCTTCTTCCAGCTGATCCAGGGGGCGATGGCAGAGTCGAACGGCGCGGAGTCGACGCGCTACTGCGCCGGCTGCCACGACCCGATCTCGCTCTTCAGCGGCGCGAAGAACCTCTTCAAGGACGACCTCTCGACGCCGGGCGCCGACGAGGGCGTGTCCTGCGTGGTGTGCCACAGCATCGTGCAGACCGACGTGCAGGGGAACGCGAACTACGTCGTGGCGCCCCCGGAGCGGTACGTCGCGGAGGACGGGTTCCTGGGCCGCTTCCTGATCCGCGCCTACCCGCGCCACCACAAGGCGACCTTCGGCCGCCCGATGATGGAGACGGCCGAGTTCTGCGGCGCGTGCCACAAGCAGTTCATCGACGAGCAGTTGAACCGGTCGACGCGCGTCCAACTCCAGAACCAGTACGACGCGTGGAAGGGCAGCCACTGGTATGTGCCCGACCCGAGAAACCCCGCGCGGCCCGACCCGGAAAAGGCGCTCACCTGCCGCGACTGCCACATGCGGCTCGCGCTCCCCGAGGACCCGGGCACCGACCTGGACAAGCACCGTCACCACGGGTTCGTCGCCGCGAACCAGTGGCTGCCGCGCCTCCACGACCTCCCGCACGCCGACCGCCACGTGGCGCTGACCGAGCAGTGGCTCAAGGGCGAGACCGTGATCCCCGAGATCGCCGACCGCTGGCCCGGCGGCCCTCCGGTCCCCCTCGCGATCCAGGCGCCCGAGGTCGTCCGCCCGGGCGAGAAGGTGAGGATCCGCGTGATCGCCGACAACAGGAAGGTCGGCCACACCTTCCCGACCGGGCCTCTCGACGTCATCCAGTCGTGGGTCGAGGTGCGCGCCACGCAGGGCGGGAAGGAGATCTTCCGCTCGGGCGACCTCGACGAGAACGGCTTCATCCGCACCGGCTCGTGGATGTTCAAGGCCGAGGGCGTCGACCGCGCCGGCAACCTGATCGACCGGCACAACCTCTGGGACATGGTCGGCTCGCGCTTCCGCCGCGTCCTGTTCCCGGGATTCACCGACCGCGAGGAGTACACCTTCACGTGCGCCTGCGAGGACCCCGTGGGCGTCGCCGGCTCCGAGGTCGAGATCGCCGCCGACGAACGCGCGGGCGACATCGAGATCGAGGCGATCCTCCACTACCGCAAGGTGGACCAGACGCTGCTCAACGTGCTCCAGCCGGACGGGAAGGCCCGCGCGCCCGTGACCGACATGTCCCGGGCCACCGCCCGGGTCCGCGTGGACAGGCAGCCGTGACCCGGAAGCGCCGGCTGCTTCTCGGGTACGGCCTCTTCGGGGCGCTCACGCTCGCGGTCTCCGCCGCGGGCGTGTTCGCGCTCCTCCGCGAGGAGAAGGACGACGGCCGGGGGCTCGTGCTCGGCGTGACCGACGTGCTCTCCCGCCCGGTTCCCCCCGAAGCCCCCCTCCTTCGCTTCGCGGCGGTCGAGCTCCCGTTCCGCCACTTCCCCGGAACCCGCACGCACCGCCTCCCCGAGGACATGGGCGGTGGCGTCGCGATCGAGGACCTCGACGGCGACGGCAGGAAGGACCTCTTTCTCGTGAACCTCGGCCCGCTCGGCGGCGAGCAGCCGCCGTGCGAGCTCTATAGGAACCTCGGCGACTTCCGCTTCCAGAGGGTCGTGACGCCGCTCCCCGCGCTCATGGGGATGGGGGTCTCGGCCGCGGACTACGACGCGGACGGCGACTTCGACCTCTACGTCACCGGCTACGGCAGGAACGTCCTCCTCCGGAACGACGGCGGCATGCGCTTCACGGACGTGACCGACGAGGCCCTCGTCGCCGGCGGCGGCTTCAGCACCGCGTCGTGCTGGGGGGATGCGGACGGCGACGGCGACCTCGACCTCTACGTCTGCCGCTACGTGACCTTCGACGAGGGGCTCGCGGCCGGGGAGAGCCTGCGCGGCGGCACGACGCTGCCCGCGACGCTCAACCCGTCGTGCTTCGACGCGGAGGAGAACCTGCTCTTCCTGAACGATGGCGGGCGCTTCCGCGAGGCGGCGCGCGCGATGGGCGTCGCGAACCCGGGGGGCAAGAGCCTGGCGGCGCTCTTCGCCGACTTCGACGGCGACGGCACGCTCGACCTCTACGTCGCGAACGACGTCACCGACAACGCGATGCTCCGGGGGGTCCGGGGGCAGCCCTTCGAGGACGTCTCGCACGCCTCCTGCACCGCCGACTGGCGCGGCGCGATGGGGCTCGCCACGGCGGACGCGGACTCCGACGGCGACCTCGACCTCTTCGTCACCCACTGGAAGACCGAGGAGAACGCCCTCTACGTGCGCGAGGAGGGGATGCGGTTCCGCGACGACTCGCTCACGACCTACCTCGGCCCGCCCGGCTACGGCCTCGTGGGCTGGGCCACGCAGTTCGTCGACTTCGACCTCGACGCGCGCCCCGACCTCTTCGTGGTCAACGGGAGCACCTTCGAGGTGCCCGAGGCGACATCGAAGCTCGAGCCCATGTACGTGCAGCTCTTCTGGAACGCGGGCGACCGGTTCTTCGACCTCGCGTCGCGCGCGGGCCCGCCCTTCGACCGGCCGATCGTGGGCCGCGGCGGCGCGGCGGGCGACCTCGACGGGGACGGGGACTTCGACCTCCTCGTCACGGAGCACGGCGGCGCGCCGCTGCTCCTCAGGAACGACACCGGGCGCCGCGGCGGTTTCCTCGCGGTCGAGGCGCGCGGCTCGGTGCCGAACGTCTTCGCGTACGGCGCGTCGATCACGGTCGAGGCGGGCGGGCGGACGCAGGTGCAGCAGGTGGGCGCCCAGGTCTCCTACCTGAGCTCCGGGCCGCACGAGGCGCTCTTCGGGCTCGGCGAGGCGAGGACCGCGCGCGTGGTCGTGCGGTTCCCGACGGGCGTCGTGGTCGAGCGCCGCGACGTGCCCGCCGGCACGCGCCTCGTCGTGAAGGAGGTGGACGCGCGCACGCTCGGCCCGCACATGGACCGCGCGCGCGACCACCTGGAGGCGGGGCGCAAGGAGGAGGCGGCCCGGGAGCTGCGCGAGGTGCTCGCGCTCGACCCCCTGCACCCGGCCGCGCTCTACACGCTGGCGCAGCTCGTCGACCCGCACGAGGCGCTCGCTCTCTGCATGCGCCTGCTCGAGGCGGAGCCGACGGCGCCGCGCGGCCACCTCCTGCGCGCGCAGATCCTCTCGGACCCGGAGGCTCCCGATCTCCTCGATCTTCCCCTTGCGCTCGCGGAGGTCGGGAAGGCGCGCGCGATGAACCGCGAGGAGACGGGAGGCTGCTTCGAGGAGGGGCGCGTCCTCTTCCTGATGGGCGACGTGGGGAAGGCCGCGGAAACCCTCGCCCG
>DASUGR010000241.1:0-25540 GCA_036273915.1 Planctomycetota bacterium | reverse complement strand
GCGGGCATGGCGCGGGCGTATGCCGAGGCGGGCCACGCGGCCGAGGCCGCGGCCTGCCTGCGCCGCCTCCACCCCGAGGGGCCGACGAAGGAGATGGGCGCGCGGGAGCGGCGCGACGCGTCGAAGCGCTTCGCGGAGGCGGGGCAGGCGGCGTTCGAGGAGGGCGACGCGGAGGGGGCCGTGCGCTTCTTCACGGAGGCGCTCGCGTTCGAGCCGAGGAGCGTGCGGGCGCGCACGGGCCTCGTCCGCGCGGCGCACGGCCTCGGCGACCCCGATCGCGCGCGCCGGCTCGTCGAGGAGCACGTGGCGGAGCTGAAGCGGCTCGCGTCGGACGAGCAGGTCCTGTTCGAGCCTGCGGCGCCGCGGCCCGCGACCGCGCGGCTCCTGCCGGCGCCGGCGGGCGACGCCACGCCGGAGGCGGGGGGCGACGCCAAAGCCGAAGCGGCGAAGGCGGACGGCTCCTTCCTCCCCGCGCGGATCGAGGAGGTCGGCGCCGTCGTGGCGCAGGTGGAGACGAAGACCGCCCGCTACACGTGCACCCAGTGCGGCGCGCTCCACCTCGACTACGCCGAGCGGTGCCCGGCGTGCGGCGCGGTGGGCCGGATCGAGGCGCTGCCCGAGGTGGGCTCGCTCTACCTGATGCCGATCGCGAACTTCCACGAGGCGGTGGACGAGGTCGAGGAGAGCGCGGCCTTCGTGCAGGCGCTCGCGCGGCGCGCGGCGGCGGGCGACGAGGCGGCCATGAAGCGGCTCCTCGCGCGCGGCGCGGCGGCGCTCTACGACGTCTTCGCCGCGCTTCCGGGGATCCCGGAGCGCCGCGCCCTCGGCGCGCGCCTCGCGGAGCTCGGCCCGCAGGCGGCGCTCGAGGTGCGCCAGTGCCACGCCGCGCGGGGCGGCGGCGCGGGCGGGACGGCGCGCCCGCACGACGAGTTCACGGCGGCCTTCTACCTCGCCCTGCCGCCCGGCGACGGGGAGGTGTTCCTGCGGACCCTCGGGGAGGTGCACGACGGCGCGATCGCGGGCGTGCTCGCGGATCCGAAGGTCCCCGCCGCGGTCCGCGACGCCGCGCAGGGGAGGCTCAGGGGGCGCGGGGGCGCTCTCGTGCCGGTCGCGGAGGCGGTCGCGGCGTCGGGCGACGGCGCGGCCCGCGCCGCCGCGCTCGTCCGGGAGCTCGGCCCCGAGGCGGTCGAGACGCTCGAGCGGCGGTTCCTCACCGGCTCCCTGCTCACGCGCATCCTCGGCGGCCAGCGGGGCTCGCGGCGCCGGGCGGTGGCGGACATCCTCGCCGGCACCGGGCTGCCCGTCGCCGCCGAGGTTCTCGCGCGCGCCGCGGCGCGGGAGAAGGACCCGGCGCTCCGGGCGCACTACCTGGCGGCGAAGGAGCGGGCGGAGGCGCGGCGATGACGGCCCCGTCGCGATTCGACCGCTTCCTCGACCGCGTGCCGGTCCTCGGCCGCTTCCGGCGCCTGCGCGGCTGGTTCCGGCGCAACCGCATCTGGTTCTACCTCGCGATCGCGATCGCGGTGCTGTTCGTCGTGCGGCCGGTCCTCTCCATCCTCGCCACGATCCTCACGCCGCTCGCGCCGCTGATCACGAAGCTCATCGACAACCCGGTCGGCCGCTTCCTCTTCTACAACCTGCTCGGGCTCCTGCTGCTCTGGTGGATCTGGCGGAAGGTGCGCGCGGGGATCCTGCGCGTCATCGGCCTCCGCGCGATGCGCGCGTTCCTCGACGGGCTCACGCTCATGATCCACGGCCGGTGGGACGGCGCGATCGCCGAGTTCTCGAAGGTCATGCGTTGGGACCGCTGGGTGCGGCTCGAGGATGCCGTCCCCGAGCACCGCGACCTCGGCCCCGACACGCGGCTGAAGATCGCGGCCTGCCATCTCCGCCGGAACCGTCCGAACGAGGCGAAGGCCTGGCTGCTGCGCGTGCGCGAGCAGGAGATCCTCTCGGACCACGTGCGGAGGAACCACGCCGAGCTGCGCGCGCTCGCGTACGACCTGAACGACGAGATGGAGCGGGAGACGGTCCTTCGGGAGCTCGAGCGGACCCATGCGAAGGACAAGGGCAACCGCCGCATCCTCGTCGCGCTCCGCGAGCAGTCGGAGGCGATGGGGGACCTCGAGCGGGCGCGGGCGATGGGCAGGCGGCTCGTCGCGCTCTCGGAGGGCAGCGAGAAGGAGGAGGCGCAGAGCGAGCTCGCGCTCCTCGAGTTCCGGCTCGCGCGGAAGGCGCTCGACGAGGGCCACAGCCGGGAGCTGCGGCGGGCGCTCAAGGCGACGTCGGGCGACCCGCGTTCGGCGCTGCTGCTCGGCGATCTCGCCCTCGAGGGAGGCGACGTCCCCGGCGCGCTCAAGGCGTGGAGCCGGTCGGTCAGCCTCCCCGTCTTCGACCGGCTGGCGAAGCTCCTCGACGACGGCAAGCTCGAGGGCGACAAGGAGAAGGACCTGATGCTCCGGAGCTTCCCCTATGCGGGCACGCTGCTCGTGCTCGCGGAGCACTACCGGAAGCGCGGCGAGCACCGGAAGGCGCGGGCCGCGCTCGACAAGATCCTCGCCTCCGCGGGGGAGAACCTCACCGTGCTGCGCCTCTACGCGAGCTGCCTCGAGGCCGAGGGCGACGCGCAGGGCGCCGCCGAGCTCTACCGCCGCGCGCTCTCGTCCGCGTTCTGAACCGCCCCCCGGGCCCCCCTTCCTCCGATCGAGTGGCCGCCGTAGGTTAGGGTTCGTAGGTGGAGCGCAAGCGACGGTGGCGGCCCCTCGAGCGGCTTCTTCGCGTCCTCGCGTTCCTCGTCCTCGCCACTCTCGCCCTGGCGGTCGGCGCCTACGTCCTCCGCGGGCCGCTGTTCGGCCGGATGCTCGCGGACCGCCTTGAGGAGGAGCTCGGCAAGGCGCTCGGCGGCCGCTTCTCGATCGTCCGCATCGAGGGGAGCTACCTCTTCGATCTCGCGGTGGTGGGGCTCCGGACCGAGGAGGCGCCGCCGGGGCCGCTGCGCAGGCTGGAGTGCGGCCGCGCCGTCCTCCGGTACGACCTGCGGCGCCTGATCGACGGGGATCTCTCGGCCGTCTCGTTCGTGCTCGCGAGCAACCTCGTGGTCGAGGTCGACGCCACGCGATCCGGGGGGGCTGCGGGGGCAGGGATGCCCGAGCTGCCGCGGTATCTCCCGACGCTCGAGATCCAGGGCGAGGTCGCGGTCCGGACCGCGATCGGCGAGTTCCGCGCCACGGGGCTGCTCCTCAACACCACCGGCACGCAGGAGTATGGCGTCCGGGCGGCCGAGCTCCGGCTGCCGGAGCGGTTCGGGCCCGCGGCGCCCTTCGCGGGGACCGTGACGCGCACGGGGCCCCGCGCGTTCGTGCTCGCCGGCCTGACGCCGGTCGCCGGGGTCACGCCGGAGCGCGTGGCCTACGACGGCGCGGTCGACGCGCGGCTCGTCGTGGGGGGCGGGCCGCTCGATGTGGCCCTCGCGGCCGGCGAGGCGCGGCTTCACGCGGACGCGCTCGACCTCGCGCGCCTGCCCGCGTGGGTCTATCCGGAGGGCGTCGACCGGCCGGGCGAGGCGGTGGTCTCGGTCGACGCGCGCGCGACGTCGCTCGATCCGCCGGTCGTCGACGTCACCGCGTCGGCGCCGCGGGTGCGGTGGCGGGACGCGGACGTGCGCGACGTGCGGGTCGAGGGGCGGTACGACGACGGCGCGATCACCGTGCGCCTCGCGCACGCGGAGGGACGGGGCATCCGGCTCGACGCGAAGGACGTCGCCGTCGATCCGTCGCTGCCGTGGCTCGTCGGCGACATCGGCGAGGCGGTCGTGCGCATCGACGACCTGCGCGCCCTCGAGCCGCGCCTCGACCGCGCGCTCTCGGTGGCCGTGACGGCACGGCGGGCGGGGTCGAGAGGCGTGAGGATCGAGGCGGCGCGGGTCGAGGGCGAGGGCATCCGGCTCGACGGCAGCGGCGAGGTCGTGCCTCCCGACGACCCGGCGCGCTGGCAGGAGGCCGCGATCTCGGCGAAGTTCGCGGGCAGCGTCCGCGACTTCGCGTCCGGCGCCTACGGATTCGGGGGGGAGGTGCGGCTCGCCGGCGAGGTCAAGGGGACGCTCGTCTCCCCCGACGCGTTCGTGCGCATCGAGGGGACGGGCCTCCGCGTCGAGGGCCGCACGGTCGATCGCGCGGCGGTCACCGTCCGCATCGCGCCGCCGCTGCTCCGGGTGCAGGAGCTCCGCGTCGAGGGCGAGAGCGGCACGCTCCGCGCCGAGGGCGCGGTGGACCTCGGGAAACGCACGCTCTCGGGCGCGGCGTACGAGATCGACGTCACGGACCTGCGGGGGTTTCTCGCGCTCTTCCCGGGCGCCCCGGAGCTCGAGGGGAGCGTCTCCGGCCGCGGGCGCCTCGAAGGGAACGGGACGGACCTCGCCGGCAGCGCCGAGATCGTGGCGGCGGGGCTCGTGTCGGGGGAGACCGAGATCGGCAGCGTCACCGCCTCGGTGCGCGCGTCGGACGGCGAGATCCGGATCGACGCGGCGGAGGCGAAGGGGGCGTGGGGGACGGCGAAGGCCAGCGGCGCCGTGCACCCGGACGAGGGCTGGGCGATCCTCGACGCGCTCGAGGTCGAGGCGGGGGCGTTCGAGGCGAAGCTGAACCGCCCCGCGCGGATCGGCTGGGATGCGAAGGGGACGCACGCCGCCCCGCTCGACATCGCCGCGCTGGGCGGGCGCATCGCGGGCACGGCGGAGATCCCGGCCGGCGGGGGGCTCCGCGCCTCGCTCGTCGGCGACGAGATCGACCTCTCGCTCCTCGATCCGCGCCTCGCCGGCCGCGCGTCCGCGGAGCTGCGGGTCGACGGCGAGCGGTACGAGGTCGAGGCGCTCGCGCCCACCGCGACCTACGAGGGCCACGCGGCGAACCTGCGGCTCCGCGCGCGCTCCGACCTCGCCGGGATCGTGGTGGAGAAGGTCGCGCTCGATGCCGGGGAGGCGCTCAAGGTCGAGGGGAGCGCGACGCTTCCGTGGCGCTTCGACGGCAGCGGCCTCGTGCGCGTGGAGACGACGAGGCCGGTGCTTTCCCTCGAGGCACGTGCGCGCCGGTTCGCGGCGGGCGATCTCTCGGTGGGGGAGGCGGTCGCGTCGATCAAGGGCGAGGGGACCGACCTGCACGCGACGGTCCGGCTGCGCGGGACGGCGTTCAGCGGCTTCGAGGCGCGCGGGGAGGCGCTCGTCGACGTGGACGCGACGCCCGGACGGCTCGAGGCCTCGGCCGTCCTCCAGGGCAGCGACCTCGCCGACGCGGAGGCGCGCGTCCGCGGGGGGCGCGGGTTCGACTGGACGAGGCCGGAGGAGGTGCGGACCGCGCTCGAGGAGACGGAGCTCGGCGGCGAGATCCTCCTGCGCTTGCCCGACCTCGCGGCGCTGCGCCACCTCGTGCCGGGGCTCGCGGAGCTGTCGGGAACGGCGGACGGCACCCTGGCCCTCAAAGGGACGCTCGCGGCGCCGTCGCTCGAAGGCAGCATCCACCTCGCCGGCATCGATGCGAGGGTCGAAGGGGATGTCCCCCGGCTGATGGACGGCGCGGGCGAGATGACGTTCGACGGGAGGGTGCTCCGGATCGAGCGGTTCGAGGGGCAGCTCGGGTACGCGCCCGTCGGCGTCTCCGGGAGCGTCGACCTCGGCGGTCGCGCGCCGTCCTTGGATCTCGTGATCACGGGCAGGAACACGCTCGTCGTCGCGATGCCCGACCTGCGCGTGCGCGCGGACCTCGACGTGTCGGTCAAGGGCCCCGTGGACGCGCTCCACATCGGAGGCGGCATCGTCGTGGCCGACGCGCTCTACACCCGCCCCCGGCGGCTCCTCGGCGGCGGGAGCCGGCCCAGCGCGTCGTCCGACGCGGGCCCGCTGTTCCGCATCCGGAACGCGCCGCTCGCGAGCGCGACGTTCGACCTCGGGATCACGGCGGACGAGACCATCCGCGTGCGCACGTCGAACGTCTCCGGCAACGTGAGCTGCGACCTCAAGCTGCGCGGCACCGGCGAGGCGCCCGCGCCCGAGGGGCGCGTCTTCGTACGCGACCTGCTGTTCGAGGAACGGCCGATCACCGCGATCAAGGTCGACCGGGGCGAGATCCGGTTCCCGCCGGGCGAGCCGTTCGATCCCCGCATCGACCTCGCCGCGCACACGCGCATCAAGGGATACGACATCGACGTGACGCTCGACGGGCCGGCGGCGGACGCCGAGCTCCGCATCGCGACCCGTCCCTACCTGTCGCAGGACGACGCGATCCTGCTGCTGGGCACCGGCTACACGCGCGAGGAGCTGGAGAGCGAGGGGATCGCGCGCGCCGCGTTCGGCAAGCTCGCCACCTTCCTCGGCGCGCACCTCGTCTCGAGCTTCTCGGGGCCGCGCGATCCCGACGAGCGCTCCTTCCTCGAGCGGTTCAAGTTCACGGTCGGCAAGGAGGTCAGCCGCTCCGGCGAGGACACGATCGAGGGCGAGTTCGAGGCGAGCGACAAGCTCTTCCTGCGCGTCGAGCGCGACAGGTTCGACGACTACAACGGCGGCATCGTCTGGAGGATCCGGTTCCGGTGAGGATCCTGCCTCGGAGGCGGGGGGGGCCGGGGGGCGCGCTCCTCGCGCTCCTCCTCGTCTCGGCGTGCGCGGCTCCACGGGAGGGGACGGAGAAGGAGGCCGAGCCGCCGCCCCCGGAGCCCCCTCCCTTCCCCGTCCAGATCGAGGGCGCCGAGTCGTCGCTCCTCCTCGATGCCCGGCGCGAGCTGAAGGCGTTCCACGAGCACGGCCACCGCCCGGCGGACGCGGCGGACGCGGCGCTCGTGATGGAAGACCGCCTCCGCGCGGACGGCTACGCGCACGCGCGGGTCGCCTTCGAGATCGGGACCGACACGCTCCTCTTCCGCGTGCAAAGAGGCCCACGCGGGTACCTCCACTCCCTCGGGTTCGAGGGGACCCGCGCCTTCAGCAAGGACGAGTTCGCGCACCTCTTCGTGTTCCCGGGGTCGGGGCCGCTCGGCGCGGGGCAGCCGCTGTATGTCCGGTCGCAGATCGACGCGGCGGCCGCGGAGCTCGAGACCTTCTACCTGCTGCGCGGGTACTACCGCGTCGCGGTGCGGGTGGATCGCGTGGGCTGGAACGGGGACAAGACCGAGGCGGACGTCACGATCGCGGTCGACGAGGGGATCCGGTACGAGGTCACGAGGATCGAGTTCGAGGGGATCGAGCCGACGGACCTCGGCCTCGTGGGCCACGCGTACGAGGCGCGGCTGCCGGTGCAGGCCGCAGCAGGACTCCGGCGCAAGCTGCTCGACGAGGGATACCAGCGCTGCAAGATCGACGGGACCGCGGAGATCGATGACGAAACGGGCGCGTGCGTGCTCCGGTTCGCCGTCGACCGGGGGCCCCAGGTGGAGGTCGGCAAGGTCGGCTTCGGGGGCAACGAGCGCACGAAGACGCGGTTCCTGCGCCGCCGCGCGGCGCTGGCGGAGGGCGAGATCCTCACGCAGGACCTGCTCGACGGGGCGACGTCGCGGCTCTACCGGACCGGCCTCTTCCAGCTCGTGCGGCCGCGGCTCTCCGACGCGGGCGACGACGTCTCCGACGTCCTCTTCGATCTCAAGGAGTCGCTCGCGCGGAGCGTCGACCTCGAGATCGGGTACGGGAGCTACGAGCTCATCCGCGGCGCGGTCCGCTTCACGGACCGGAACTTCCTCGGGATCGGCAGGACCTTCAACGCGGAGGTCAACGGCTCGGTGCGCGGCGGCGGGGTGGAGTTCGGCATCCGGGATCCCTACATCCTCGGCGACCGCAACGTGCTCGAGGTGGAGACCGGATACCTCCGTCGGGAGGAGCCGTCGTACGACCTGCAGTCGTTCCACGCGAGCGTGCTCGTGAAGCGGGAGATCAGCAAGATCTGGTCGGCGCACGGCGGGTACAGCTTCCGGGACGAGCAGGCGACGAACGTCAAGGTGCCGATCGACGAGGAGGCGGAGGGGTTCATCCGCACGGCCGGCCTCGTGTTCGGCGTCACCCGAGACACGCGCGACAGCAGCTACCTCCCGACGAGGGGGACGCTGATCTCGGCCGCCATCCTCTGGTCCTCGCCCGCGCTCGGCGCGGACCTCGACTTCTTCGAGCTCGACACCGGCCTGACGCAGCTCTTCCGGCTGCGGCCCGGGACCGTGTTCGGGATCTCCGGCCGCTTCCGCGCGCGCACGATCCTCGACGACCGGACGGACCTCCCGATCCAGCAGCGCTACTTCCTCGGCGGCGCCACGACCGTCCGCAGCTTCTACGAGGACCAGCTCGGCCCGATCGAGAACACGGAGCCCCGCGGCGGCCTCACCGCGCTCGAGGCGAGCGCCGAGCTGCGGCAGCGGCTCCGGGGCGAGCTCTACGGCGCGGCGTTCTTCGACTACGGCATGATCGACGTGGAGGGGTTCTCCGTGCGCGGGCTGCCCGGCTTCGCGATCGGCGTGGGCGCGCGGTACTACCTCCCGGTGGGGCCGATCCGCTTCGACGTCGCCTACAACCCGGGCGACCTCTTCGCCGCGGACGCGCGCTGGGCGTTCCATCTGGCCTTCGGGTTCAGCTTCTGAAGCGCTATGCTGGCGCGCGCCGTGGCCCCCCGGATGCTCGCCCTCGCCCTGCTTCTCGCGCTGGCGGCGGCCGCGGACCTCCCGCCCGAGGAGTGGGACCGCGCCCGCGCCGAGGCCGCGCAGCTCGCGGCGAAGGAGGGAGAGCAGGAGCGCAAGGTGGCGCTGGTCGCGGCCGTGCGGCAGGAGGACAGCGCGCGCGCGGCCGAGCTGCTCCTGGGCCTCGCGTCCGCGTGCGCGAAGCGGCGCGACGACCTCGCGCCCCGCGCCTCGAAGGCCGCGGACGACTACATGAAGATCGACCGGCAGCTCCGGAAGAAGCACGGCAGGGGCGTGAAGCGCGAGGTGCTCGAGCGCGACCCGGAGTGGCGCAGGAAGCGCGAGACGTTCGAGGAGCTCGGGGGGAACCTCGACGCCGACGTGGCGGCGCTCGAGGCGATCGGCGAGGCCGTGGGCGCGATGCGTTCGACGGCCGCCGCGGCGGTCCTCGCGGACGCGTCGCGGCCCGGCGGCCTCGCGGCGCGCAGGGCGCCGGAGGTGCGGGCGGGCGTCCTCGCCGCGCTGCTGGCGCAGCCCGGCGACGCGTTCGACGGGGCGATCCTCGCGTTCGCGTCCGACGTCGACCTGCCGTTCGCCCGCGTGCGCGTGCTCGACCGGATCGCGGCGCGGAGGATGCCCGCGGGATTCGACGCGGCCGCGGACTGCCTCGCCGCGGACCACCCGATCGTCGTGCGCGCCGCGATCGCCGCGCTCCGCGCGCTCGACGATCCGCGCGCGGTGCCGAGGCTCGTGGCCGCGCGCCGCGACGTGACGGGCCTTGCGGCCGAGGAGATGGACACGCTCCTCTACCGCTTCACCGGCAAGAAGTTCACCGGGACCGGCGCCGACGCGATGTGGGCGGGCTGGTGGAGGTCGGAGGGCGAGGCGTGGCTCGCGTCCGCCGGAGGGGACCGATACGAGGGAGCTCCGGGGGCCAGGGGCGGCGCGGAGTTCTACGGCATCGAGACGCGCTCGAACCGGATCGTGTTCGTCCTCGACCGCTCGCACTCGATGCGCCTCCCGGTGCCGCGGAAGGGGCCGGTCACGGGCGGGAAGGGCGAGGAGGGCGTGCCCGGCAACACGAAGCTCGAGGTGGCGAGGAACCAGCTCGCGCGGACGATCGGCAAGCTCGCGCCGGACGTGAAGTTCAACGTCATCTTCTTCGGCGCGAAGTGTCAGGCGTGGCACGAGCCGCCCGGGCTCCTCGCCGCGACGGCGGAGAACAAGAGGGCGGCGGTCGGCTGGTTCGAGGAGATCCCGCCCGAGGGCTCGACCGCCACGTTCGACGCGCTCGCGCTGGCGCTCCAGTACGCGAAGGTCGGCGGCGGGAAGAGCTCGACCGACCCGGCGGGGGCGGACACGATCTACCTCCTCTCTGACGGCGCGCCGACCGGCCCGGACGGCGCGGACCTGCTCCTCGGTCCCGGGCTCGACGCCGAGATCGCGAAGTTCCTCGAGGCGAACCGGGACTTCAAGTGCGTCGTGAACACCGTCGGCGTCGGCCCCGACCACAACCGCGAGCTGATGATGCGGCTCGCACGCGAGACGGGCGGGACCTACCGCGCCGTCGGGGTGGACTGACGCGCCCGCCCCGGCGGAGCCTCAGCGCGCGGCGGCCGCGGCGTCCGGCAGCGCGGGATTGCCGGGGGAGCGCGGCGTCTCGCTCTCGCGCCCGCGCACGACGCGCTGGCCCGCGCGGGGCCCGGCGTGCTCGGTGACGACCGTGTGTTGGCCCTCCATCCCGTCGCGCTCGTAGAAGACGACGACCCAGTCGCGCGTCGCGCCGAACTGGTGCGCGCGCGCCGTGTTGGAGAAGAGCGCGGTGAAGTACCAGCCGTCGCGGGTCTCGTGGAGGATCGGGAGCCAGGCCTCGCCGGACGGGTTGAACCGCCGCGGGGCGATGCGCCGCAGCGTGCCCGCCGCCGCGCGCCGCCGGTACTCCGCGTCGACCGCGAGGATCGTCGCCGCCGCCGGCCGCTCCGGGGGCCGGTCGGCCGCGCGCAGCCGGCGCGCCCGGCGCCGCGACGACGGGCCGAGGACCGCCGCGACCGAGTCGCGGATGGCGCGGACGCGACGCTCGCCGATCCCCGGGACCTCCGCGAGCCGGCCGTCGTGCGCGGCGACCTCGAGATCCTCGAGCGTCTCGACGCCGAGGTCGGCGTGGATCCGGCGCGCGAGCTCCTCGCCGACGCCGGGGAGCGTCGCGAAGAGCGCCTCGGGCGAGACCTCCCCCTCCAGCCGGTCGAGGAGGCGGAGCCGGCCGGTGACGAGGTACTCCGCGACCGTCGCCGCGATGCTCTTTCCCACGGCGGGCAGGCGCTCGAGCCCCTTCTGGCCCTCGCTCGCGAGGATGACGCCCAGCGGGCGCGGGAGCGCGCGACAGGTCTGGGCCGCCCGCCGGTACGCGCGCACGCGGAAGCCGTCGGCGTGCTGCGCCTCGAGCAGGTCGGCGACCCGCTCCAGCGCATCCGCGATCTCATTGTTGTCGATAGCCATGGTGTAGTTGCAGGCTACCATGGACCACCCCCGCAAACGGCGGGCCGCCGCGGGGGGAAGGGAGGGGGCGCGGGGGAGGGGGCGGAGGCTACCCGGGAGGCTTCACCGGCATCTTCCCGTCGATCCGGTCGATGCGCTCGCGGAGCGCGCGGTTCTCGTCGCGCACCTTCTGGAGGTCCTCGCGCAGCCGCGCCAGCTCCACCTGCGGCGGCGCGCCGCTGCGGATCCGCTCGATCGCGTCCTTGGCGCTCTTGCGGACGTTCTCGGCCGGGTCGTGCTCCGCGATCGCCTCGAGCGCGCCCAGGGCGGGCGAGGCCTGCTGGCCCAGCGCCCGCAGCGTGTCGGCGGCACGCGCCTTCACCCGCGGGCTCTCGGTCTTCTCGAGGCAGGCCTGTGCGGTTTCGACCACTCGCGCCGTTTGCGCGCCATCGAGGACGCACGCCGTCGCGAGGGTCGCGAGCCCGTCGAGCGCGGCGCCGCGGCAGGCGCGCGGCTTGCCGCGCGCGGTCCAGGCGATGAGGACGTCCGTCGCCGCCGGGTCCAGAAGGCCCCCGAGCCCCCCCAAGACCGCCTCGCGGATGACGTCGTTGAAGCTGTCGCGCGCGAGGAGCGGCGTCAGCCTCGCGACGCCGTCTTTCGGCCTCATCCCCGCGTAGGCCTTGATCGCCTCCGCCTCGACGTGGCAGCTCGGATCCCCGCCGATCGCGATCTTCTCGAGCGCGGCGAGCACCAGCGGGTCGCTCTTGAACCTGCCGAGCGCCTCGACGACCGCGCGCCGCGCCTTCGGGTTCGGCAGCGCGACCGCCGCGAGCAGCGCGTCGCGGCTCTTGTCGCCGCCGGTCTCGCCGAGGTCCCTCGCGATCTCCTTCTGGACGCCCCAGAAGGGCTCCTTCAGGAGCGCGGCGCCGAGTGCCGTCCTGTCGTCGTCGCGGCGCGTGCGGCCGAGCGCCTCGGCGGCGCGGATGCGGCCGGCCACGCCCGGGTCGGACGCGAGCTGCGCGAGCCAGAGCTCGCGGCCCTTCTCCTCGGTGAGCTCCATCAGCACGGTGAGGTCGGGGTCGACGCGGATCATGTCCGGCCGCGCGGGCAGGGGCGCAAGGAACCGCTGCTCCTTCGCGGTCACCTGGACGTCGATCGCGAACGGCTTGCCGCCGCACCGGAACTCGACGCGCAGGGGGAACTGGAACGGCTCGCCCTCCTGCGTCTGGCGGACGAAGACCTCGGCGACGCCCTTCTCGGCGTCCCAGTCGTGGCGCACCTGGACGACCGGGTGGCCCGCGCGCTCCGTCCAGTCGTAGAAGAAGCGCCCGAGGCTCCGGCCCGTGGTCGCCTCGAAGCTGCGCCGCAGGTCGGAGGTCTCGACGCAAGTGTGCGCGCGCTCGGCGACGTAGCGCCGGAGCGCCGTCCAGAAGAGGTCCTCGCCGAGGCGGCAGCGGAGCATGTGGAGGACCCAGGCGCCCTTCGGGTAGGCGCGGTTGTCGAACTGCTCCCACTCGCCCGCGTAGTTCCGGTAGACGATCGGGGCCTTCCTGCCGCCGTCGAGCGCCGGCTGCCGCTTGTCCCACATCGCGTACTCGTACTCGTCGCGGCCGAGGTCGTGCTCCGCCCAGAGCGCTTCCGCGTAGCTCGCGAATCCCTCGTTCAGCCAGACGTGGGCCCAGTCGGTGCACGTGAGCAGGTCGCCGAACCACTGGTGCGCGAGCTCGTGCGCCACGAGCCAGTCGGAGCTGTAGTCGAGGTGCGCGCGCTCGTCGTGGAGCGTCCGGTCGGTGAGCGTGGTGGCGGACGTGTTCTCCATGCCGCCGTGCGTGAACTGCTCGACGACGACCTGCGCGTACTTGTCCCACGCGTACGGGCCGAAGGCCTCCGAGAAGAACTCGAGCATGCGCGGCGTGTTCCGGAAGGAGCGGCGCGCGTCCTCGCCGCGGCCCGGCGGCACCCAGTACTCGACGGGCTTGCCGCGCCAGTCCTCGCGGATCACCTCGAACGTGCCGACGACGAGCGTGATCAGGTAGGGCGCGTGGTCCCCGCCCTGGACGTAGTGCCAGGTCTCGGTGCCGTCGCCGTTCGGCTTTCGCGACTCGAGCCGGCCGTTCGAGAGGACCTGGAGGCCCTCCTTCGCGGTGACGAGGAGTTCGCTCGTCATGCGCTCGTTCGGCTGGTCGGGAAGCGGGATCCAGTGGCAGTTCTCGTGCGTCTCGCCCTGCGACCACACCTGCCACGGCACGTCCGGCTCCGCGGGCGTGGGGCCCCGGAAGTAGAGGCCCTCGTCCGGGTCGGTGCACGTGTAGTCCACGGTCATGCGCACCGCCTCGCCGAGCTCGAGCGGACTGTCGAGCACGAACTCGAGCGTCTTCCCGTCGTAGGAGGCCTCGGCGGCGCGGTCGGCGAGCTGCGCGGAGCGGATGTCGAGCCCGACCGCGTCGACCTTGACCACGCGCCCCGGCCGCAGCGCTGCGAAGTCGAGCGTGGCGTGCCCGGCGAGCGTCTTCTTCTCGAGGTCCACGCTCGCCTCGAGGCGGAGGTGCAGGAGGTCGAGCGGCCGGTCCGCCGCGAAGTGCGGCTCCTGCGCCGCGAGGATCGTCGCGAGGAGGAGAAGAAGAGGGAGGCCCCGGGAAGACATCCGCGGCAGTATCCCATACGCCAGGTCAATCGCAGAAACCAATGCCGCACAAGGACTTGCGGCGGCCGGATGCGGCATTGGGGTCCGCACTCCGGGGGGGCGTCGGGCGTCAACGAGCGAGGCGCGCGCCGAGCCAATCCCGGAGCGTCCGGAAGAACGGCGCGCGCGCCTCCCGCTCAAGCCACGGGTAGTGGCCGCAGCGCTCCCACTCCACGTACGTGAGGTCCTTCACGTGCGGGGCGAGGCTCGCGCGGATGCTCGCGCCGGGGTGGGGATCGTGCGCCCCGTGGAGCATCAGCACCGGCGACGTGATCGCCGCGAACGCAGCGGGGTACGTGCCGTCCGCCTGCAGGCGCAGCATGTCGGCCCAAGCCTCCTCGTGCCCGCGCGCGTCGCAGGCCTCGAACCCGGCGCCCCCCGGCAGCGGGTCGAAGCTGTAGACCGGCGCGAGCAGGTCGCCGACGGCAGCGAGCCGCCGGTCGGCGTCGGGGATCTCCCGCTCGAGCGCCTCGATCCGTCGGCGCAGGTCCGCGTCCATCCGCTCGTCGACCGTGGCCTGGAACCGTGCGCGCGAGGCGAGGTCGAACGTCCCGCAGCCGACGAGCACGAGCGGACCCGCGCTCTTCGGGTGCGCGGCCGCGTACGCGAGCGCGAGCATGGCGCCCCACGACGAGCCGACGAGCGCCGGACGCCCGAGCGGCTCGACGATCGCGTGCAGGTCGGCCACGTGCCGCGCCACCGTGAGCGGCGCGCCGCCGCTCCGGCGCTGGAAGGGCTCGAGCGCGCGGAACGCGTTCTCGAGCCCGCGTGCGACGGGCGCCATATTTCCGGGGGCACCGGGCCCGCCGTGCAGGAGGAGGACCACGGGCCCCTTCTCGCCGTGGGTCCGCACCTCGAGGCCCCCGGACCCCCCCTTCATCGCCGCTTCCCGAAGTGCGGACGGAAGCGGTCCATGTCGTCGACCCCCAGGTAGTTGCCCAGGTCGAGCAGGAAGTGCTCGACCACCCGCTGCCCGAACCACGCGTTGACGACGACCATCACGGACTGCCCCTTCAGGTGCTTGTTGGGCGCGTGGGCGTAGCGCTCCGCGGCGCCGTCGTCGCCATCGCAGACCGCAAGCAGCATCTCGCGGATGTGGCTGGGCAGGCGATCGTAGGCGGGGTAGCGGGCCACGCCCGCATTGTCGCCCCCGCGGGAAGCGTCATACGATGAGGCCATGCTGCGGCGGGGGGGCTCGCGGTGCTCCTGGTGGTGGGGCTGTTCGTCCTTTACGGCGACCGCGCGGGCGTGGAGCGGCGGTCGCCCGCCGCGCCGGAGTCCCGCCGGGACACGAGCCCGCCGGAGAAGCCGCGCGAGGAAGCGGACGCGCCCGCCGGTGCCGCGCGCGGGGCGCCTGCCGCCCGCGAACCCCCCGATGCGTCCCCGGCCGAGGTGCGGATCGAAGCGCCGGGCGGCGACCTCGGGCCGCTGCGCACGCTCCGCGGGCGCGTGCGCTGGACCGACGGGGCGCCGGTCGTGGGCGCTGAGGTCGTCCTCCACTCGTCGCCGCTGAACGCGTTCCCGCGGATCGCGGTCGCGCGCGCGCGCATGGAGGCGAAGGACCGGACCGACGCGCGGGGCCGCTTCGACCTCCCGTGGGCGCCGCTCGCGTCGGGCAAGGCCGAACTTGGGCCCGGGCGGAGGGCCATGAGGCGATCGACGGGGAGCCCGTCCTCCTGCGCGAGGGCGAGACGACGCGCGTGCGCCATGGAGGAGGTCGCGGCGGACGACAACGGGCCCTTCTCCATCCCGGGGTTCACGGCCGACGACCCGGCGATCGTGCTGTGGGTGCGCCGGGAGGGCGCCAAGGACGACGACGCAATCGGGTTCGACGCGGTCCCGCGAGACGGCCCGGTCGAGATCCGGCTCCCGTAGGAGGCGTGGGGGGTCCGGGGGCCGTCTCATTCCGGGACTCCTCCCCGGGGCCCCCGAATGCCGAAAGCAACAACGCAGATGAAGACGGGGGGCAAGGCGGCGGCGGCGGAGCGGCGCCGCAAGATGAGCGAGAAACGCGCGGCCGAGCGCCTCCAGAAGATCCTCTACGCCGACGTCCGCGGGAAGCACGCGACGTTCCGCGCCATGGTCACGAACATCTCGAAGACCGGCGCGCTCCTGACGATCACCGACCAGCGCTTCGAGTCCCTGACCGCGCACGGCGACCTGAGCCTCGCGGGCCTCCTCATCGCGTCGCACTTCGGCGAGGGCTTCACGATCGAGCTGCTCGAGAAGCCGGTGAAGATCGAGGCGGACGTCGTGCGCCTCTTCGACGAGACGACCGGCGACCGCACCGTGCTCTGGCTCGGCTGCCACTTCCGCAGGGAGCTGCCGTCCCAGGCGTGCATCGCGGTCGGGCTCCAGCAGGTGGTCTCGGAGACGATCTTCGCCGCGGATCCCCCGCCCCCTCCTCCCCCGGCCCCCTCCGCCCCCGAAGGTCCCGACATCGACCCGCGCATCCGCGTGAAGCTCTTCGACGATGCGAAGCCCGCCGGCACGGCGCAGGGGAGCATCCGCGCGATCACGACGCGCGCCGCGGAGCCCCGCGCGGCGGCGGCGGCGCCCGGCAAGGCGCGCGTCTTCCGCAGCGGGCCGGCGCTCGGCATCCGCGAGATCCTCGAGATGGCGGTCGAGCGCGGCGCGACGGACGTGCACGCGAAGGCGCTCTCCCCCGTGCGCGCGCGGGTCGGCGGCGCGCTCGGCGACCTCGGTGACCGGGCGCTCGACCCCGAGGAGGCCGAGGCGCTCGCGCGCGAGATCCTCACGCCGGAGCAGGTGGGGGAGTTCGAGGCGGAGGGCGACATCGACGTCTCGTACACGCTGGAGGGCGGCGCACGCTTCCGCGTGAACGTCTACCGCACGCGCCGGCTCGTCGGCCTCGCGATCCGCCGGATCGCGGACAAGGTGCCGACGATCGAGGGGCTGGGGCTCGCGCCGGCCGTGACCGCGCTCGCGCAGCGTCCGCGCGGGCTCGTGCTGGTGAGCGGGGGCGCGGGCTCGGGCCGCACGACGACGCTCGCCGCGATGGTGCACCGCCTGAACCAGACGCGGGCGTGCCACGTCGTGACGCTCGAGGACCCGATCGAGTACCTGCACCGCGAGGTGAAGGCGCAGGTCACGCAGCGCGAGATCGGCGACGACGCGGAGGACCTCGCCACGGCGTTCCGGCGCGCGCTGCGGCAGGACCCGGACGTGATCGTCGTGGACGCGTCGCACGACGCGGAGACGATGCGGCTCGCGATCCAGGCCGCCGAGATGGGGCACCTCGTGCTCGCGGCGTTCCACGCGACGTCCGCGATCCTCGCGCCGGAGCTCATCGTGGAGGCGTTCCCGCGCGACGAGCAGCGCCGCGCGCGCCTGCAGCTCGCGGAGGCGCTCCAGGGCATCGTGTGCCAGACGCTCCTGCCGCAGAAGGGGGGCGGGACGGTGCTCGCCCAGGAGGTCCTCGTGGTGACGGGCGCGGTGCGGGCGTTCCTGCGCGAGGGCAAGGCCGCGCAGGTCGCGCACGCGCTGCAGGGCGGTTCGGCGGACGGGATGCAGACGCTCGAGGGCGCGCTCAACGACCTCGTGGCGCGCGGGCTCATCACGTACGAGAGCGCGCTCGCTCGGGCCAACCACCCGAAGCTGATCGACCGCGAGGGCATGCGGCTCCGTCCCGGCGAGTGAAATCAGGGGGGCCGGGGGGCGTAGGATGGCCCGGTGCTTCTCGCGCTGCTGCTCTGCATGGCCTCGGGACCGGAGACGGTAGAGACCGAACACTACCGTCTGGTCAGCGAGGGCCCCCGCGCGGAGGCGGAGGAGTTCGGGCGTGTGCTCGAAGCCGCGCACGCGCGGTTCGCCTCGTATTTCAAGGCGGCGCCGAAGCTCGGCAAGGGCGAGCGGCTGCAGGTGCGGTTCTTCGAGACGCGCGAGGCCTGGGCCGCGGCGCTGCGCGAGGCCAAGGCGACGCCGCCCGACGGCGCGGGCGGGTACTACTGGACGGAGGATCGGACGGCGTACCTCTACCGGCAGCCGACGCGCCTCTTCACGCGCGCGCTCCTGCTGCACGAGACGACGCACCAGTTCCACTTCCTCTCGCGCACGCGGAACCGCGAGCCGCAGGCGTACTGGTACAAGGAGGGCGTCGCGGAGTGCCTCGGCTGGAGCCATTGGGACGGGACGGAGCTCCTGATCGGCGCGCTGCCGCTCGTCTCGCTCGAGGACTACCCGGCGAAGGCGCTCGAGGACCTTCGCGGGAGCGTCGATCTCGAGGCGGTGGTGGAGGGGAGGGCGGAGCCGAGCCGGCCGTTGGCGTGGGCGATCTACCGGCACCTGTCGACCGGGAACGCCGGGAAGCCGCTCAGGGGGTTCGAGCGGATCGCGGACAAGCTGGATAACGGCGCGAAGCCGTCGTCGATCTTCTGGAAGAGCTTCGGGCAGCCGGCTGCGTACAGGAAGGCGCTGATCGCGTGGCTCGAGAAGGAGCAGCAGCCGTTCGTGCCGCTGTTCGTGGAGTGGGACTCGCTCGGCGCGGACCGGGTGCGCGGCTTCTCGGGCGGGATGGCGACGTGCCGGCTGCGGGCGAAGGCGACGACGCTCGCGGTGACGATCCAACTTCCGGAGCGCGGCTGGGGCGGCGGGCTGATCCACGCGACGGGCCCGGAGGACTACACAGTGTTCCTCGTGGACCGGGCGGGTCACGGGCGCGTGTCGCGACGCCGCGCCGGCGCGTGGGAGAACATCGAGCAGGGCACGGTCCCCGTGGCGGGCGAGGACGGCAGCGTGCGCCTCGAGATGACGCTCAAGGACGGCAGCGTGCGCGTGGGCCTCGACGGCGGCGTGACGTTCGGACCGTGGGAGCTTCCCGATCCCGCGCTGGGGCTCGCGGTCGACGGCGCCGACGTGGTGTTCCGCGACCTCGCGTGGCGGTAGGCGCGGCCGGTTCGTGTCCGGCGGTGCCGTGGTAGGCTCTCCGCCGCACCACGCCGGAGTGGCGGAACTGGCAGACGCGCGGGATTCAAAATCCCGTGGCCGCAAGGCCGTGTGGGTTCAAGTCCCTCCTCCGGCACCAGAGACGCCCTAGGGAAGCCGCCCCATTCGGTGCGGCGAGCGCGGAACCTGCCCCGCAAATCGCGCCGGATCACGCACTTCGTGCGGACCCGCCGCGTTTTCGAGCTCCCTCTTCAAGTGACAGCCTTGCGCGCGGGCGCACAATGGGCCTGTCGCCGAAACGACAATCGGCAGGGAGGAGCATCAATGGGTGCGCGTGGATTCCTGGCTCTCGTTCTTGCTGGACTGATGTTGGCCGCCTGCGGCGGCGGAGGAGGGACCGCCGGACAGAACACGAGCCTCGGCAGCGTCGCCCTCCTGCTCGCCGAGGATCGTACCGATGCCGAGCCGACGAGCGTCGCGGCCACGCTGAACGAGGTCGCGCTCGTCCCGCGCGGCGGCGGCCCGAGGGTCGTCGTCTTCGCGAACGCGCCCGGCGACGAGGTCGATCTCTCCCGCGAGGATCTCCTCGTCTCCGTCTCCGACATCCGGCCGGGCCAGTACGACACCGTGAGCGTCGCGCTCTCCGGCGTCCGGTTCGAGGGCGCGGATTGCCCGGACGTCGAGGCCGTCCTGCCCGCGGGCGACATCACCGTCGTCCCGGACAAGGCGCTCGTCGTCGCGGGCGGCGGCACGCTGACCGTCCGCCTCTCGATCGACGTCGACAAGTCGATGGACCACGGCACCGGCGTCTGCACCTTCCGGCCGGTCTTCCGCGTGACCGTCGGGGAGCGGCACCGCCAGAGCTACGGCGACGGCGATTGCCCCCGCACCGTTACCGGCTCGATCAAGGAGCTGTCCGACGACGGGACCGGCGGCGCGCTCGAGACCGGCAAGCGCTGCGACCTCGACTTCCTGATCGACGAGAACACCGCGATCTTCGACGCGGACGGGCAGCCCTCCGACGCGAGCGCGCTCGCGGTCGGCACGGACGTCACGATCAAGGGGTACCTGAACGAGGACCACCAGCTCGTCGCGCTCGTGATCGTCGTCGGCCAGGTCCTCGCGGTCGAGGGCAAGGTGGACGCGGCGTTCGACGCGGGCACGGGCACGTTCACGCTGCTGCCCGACGAGGACGAGGAGGTCGTGGGCGCGCTCGACGTCTCCGTGGCGGAAGGCACGCTCATCGTCTTCGACTGCGCCGAGGGCTCGACGGAGGACATCGCCGTCGGCGCGCGCCTCATCGCCACCGGCAAGCTCGACACGGAGACGGGCGCGCTCCTCGCGATCTCGGTCGAGATCGGGCCGAACGAACTCCTTGGCGAGCTCAGCGCGATCGAGGAGGCGGAGGGCGGCTTCAACATCACGCTGCAGGTCGAGGGCGAGGAGGAGGCGCGGACGATCTTCGTCGGCGAGGACGTCGACATCCACCTCGAGGGGGACGGCACGATCCCGTCCGACCTGCTCGCCACGCTGCTCGACTGCGGGTCCCTCACGGCGAAGGTCTCCTTCGCCGCGGACGACCCGACCCTCGTCGTGGACGTCGGCATCAAGGAGTCCCAGATCGACGGCGAGGCGACCGACCTCGACGCGTCCTCCGGCCTCCTGACCGTCGGCGAGACGGTCGTGCAGGTGCTCCCCGACGCCACGATCCTCGATCTCAAGGGCGACGACGGCCTGATCCCGCTCTCCGACGTCGCGATCGGCGACCGCGTGCGGGTCTTCGGGCTCGAGGCCTGCGAAGACGACGAGAATGCGGATTTCTACGGCTTCGTGGTCCTGGTCGTCCCGGAGAAGAAATGGGACAAGGACGGGGATCACCACCACGATCACTGATCCCGAGGGGGCTCCGGGGGCCGGGAAAAGCGCCCCCGGAGCCCCCCGAAAATGAAAAGCCGCGGCCGCGTCCGTATGTAAGGATTGGGTGGGGCCATGCCCTACCCTGACGTTGGCGCGGATGACCCATCGCCTGCTCGTCCTCCTCCTCGCCGCGGCGCCCGCGTTCGCCCACGGGGGCAGCTTCCGCGGGCAGGGCGGGGGCGTTCCGCCGGGGCCCGGCAGCCACCCGACGCCCTCCAACCCGACCAACGGCGGCACCCACACCTGGCTCACCTGGTGGAGCTACAACCAGTTCCAGTACACCCAGTTCCGCAAGCTGCAGGCCGAGCGGCGCGGCCCGGTGACGAACCTCGACGGGAGGAGCGAGAAGGACCCGAACGCCTGGCGCGCCCGCGTGCGGACCGAGCTCACGCCCGCGCTCATCGAGGCGCTCACCGACGAGGACAAGGAGGTCCGCACCGCGGCGGCGATCGCGCTCGGGAAGTGGCGCTCCGTCCTCGCGATCCCGGACCTCCGGCGCGCCTACGAGAGGGACGACGACAAGGAGGTCCGCGAGTCGGCCATCCTCGGGCTCGCGCTCGTCCGCGACCCGTCCCTCCGGCCCTACCTCGTCACGGTCGCGAGCTCGCAGGACACGCCGGAGCGCGAGCGCGGGTACGCGCTCCTGGGGCTCGGGCTCCTCGGCGACGGCGAGTCGCGCGCGTTCCTGCTCTCGCTGCTCTCGCCCGACGACAAGGAGGCGCGGGCGCTCCTGCCCGGCGCAGCGAAGGAGCCCCGTCTCTCGGCCGGCAAGCGGGCGCAGTTCCGCTGCGCGGCGGTCGCGGCGCTCACGCTGGCCGGCGAGGCCGATCTCACCCGCGAGTTCGTCCGGATCGCGCTCGACGAGCGCCTCGAGGAGGAGGTGCGCGCCTACGCCGTGACGGCGCTCGGGAAGACGCGCGCGACCTCCGCCCTCGCGATGGTCATGCCGCTGCTCCGGTCGGAGTGCGAGGCGTTGCGGCGCTCGGCCGCGCTCGCGCTCGGACGCATCGCCTCGCGCGCCGACGCGGACGTGCTCGATGCGCTCGCCGAACGGGTCGCCGGCGACCGGGACCGGATCGTCCGCCACTTCGCGACGCTGTCGCTCGGGACGATCGGCGGGCCGAGGGCCTTCGATCTCCTGAAGAAGCACTACGACGCCGGCAACAAGGAGGCGCGCGGCTTCTTCCTCATCGCGTACGGCCTCTGCAAGGAGCCCGGCGCGGGCCCGATCCTCGCCGAGGTGGCGAAGACCGACCCCGACCCGATGATGGCGGCGGCCGCCTGCCTCGCGCTCGGGCTCCTCGAGGACGCCGGGCACATCCCCGCGTTGCGCGAGACGTTCGACCGGGCGAAGTCGTGGACGCTCATGCAGACGTCGATGCTCTCGCTCGCGCTGATGAACGACGTGGCGTCGGCGGACAAGATCGAGAACGTGCTCGTCGGCCGCCGGAACCCCGAGGTGCGCACGGCGGCGGCGATCGCGTTCGCGCTGCTCCGGCAGTGGTCGGCGCTCCCGGTGCTCATGGGCATCCTGCGCGAGGAGAAGAGCATCGTCACGCTGACGACGATCTCCCAGGTGATGGGGTTCCTCGCGACCGAGAAGGCCGTCGAGCCGCTCCTCGCGCTCTACCGCGACAAGGGGCTCCAACGCCAGGCGCGGGCGTTCGCGCTGGTGGCGGTGGGGGCGCTCGGGGACCCGGAGGACGTGCCGCTGCTGGTGAGGCTCGCCTTCGACCTCAATTACACGATCCCGTCCGACCCGGTGGACGAGGCGATCACGATTCTCTAGCGGCGATTCTGGGGGGGTCCGGGGGCCTCCGGCCGCCCCGTTCCCGGCCGCGCCCGGTCCAAGGCAGCGCACGGATCCCCGGCACCGAGGGGCACGGCCTCGCGCGAACCCAGAGGAACCGGCGGGGCCCCGATCATGACGGTAAGCCAACCAAGCGCGACCGGCGCCGGGCTGGACCGGGACCCCGCCATTCCCTTTTCTCCTGCCCTTGCTTATCGCCTGAGAATCCACGAACCGCAATCAGCGCAACGATGGCTGCAAGTCATTGATCCGCAGGATGTTACGCCATTGGCCGGCAAGTTTTACAATCCGCCGTTCGATCGAATGGGACCAATTGGACGCAAGGTGAGTCGTTTTGAGACCAAACGTCGAACCAAAGAGCCCTTTTTTGGGGCCGGTGGAATCGCGGAACGGGTGGTGCGCTAGCGCTCGATCTCCTGGAGTGCCGCCGCGGCGGCGGCCCGCACCGCCTCGCTCTTGTCCTCGAGGGCCCGGAGCAGCGCGGGCTTCGCCTCGATCGCTCCGGGTCCCATGGCGCCGAGCGTCTGCGCGGCGGCCTCGCGCGTCGCCTCGTCGGGGTTCTCGAGGGAGCGCTCCAGGAGGCCGAGGATCGGCGTGCCCATCTCGTCGAAGGCCTCCGCGACCATCGCGCGGACGTCGGGGTCCGGGCTCTTGAGCGTGGCGAAGAGCACCCGGGTGGGTGCCGCGGTGTCGCCGGTGATGCCGAAGATCGCCAGGGAGGCGGCGACGCGGACGCGGACATCGCGGTCGGAGAGCGCGCGGTCGAGCGGCACGAGGGCGTCCTTGGCGCCGGGGCCGATCCGGCCGAGCGCGATCGCCGCCATGCCGCGCACGCCGCGGTCCTTGGCCTTGAGCGCCTTGGCGAGGGCCGGGACCGCGTGGGTCGCCTCGGGACCGAGCCTCGCGAGCAGGGACGCGGCCATGATCCGCGGCTTCGGGGGTGCGGTCTCCACGAGGGCCACGAGGATAGGGACCGCTTCCGTGCCCCGTGCGGCGAGCTGGTCGTGGGCGGCCTGCCCCTTGTCCGGGTCGGCGAGCGCGTTCGCCCACTCCTCCGCCGTCCTGCCGTCGAGGCGGTCGGCGCACGCCGCGGCGAGCAGGAGCAGGAGGGCCATCGTGCGCACGCGCCCATGATCCCCCGCGGGGCGCGGCTTGGCGAGGGACCGTGATCCGTCAAGCGGGACCGGGCCCGCGCCGTCTCGATACGGGACGCCAGAGACACTTCCCGCTCGACAGCGCCGCATGGCGTGGTGGGCTTTCGTCGGGACGGAACGGATGGCCGAAAGCAAGTCGATGGCGCACCCGGCGTGGCCGGTGGCGGCCGTTGCGGAGGAAGCCGTGCCGGTGGCGCCCGCCGCGAGCGCGGGCGACCCGGCGGCGCCCGGCGCAGGCGGCCAAGCGACGCCCTCCGCCCCCGGAACCCCCGACGCCTCGCCCCTGTCGCAGGGGCAGCAGGCGGAACTCGAGCTGCGCGGTCACTTCCAGGGCCGTCGCGCCGGGCAGCGCATCCAGGTGCCCCTCGACGTCGAGCTCGTCTGCTTCGAGCGCAACGTCGGCGCGCGAACCGTGAACCTCTCGCGCGCGGGCGTGCTCATCGAGGTGCGCGACACGCGCGCCGGCGGCATGGGCGAGCTCGTGGAGTACTGCGAGGAGATGGGCCGTCTCTTCGCCGCGGGCGGCACGCTCGACTTCGCGTGCGGCGTCTCGCGGACGGTGCATGTGGTGCGGATCACCGCGGGGGGGCTCGGGGGCCGGATGGTCCCGCTCGTCGCGTGCCGGTTCACGGAGCCGCTCACGCCCGAGGACTTCGCGCAGATGGGCATCGACCCCGCGCCCGCGGACCACGACGTTCCGGACGGCGCCGACGCCGACGGGACGGCCAAGGCGCGCACCGTTCGCGAGGTGGACATCGTCGGCGCGAAGCGGAAGGTCCCCGCGATCCACGAGCTCGTGCGGTGGGCCGTCGAGCTCGACGCCACCGACATCCACGTGAAGGCGGGCAGCCCGCCGCGCCTGCGCGTGAACGGGCAGCTCACCGCCGTCGGCGAGGACCTCCTCACCGAGGACGAGACGCGTGCGATGGTGAGGAACTTCCTCACGTCGTCCCAGTGGGAGGCGTTCGAGGAGGCCGGCGACCTGGACGCGGCCTACGCGCTCGCCGGCGTCGGCCGGTTCCGCATCAACGTGCTCCGGAGCCGCGGGCGCATCGGGATGGTGATGCGGCGGATCCCGGAGATCGTGCCGGACGCCGGGTCGCTCGGCCTCGCGCCCGCCTGCCTCGCGCTGGCGGGGAAGCGACGCGGCCTCGTCCTCGTGACGGGCGGCAGCGGGTCCGGCAAGTCGACGACGCTGGCCGCGCTGATCCGGCACATCAACGAGACCCGCCGGTGCCACATCATCACGCTCGAGGACCCGATCGAGTACGTCCACGAGGAGATCGAGGCCGAGATCACGCAGCGCGAGATCGGCCACGACACGAAGGGTTTCGCCGAGGCGCTCCACAGGGTCGTCCGGCAGGACCCCGACGTGATCATGGTCGGCGAGATGCGCGACCTCGAGACGATCAAGCTCGCGGTCACGGCAGCGGAGACGGGCCACCTCGTCTTCGCGACGCTCCACACGACGTCGGCGGCGCAGACGGTGGACCGGATCGTGGACGTGTTCCCGGCGGAGCAGCAGCGCCAGATCCGCATCCAGCTCGCGGGCACGCTGCTCGGGATCGTCTCGCAGGTGCTCGTGCCGTGCGTGGGCAGCGGGCGCGCGGTGGCGCAGGAGGTGCTCGTCGCCACCGACGCCGTGCGCGCGCTGATCCGCGAGGCGAAGACGCCGCAGATCCAGAACGCGCTGCAGACCGGCGCCGCCGAGGGGATGCAGACGCTCGAGGAGAGCCTCAACTCGCTCGTGCGGACCGGCGTGGTCACGTACGAGACCGCCGTGCACCACGCCAACGCTCCGCACCGCATCCGCGGGACGCCCTCGGTCCCCGAAGCCCCTCCGATTCCCGAGGCGCCGGTGGCCCAGCCGGAGCCGCGCCCCGCGCGCATCCCGGTCGCCCCGCGCGCGATCCGGCGCTGAGGCGTTCTCCCGGCTAGACTGGGGGCATGGTGCGCCCG
>DASUGR010000240.1:0-8178 GCA_036273915.1 Planctomycetota bacterium | reverse complement strand
CGCGAGCGGGCGTCGGCGCTAGCGGCTGCCCGCTCTGCGGAAAAGGAGTGGGCCGGGGGAGGAGCTCCGAGGACGACCTCCTCCCCCAGTTGCCGCGCACCGGGTCCGCAGCAGATGGGGTCTGGATCCGCCGCAGCAGGGGCGCGAGCCCACGTGGACGGGAAGTATCCCCGATCGTGCGTCTCGGAACAAATGGCGGTCGGGTCAGGCGCGGGCGAGGTCTTCGACGCGCCGGAGCCGGCGGTACATCGCCGCCTTGCTCGCGGGAGGATCCGTGCGCCGGGCAAGCTCTCTCAGCGACTCGGTCGGGAAGCGCATCCGGAGCTCCGCCGCCTCGCGAAGCTCGCCGGGCAGCTCCTCCAGGCGGTGGTCGACACGCAGCGCCTCTACCGCCTCGAGCTGAGCCCGGGCGGCCCTGGTCGTGCGGACGAGGTTCGCGTGATCGGCGTTCGCCAGCCGGTTCGCCTGCTCGCGCGTCGCCGCCAGCACGAGTCGCTCTTCCAACGCGAGGACGGCCTCGGCGGCCCCCGTGAGTGCGAGTAGCGACTCGACGTCGTCCCACGCCTTCGCGTAGGCAACGACGTGCGTGGGCCGCTCGGCCACCTGCAGGCGTGTGCCGGCCGAGCCGGCGGCCTCCTGGAGGAGGACGGCTGCCTCGATTGTCGAGGTGCGTAGCTCGAGGTGAGCGGCGTGCCTGATCGAGAGCGTGCCTCCGCCGAGGAAGGCGCCGCGGAGGTACGCCGCGCGGCAGCACGCCCTGGCGACGACGCGCCGGGGTGGCCGCTGAAGGGGTGCGTGGCGGCGGTCGAGCACGCCCGCGTCCACGAGCACGTCGAGCGCGCTGCCGTCTCCCTCGACGTGGAGCTGGTAGCGCGTCGCGCGGTCGAACGCTCGCCGCTGGTAGGTGCGGATCTCCGAACGGAGGCCCTCGTCGCGGAGCAGGGCGAACGCGCGTCGCGCTGCCGCCCCGCTCCCGAGGTCGAGGTGGAGCGCCCACTCGCCGTGCCCGCGCAGGTGCAGGCTGCCCGCGGCGTGGGAGAGCGCGGACAGCTCGGCGAGCCGATCGCAGCGCCGGGTCGGCGCGATCCGCGCGAGCTCCTCGCGCACGTCCTCGGACGTGATCACGCGGCGAGCCCCGTGACCCCCTCGAGCGCCAGTAAGCGACGCTTGACCGCGATGCCCGCGCTCCCGTAGCCGCCGATGCCGCCCGCCGCGACGACGCGGTGGCAGGGGAGGAAGAACGCGAACGGGTTGCGGGCGCAGAAGGTGCCCACGGCCCGCGCCGCGCCCGGGTAGCCGGCGACCGCTGCGAGCTCTCCGTAGCCGACGACCTCGCCGCGCGAAATCGCCCGCAGAGAGGAGGCGACCGCCTGTTGGAAGGCCGTGCAGTCGCCGAGGTCGAGCGGCACGTCGTCGAAGGTAACGTCCGCCCCAGCCAGGTAGGCGGCGACGCGTGCGACGAGCACGTTGGCGTCGAGCTCGGCCTCGGTCGCAGGTCGGCGCGGAGTCGGCACTGAGCCGTTTCCCTTCCGTGCCTGATGCCGGGGTAGCGTGCCGAGTGGGGGGCTCGCCGCCCCCTCGAAGGGGCGTGCCTGCGGCTGCGACTCGCCGCGCGGCTCGACGCCCGCCACGGCGTCGAACGCGAACGCGTGCGCCAGGACCGCCCGGTCAGACGTCCAGAGCTCCCCCACGCCCCAGCCGGGCACCTGATAGCGCGTCTCCTTCGCCCGCACCACCGGCGACTCTAGATGCCCGGCCCGCGGTCACTCCGCCCGGACCGCTGCGAGCGGACGACCGCGCCCCCGCCACTAGAATCGCGGCATGAGCGCACCCGGCATCTTCACCCCGCCCGCACCCGTCAACGAGCCGGTCCGGGGGTACGAGCCCGGGTCGCCCGAGCGCGCCGAGCTGGAGGCGCGTCTGCGCCGGATGGAGGAGGAGCGCATCGAGATCCCGCTCGTCATCGGGGGGAAGGACGTCTCGACCGACGAGACGTTCGAGGCCGTCATGCCCCACCGCAAGAGCCACGTCCTCGCGGACGTCGCGAAGGGCGGGCCCGAGCACGTCCAGCGGGCGATCGACGCCGCCCGCGCGGCGCACGCGGACTGGTCGCGCACGCCCTGGAACGAGCGCGCGGCGGTGTTCCTCCGTGCAGCGGAGCTCCTTGCCGGGCCGTGGCGGCAGACACTGAACGCGGCGACGATGCTCAACCAGTCGAAGACCGCGCACCAGGCCGAGATCGACGCCGTCTGCGAACTGATCGACTTCTGGCGCTTCAACGTCGACTACCTCGTCCGCATCTACTCCGAGCAGCCGTACTCGCCGACCGGCACGTGGAACCGCATGGAGTACCGGCCGCTCGAGGGCTTCGTCTTCGCGGTCAGCCCCTTCAACTTCACCTCGATCGGCGGCAACCTCTCGACCTCGCCCGCGCTGATGGGAAACACGGTCGTGTGGAAGCCCGCGTCCACGTCGGCCCTCTCCGCCTACTACCTGATGCGGCTCTTCCAGGCAGCCGGGCTGCCGGACGGCGTGATCAACCTCGTGTACGGCTCGGGGGCGACGATCGGGGACGCGGCGCTCGCGAGCCCTGAGCTCGCCGGCATCCACTTCACCGGCTCGACCGGCGTCTTCAACGGGATGTGGCACACCGTGGGCTCGAACGTCGGGTCGTACCGGAACTACCCGCGCATCGTCGGCGAGACGGGCGGGAAGGACTTCATCCTCGCGCACCCCTCGGCAGAGGCCGAGGCCGTCGCCACGGCCGTCGTGCGGGGCTCGTTCGAGTACCAGGGGCAGAAGTGCTCGGCCGCGTCGCGGCTGTACGTCCCGTCGAACCTGTGGCCGGAGGTGAAGGAGCGGCTCGTCGAGGACGTCGCGACGATCCGGATGGGCGACGTGTCCGACTTCGGGAACTTCATGGGCGCGGTGATCGACGCTGGGGCCTTCGCGACCCACCGCGACGCGATCGCGGAGGCCCGCTCGGCCGGTGCGGAGATCCTCACGGGCGGCTCCACGGACGACTCCGAGGGCTTCTTCGTCGAGCCCACGGTGATCGCGACGGAGGACAGCGGGTTCCGGCTCCTCCGCGACGAGCTCTTCGGCCCGATTGTCACGACCTACGTGTACGACGAGAAGCGCTGGGGCGACACGCTGCGGCTCGTCGACGAGACCGCGCCGTACGGGCTCACGGGCGCGGTGTTCGCGAACGAGCGCGACGCGATCGAGGAGGCCCAGGACGCGCTTCGCTACGCCGCCGGAAACTTCTACGTCAACGACAAGCCGACGGGCGCGGTCGTCGGCCAGCAGCCGTTCGGCGGCTCGCGTGCGAGCGGGACGAACGACAAGGCCGGCTCGATGTGGAACCTGATCCGCTGGGTCTCGCCGCGGACGATCAAGGAGACGTTCGTGCCCGCGACGGACTACCGCTACCCGTTCCTCGGCGCGAACGGCGACCAGCCGTAGCCGAAAGGGATCGTCGGACGACCACCGGCGCCGCGGCCGCGGAGCGGCCGCCTTCAGGGATGTGCGCGCGACCGGAATCCCTGAGCGGATTCTCCGGTCTTGCGCGGGGAGGTAACGGGCCGGCATGACCCGCGTCCTCGACGGGATCGACGCGTTCCTCGACCAGCTCGGCTCGGTCGAGGTCGCGCCACTCCTGCTCGCGATCTGCTGCCACCTGGTGAAGATGGCCTGCACGAGCCGCGCGTGGCGCAACGTGCTCGCCGCCGCCTACCCGAAGGAGCAGGTGCCGTGGAGCAAGATCTACGCGGCGTACCTCGCGGGCGTCGGCGTCAACGCCATCGTCCCCGCGCGGGCGGGAGACGCGGTGCGCATCTACCTCGCGCACCGCGCGATCCCGAGCAGCAGCTACACGACCGTGATCTCGAGCACGCTCGTGCTCACGCTGTTCGACATGACGGCGGCAACCGTCCTCCTCACCTGGGCGATCGCGATCGGCGCGCTGCCGGGGCTCGACGTCCTACCGCGGCTTGAGAGCTTTGATTTCGCGTTCCTGCTCGACCGCCCGCTCGCGCTTCAGCTGACGCTCGCCGGCCTCGTCATCGGGATCGCCTTCGTCGGCATCTGGGTACACGGGCACGTGGTCGAGTTCTGGGACCGCGTCAAGCAGGCCTTCGCGGTCCTCCGCCCGCCGACGCGGTACTTCGCGTCGGTGGCGCCCTGGCAGGCGGCCGACTGGGCGCTCCGCCTCGCGACGATCTGGTTCTTGCTCGACGCGTTCGACATTCCCCAGTCGCTGCACAACGCAACGCTCGTCCAGGTCTCCCAGTCGACGGCGACCCTGCTCCCGATCACCCCGGGCGGTCTCGGGACGGAGCAGGCGTTCCTCCTGTACGTCCTGAACGGGTTGGCACCCGCGGCCGTCCTGCTCGCGTTCAGCGTCGGGGCGCGGCTCACGATCACGACGGTCAACGTCATCGCGGGCTTCACCGCGATCGGGATCACGCTGCGCACGTTCCGCTATTCGAAGGCGATGCGCGCCTCCGGAGAGGCCGGCCAGCCCTAGGAGGGGCCCGCCTTGTGGAGCTGCCCGTAGAGCGCACGCGCTGTCTTCTGCGGCAAACCGGGCACGCCCTCGAGCTCCTCCTGTGAAGCATCGAGGAAGCGCTCCACCGAGCCGAAGTGGCGCAGGATCGCGCGACGCCGCACGGGACCGACACCGTCGAGGGTCTCGAAGATCGTCTCCATCGCTTTCGCCCCCCGCCGTCTGCGGTGGTAGCGGAGCGCCACCCGGTGGGCCTCGTCCCGCGCGCGCTGGAGCAGCTGCAGCGCGGGACCAGAGCGGTCGAGCCTGATCGGCTGCGCCGAGCCGGGGACGAAGACCTCCTCCTCCCGCTTCGCGAGCGCGATGACCGCGACGCGGGGCAGGTCGAGCTCCTCCATCGCGGCGAGCGCAGCCGCGAGCTGCCCTCTCCCGCCGTCCACGACGACGAGGTTGGGGGTGCGCGAGAAGCTCTCGTCGGGCTCCCCCTCGCGCGCGCGGGCAAACCGCCGCGCGATCACCTCGCGCATCGCGCCCACGTCGTCCGGCCCGTCATGCACGCCGCGGATCGCGAACGTGCGGTAGTGCGCGTTCTTCGGGCGCCCGTCGAGGAAGACGACCATCGAGGCGACGATCGCCTCGCCCTGGATGTTCGAGACGTCGAAGCACTCGATGCGCACGGGGAGGCTCTCGAGGTTGAGGCACTCCCGAAGGTCCTCGAGCGCGGCCACGCGGCGCAGCCGCTGCGCCTCCCGCTGTGCCGTGTCCGCCTCGAGCGCGAGCCTCGCGTTCTCGACCGCGAGCTCGACCAGCCGCCGCTTCTCGCCCCGGGCGGGCGCGCGCACCTCGACGCGCGAGCCGCGGCGCTCCGAGAGGAACTCCGCGAGCGGCGCGACGTCTCCGCTTCCTTGGGGCACCAGCACCTGCGGCGGGACACTCGGGGCCGAGCCGTAGAACTCGACGACGAACGCCTCCAGCACCGACTGCGCGTCGCCCTCGACGACGTTCTCGAGGTGGAACCCGTAGCGGTCGATCATCTTGCCGTCGCGCAGCGGAAAGACCTGCACCGCCGCCTCGCTGCCGTCGATCGCGAGACCGATGACGTCGACGGTCCCAACGGCGCGCTGGTCGGCAGCCTGGCGCTCCGCGAGGTGGCGGATCGAGAACAGCCGGTTCCGGTAGCGCGCGGCCTCCTCGAAGCGCTCGTCGGCCGCCGCGTCGCGCATGCGCTCCTCGAGCTCCCGCTGGATCGGCCGCGTCTCGCCGCCGAGGAACTCGACGACGCCGTCGATGACCTGCCCGTACTCCTCCTGCGAGATCGCCTGGATGCAGGGCGCGAAGCAGCGGTCGATGTGGAAGTCCAGGCAGGGGATGCCCGAGTGCCTCCCGGGACGCGGGCCCTCGCAGGGCCGGAAGCGGAAGACGCGGTTCAGGACGTCGAGGGTCTCGCGGACCTTCTTCGCGTTCGCGTACGGGCCGAAGTAGACGGTGCCGCGGCGGTGCCGCTCCCGCGTGAACATGACCCGGGGGTACTCGTCCTCGAGGGTAACCGCGATGTACGGGAACGACTTGTCGTCGCGGAGGCGGATGTTGAACGGCGGGCGGTGCCGCTTGACGAGGTTCTGCTCGAGGTGGAGCGCCTCCGCCTCGTTCCGCGTGACGATGACCTCGACGTCGGCGATGCGCGGCACGAGCCGGTCCATCCCCGGGCGGCCGTCCGCGCGCTGGAAGTACGTGCGCACGCGCGAGCGCAGCGACTTCGCCTTCCCCACGTACAGGACCTCGCCCCGCTCGTCGCGGAACAGGTACACGCCCGCCCCGCGTGGGAGCGCGCGCACCTTGCCTTCAAGGTTTTCACGCATTCCCTCGCTAGCGTATCCCCATGGGTCTGGGGCTCCGGGCCGCGCTCGCGGCCCTTCTCGTGACCGCCGCGGGGCTCCTGGCACCGAGGGTCGCCTCGGCCGGACCGGGCATGGTCGTGGGCGCGGTCGAGGACGACGCGCGCGCGACGAGCCTCGTCGAGGCGGAGACACGGATGGAGCTCCTGCGCGTCTCCGGCTTCCGAGCCGTACGCATCACGAGCTACTGGAACCCGGGCGAGCGCGCACCCGCGACCAACGAGCTCGGCATCGTCGAGAACGCGGCCACGGCCGCGGAGCGGAATGGCGTTCGCCTGTACGTGACGGTGATGAGCCCCGGGTCGCGCACGACGCCGCTGACCGAGGAGGCGAGGGCGGAGTTCTCGGGCTACGCGGCGGCGATCGCCAGCCAGGTCCCCGCGGTGCGACACGTGATCGTCGGCAACGAGCCGAACCTCAACCGCTTCTGGCTCCCCCAGTTCGCGCTCGACGGCTCGAACGCCGCCTCGCCCGCGTACCTCGAGCTCCTCGCCGAGACCTACGACGCACTGAAGGCGGTGTCGCCCGGCGTGCGGGTGTACGGCGGCGCGGTCTCGCCCCGCGGCAACGACCGCCCGGCGGGGATCCGCCCGACCCACTCACCGACTGCCTTCATCCGCGACCTCGGACTCGCCTACCGCGCGAGCGGGCGCACCCGGCCCGTCATGGACGCGTTCGTCATCCACCCCTACGGGGACAACTCGAGCCAACCGCCGACGTTCGCGCATCCGCAGAACACGACGATCACGGTCGCCGACTACGGCAAGCTCGTGGCGCTCCTCGGCGAGGCCTTCGACGGGACCGCGCAGCGCGGCTCCGACCTCCCGATCGTCTACGGGGAGTACGGCGTCGAGTCCATGATCCCGGAGGGCAAGTCCGGCCTGTACACCGGCACCGAGCCGGCGACGACGAGGCCGGTACCCGAGGAGACACAGGCGGCCTACTACCAGCAGGCCCTCGCGCTCGCCTATTGCCAGCCGAACGTGGAGGCGATGCTCCTCTTCCTCGCCCGCGACGAGCGGGCCCGCGCGACCTGGCAGTCGGGCGTCTACTACGTCGACGGGACGGCGAAATCGAGCCTCCCGCGGGTCACGGCCGCGCTCGACCGGGCGACGGGCGGGTCCGTTGCCCGCTGCCCGGGCCTGCGGCTTCCCGTCCACCCCACGTTCCTCCGCTTCGGCGGCCGGGCTGCGGCGCGTACGGGGACGTTCACGGCGACGCTCCGGTGCAGCCTCGACTGCGCCTACCGCGTCCGCATCGAGAACGTCGCCACCGGACGAACGAAGCTGTCGCGGCGCGGGCGGGCTGCCGTCGGGGAGCTCGTCGAGATCGACCTCGGCACGCGGCGGCTCGCGCGCGGCACGTACCGCTACACGCTACGCCTCCAGCATCCGGTGAACCCGGCCCCGCCGACGCTGCGCCGGGGCCGGCCGTTCCGCCTGCCCTGAGGGGCGCGATCTGCGGGGAACCACCGACGCGGGGAGAGCCGCGCGTCTGGGAACCTGACTCCGAGGAGGGTCTCGAGATGCACATCGCGTCCGAGCGGCGTCCTGTCGCGAGTCGCTGGTCGAGGCCGTCGACGAACGAGGGTCGGTGGGCGCCGTTGCTCGCAGCGGCCGCGTTGGCGCTCGGTCTCGTCGGCGAGGTCGCGCGGGGCGACGGCGTCGCGCCCTTCTATCGGGTCGCCTTCCTCGCCGCCCTCTTGGCCGGGGTGGTTGCGCTGGTCGCGATCCGCCGCGGTGAGCGCTCGCTCGTGACCCTGCTGGCGTTCGTCCC
>DASUGR010000239.1:0-4137 GCA_036273915.1 Planctomycetota bacterium | reverse complement strand
CTGCTACTACTTCGCGGGCGAGGAGCCGGACCTCGTCGACGGCATCGTGGCCCACGCGGGCAACTTCTTCAAGGCGAAGCTCGACAAGGGCGCGCGCGAGAAGGTCGCGATCGGGATCCTCCACGGCCGGGCCGACGCGGTTGTCACCGTGCAGTGCGCGTTCACGACCTTCCTCACCTACCGGGAGGGCGGCTACGAGCACGTGAAGCTCATGGTCGTCGACGGGCTCAACGAGCAGAGCGGCCATTGGCCGCTGCCGTGGCACGTGCCGAGGATGCTCGCCTGGTGCGACCGGACCGCGGCCAAGAGCCCCGCCTCCGCCGCGGAGGCCGCGCTCGAGGAGCTCGCGCAGGAGGAGCCGGACCTCGCCGCGGTCGCCCGGGCGGCGGCCCTCGGGACGAAGCTGCTCGAGAAGGCGCCTCCCGAGGAAGCGCGCGCCGCCGCGGATCGGCTCGACGCGGTCAGGAAGCTCCTCGACGCGGCCAAGGCGTCGTTTTCGAAGGCGCTCCTCCAGGGGGCGGACGCGGAGTCGGGGGCCAACGGCCCTTGGGCGGCAAAGCTCCGGATCGCGGTGGCCGCGTTCGACGAGGACTGGCTCGAAGGGACGCCGGGCCTCCGGAAGGCCGTCGCCCGCGACACGAAGGCGATCGACGAGGCGCTGAAGGGGCTCGCGAAGGGTTCGAAGAAGTCCTACGCGAGGGCGCTGGAGACCGCCAAGAAGGCGTTCCTCGGCGCCGGGTACGACGATCTCCTCCTGCAGCTCGGCCGGTGGGACAAGCCCGGGGATGCGGTCGACGCCAAGGACCTCGACGCGTACCGGGCGCTCGCGGGGGACCTCAAACGCTTCGCCGACGACGGCCGGCGCGAGGCGACAAGGCTCTGGGCACCCGAGCTCCGGGCGTTCGAGGCCGACCGCGCGGATTGGCTCGCCCCCTATCGCGAGCGAGAGTGAAAACGTCGTTGCCAGGGGGAGGTGCCGCCCGGCATGCGGGTTTTCACGCCCCCGAGCCCCCCACCCTTGACATCGCGGCGATCCTCATTAGCGTGTGATGCTGGCAAGGCGTGCCGACACGCCTTGCCGAGTGGATCAGGAGTGGGCCCCTGCCCACTTCTCTTTTTTAGAGGACGCAACGAACAGGGCTCCGTCGGGAACGTCCGGCCAGGCGGCCGGGGCAACCGGCCGTGCCCGGAACCAGGAAGGCCCATGGAGGGCACGGAGCTGCTTCGCATCATCGACGCGATCCATCGCGAGAAGGACATCAGCCGCGAGGCCCTCTTCGAGGGCATCGAGTCGGCGCTCCTCACCGCCGCGAAGAAGCAGTACGGCACCACCGGCGAGATCGCGGTCCGCATCGACCGCTCCACCGGCGAGATCCTGGCCTACGAGGAGACCCCCGAGGGGCGCGTCGCGGTGCCGCTCGACCTCGGCCGCATCGCGGCGCAGACCGCCAAGCAGGTGATCATCCAGCGCATCCGCGAGGCGGAGCGGGACGTCATCTTCGGCGACTACGAGAAGCACCTCCACTCGATCGTCACCGGCAACGTGCAGCGGTTCGAGGGGGGCACGCTCATCATCAACCTCGGCAAGACCGAGGCGATCCTGCCCAAGACGGAGCAGGTGCGGGGCGAGGACTACCGGGTCGGCGACCGGATCCGCGCCTACGTGCTCGACCTCAAGAAGGCGGGCCAGAAGGTCAAGATCATCCTCTCCCGCTCGCACCCGGAGTTCGTCCGGAAGCTCTTCGAGCTCGAGGTCCCGGAGATGGCCGACGGGCTGCTCGAGGTCCGGGCGCTCGTGCGCGAGGCGGGCTACAAGACGAAGATGGCGGTCCTCTCGAAGGACGCGAAGATCGACGCGATCGGCGCCTGCGTGGGCGTCCGCGGCACGCGGATCAAGAACGTGCTCGACGAGCTCAAGGGCGAGAAGGTCGACGTGATCCGCTGGAGCGACAACACCGACGAGCTCATCTCGAACTCGTTGAAGCCGGCCCAGGTGAACTACATCACCCTCGACTCGGAGAACATGCGCGCGAAGGTCGTCGTGAACGACGACCAGCTCTCGCTGGCGATCGGCCGCCGCGGCCAGAACGTCCGCCTCGCGGCCAAGCTCTGCAAGTGGGACATCAGCATCCTCACCGAGAGCGAGATGGAGGAGGGGCCGTCGGAGAAACTCGAGGAGTCGCCCGACCGGATCGGCCGGTTCGACGACGACCTGGAGCTCGGCGGCGCCGGGCTGACCGCTGCCAGCGATGTCGAGGAGCCGGAAACCACCGGGCAGGAGTAGCATTGGCGATCCGTCTCTACCACCTCGCTTCCGAGCTCTCGATGACCGGGGGCGACCTCTGGAAGCTCCTGCAGAAGCGGGGCATGAAGCTCCCGGGCGCCTTCGCCGTCCTCGACGAGACGACGACGGACCAGGCGCGCCGCGTCGCGCTCGGCAACGTGGACCTGAAGCGCCCGAAGCCGGGCACGACGGAGATCTCGCTCCCGCCGCCGATCGTCCCGGCGCCCGCGCGCCCGGCGCAGCCGGCGGCGCGCCCGGCCGCCGCGGCGGCCAAGCGCGGGCCCGCGCCCGCGCCCCATCGCCAGCCGACGACGCCGCGCCGCGGCATCAAGATCTTCAAGCAGAAGGAGTCGCGCGAGAAGAAGACCGCGGACCGGCAGCGGGCGGAGGAGATCCTCAGCGGGCGCACGCTCGCCGTGACGGTCCCCGTCGCGCTCAAGGACTTCAGCCAGCAGATCGGCGTCAAGACCTCCACACTCCTGTTCCACCTGATGAAGCAGGGGATCACGGCGAACCCGAACACGAGCCTCGACGCGGAGACTGTGCTCGTCCTCGCCGAGGCGTTCAACCGCACGGTCGAGGTCACCACGGCGAAGAGCGTCGAGGAGGAGCTCCAGGACCTCCTCGTGACCCGCGAGGAGGAGGCCGACGAGGGACAGTACCGCTCCCCGGTCGTCACCGTGCTCGGCCACGTCGACCACGGCAAGACCTCGCTGCTCGACTACATCCGGAAGACCCGGGTGGCCGCCGGCGAGGCGGGCGGGATCACGCAGCACATCGGCGCGTACCGCGTGAAGGTCGGCGAGGGGAAGATGATCACCTTCCTTGACACGCCGGGCCACGAGGCGTTCACCCAGATGCGCGCGCGCGGCGCGCGGGTGACCGACATCGCGATCCTCGTGGTCGCCGCGGACGACGGCGTGATGCCGCAGACCGAGGAGGCCCTCTCCCACGCGAAGGCCGCCGAGGTCCCGATCGTGGTCGCGATCAACAAGTCGGACAAGCCGCAGGCGAACCCCGAGCGGGTGCGCCAGCAGCTCAGCAAGGCCGGCCTCGTCCCCGAGGAATGGGGCGGCAACGTCGGCATGATCGCGGTCTCGGCGGTCACCGGCACGGGCATCAAGGAGCTGCTCGATCGCGTGCTGCTCGAGGCCGAGGTGCTCGACCTGAAGGCCGACCCGCAGAGCCCCGCCGAGGGCTACGTCCTCGAGGCGGAGAAGCATGTCGGCAAGGGCGTGGTCGCGACCGTGCTCGTGAAGAACGGCACGCTCCGCCGCGGCGACTACCTCCTCTCCGGCACCACGCAGGGCAAGGTGAAGTCCTTGATGGACGACCGGGGCAAACAGGTCAAGGAGGCGGGCCCCTCGATGCCCGTCGAGGTGACCGGCCTCGACGACATCCCCGAGGCGGGCTGGCGCTTCCAGGTGCTGCGCGACAAGGAGCTCGCGAAGAAGGTGGCGAGCGAGCGCACGCACCGCCTGCGGAGCGAGGAGCTGGCCGCGAAGGCGCACACGTCCTTCGAGAAGCTCATGGACCGGATCGGCCAGCAGGACCAGCGCGAGCTGCGCCTCGTGGTCAAGGGCGACGTCAAGGGCTCCGTCGAGGCGATCAAGGGCAAGCTCGAGACGCTCTCGACCCCCGAGGTGACGGTGAAGGTCCTGCACCTGGGCGTCGGCGGCGTGACCGAGTCCGACATCCTGCTCGCGCAGGCGTCGAGCGCGCTCGTCCTCGCCTTCAACGTGGTCGCCGACGCGAAGGCGCGCGGCGTCGCGGAGCGGGCGGGCGTCCAGATCCGGAGCTACCAGATCATCTACGAGCTGCTCGACGACGTGCAGAAGGCCGTGCTCGGCCTC
>DASUGR010000238.1:0-11013 GCA_036273915.1 Planctomycetota bacterium | reverse complement strand
CCGAGGTTCGGGAGCTCCAGCTCGCGCGGGTCGCTCACCGAGACGGCCACGACCTCGTGGCGTCGCCGCGCCGCCCTGAGCGTGCAGATGAGCCTCGTGAACTCGTCCGCGACGCGGCCGGGGAGGAGGAAGTCGGTCACGAGGAAGGCGCGCGCGCGCGCCTTCAGGGAGCGGCTCGCGCGGTCGAGCGCGAGGCAGAGGTCGGTGCCGCGCCCCTTGGGCTCGCGGAAGAGGATCTCCCGGATGATCCGCAGCACGGCGGTGCGCCCCTTTCGCGGCGGCAGGAGGAGCTCGACACGGTCGGTGAAGAGCAGCGCGCCGACCGGCTCACCCTCGTGGAGCGCGGCGAACCCGAGGACCGCCGCGGCCTCCGCGGCGACCTCGCGCTTCCTCGCGCGCGTCGTGCCGAAGTACCCGGTCGCGCTGAGGTCGACCATGAGGAGCGCGGCGCGCCCCTCCCGGCGACGGCCCGCGACGTGCTCGTCCACGAACTTCCGGGCGTGGGACTCGACGCGCCGCACGGCCCGCGCGACGTCCCGCGTCTGCTGCGCCTTCATCGTCTTCATCGCCGCCGTCCCTACGGAAGCGCGACCGCCTCGATGACCCGGCGCACGATGTCCTCGCTGCCGAGGCCCTCCGCCTCCGCCTCGTACGTCACCGCGACGCGGTGACGGAGCACGTCCATCGCCATGGCCTTCACGTCCTCGAGCATCACGTAGCCGCGGCCCGCGAGGAACGCGTACGCCCGCGCCGCCGCGAGGAGACCGAGCGTCGCCCGCGGCGACGCGCCGTGCCGGATGTGGTGGTCCAGGTCGAGGCCGAAGCCCATCGGCTCCCGCGTCGCGTAGACGAGCGACACGATGTAGTCCTTGACGCGGTCGTCGACGAAGATCGCCTGCGCGACCATGCGCGCCTCGCGGATCTCCTTCGCGCCGATGACCGGTCCCCCGCGGGGCGCCTCGTCCCCGAGCTCGGCCAGGTCGAGGATCATCCGCTCCTCGCGGAGCGACGGGAAGGTGGCGACCGCCTTCAGCAGGAAGCGGTCGACCTGCGAGGGGGGGAGCGGGCGGGTCTCGTCCTCGGTCGGGTCCTCGGTCGCGAGGACGAAGAAGGGGTCCGGGAGGGGGAACACCGCCTGCCCGATCGCCACGTGCCGCTCCTGCATCGCCTCGAGCAGCGCGCCCTGCACCCTCCGCGGGGCGCGATTGATGCCCTCGGCGAGGACCAGGTTGGAAAAGATCGGCCCCTTCCGGACGTCCGGCTTCAAGGCGCTGGGGTCGAACGTCTCGGTCCCGAGGAGATCCGCGGGCAGCGTGTCGGACGTGATCTGGATCCGCTTGAACGAGGATTGCGTCGCCGTCGCGAGCGTCTTCATGGTGAGGGTCTTGGCGAGGCCGGGCGCGCCCTCGAGCAGCACGTGCCCGTTGGCGAGGAACGCGACGATGAGGCGCTCCACCGTGCGGTCCTGGCCGACGACGACGCGCCGCATGGCGCAGCGCAGCGGCTCGACCCAAGGGGACGCCTGCTGTACGGCGTCCTGGATCATGCGGACGCCCTCTTGCGTCCTGCCCGCGCGGAAGGCCTCGCGCGCCGCGGTCGGCTTGGGCTGTCTCATGGCGTGCACCTCGCGTGTCGCACGTTGCGACTCACCTGACGGTACGTAGCGGTCCGTTACCAACACCTTGCCGCGCGATTACAGTCTGGTAATCCGCGCGCGCGCCCGAACACGAAGGGGCCCCGCGGCCGCGGAGCCCCTCAAGAGAGGACTGGCCGGCAACGCGCCGGCCGAACAGGTGGTGGACCCGTCAACCGGTAGTACGCGAGCTTCGGTTACCGCCGCCTTTCGCCGCGATTACGCGTTCGTAATCCGGCGTGCGTGCGCTGCTAGAATCCCGAACGTCGATGTGGAGAATCGTCCGACGCGTTCTGATCGTCGCGCTCGCGCTCGTCGCGAGCGGCGCCGGCGGCTGGTGGCTCTACGGCGGCCGCGCGAGGGAGCGCTTCGAGGCGCGGGTCGCGGCGCTGCGCGCCGCGGGCCAGCCGACGCGCTTCGAGGACTTCGAGACGCCGCCGATCCCGGACAACGAGAACGGCGCGAAGCTGCTGGAGGAAGCCGCGCGCGTGCTCGACGAGATCGAGAAGGCGCACCGAAACGCCGACGGGCTGCTCTTGAACGACGAGCACAACGACGCGGACCGCCTCGAGATCGCGGCGTACCTCGATGCGCTTGCGCCCTACTTCAAGCTGCTGGAGCAGATCCCCCAACGGCCCGGTTGGCGTCCCGATGTCGATTGGTCGAAGGGGTTCGAAGTGATGTCCTGCCCGATCGCCGAGGTGCACGATGCCGACCGCCTCCTCGCCGCGCGCGCCGAGTTCGACCTCGAACCGGAGGGCAGGACCGAGCGCACCGCGGCAACCGCCGTGCTGATCATGGATCTCGGACAGAGGTGCGGCGGGCGCGGCATGATCGGGCATCTCGTGCCGTGGACCATTACCTGGCATGCGGTCGAGGTCCTCCGCAAGGCCACGCGCGAGCCCGGGTTCGACGCCGCGGCCTTCCGCAGGATCGTCGATCCCAAGCTCGCCGCGGTGATCCCCGACCGCGGCCCGCCCGCATCGATGTTCGTCGACGAGCGGGTCTACGTCGTGGCTCTTTTGGGCATCATTGACTCGGGCAACGTATCGAAGGAGTTCCGTGGCCTCTTCGAGGACCGGTTTGGGTCGCCCTTCCTCTACCGACCCGGCCTCTACAAGAGCGCCGCCACCTGGCTCGACCTCGCGGAGGAGGCGATCCGGCGGGCCGGCACGAGCCCCGAGGACGCGATCGAAGTCGGCGCGAGCTTCCACTCCCGGTACCCTCGAAGCACGGGTGGGTACGATCTCGTCAACGGCGAGGGCGCCATGTACGGGCGGGTATTCTCAAAGTACGCGCAGTACGCCGCGAGCCTCCGCCTCGCGCGCGTCGTCATGGCGCTGCTCGAGCACCGGCAGACGAAGGGCGCGTGGCCCGAGAGCCTCGCGGACATCGGCGAGATGCCGACCGACCCGTACAGCGGCAAGCCCTTCCTCTACGAGCGCACGGAGCACGGGTGCAAGGTGCGCTCCGCGAGGGAAGACACGGAGGAGAATCTGGAGTCCGACAACCTCCTCTGGACCCTCGACGACGATCAGATCCCGGCGATGCCGCGGTAGTCGGGCTCGTCGCCGCGCGACTCCCGCACCACCTCGCCATCCCGGAGCAGGAACGCGCCCGCCTCCTGCGCCTCGCGACGCAGGAGACCGCGCGGCGCCACACCGAGCCCGAAGTGCGCGTAGAGCTTCTTCTCCGAGTCGAACACCCGCGCGACGTACGCGAGGTCGAAGGGGCCGAGGTCGCCCACGTCGTCATAGTGCACGAGCACGACGCGCACGCCCGCGCGCTCCACGTCGCCCCGCGCGGCCGCGAGCGCCCCGAGCATCCCCTGCCCCCGACGCCCCCTCACCTCCGGCAGCAGGAGAAGAAGCACCGGCGACATCGCCGAGAGCGTCTTCAGGCTCATCCCCTCCTGCGTGACGAGCGCCTCCAAAGGCGGCCTCTCGCGGAAGGGATCCGGCGGACGCAGCCCCTCGCGGAACACTACGGTTTCAACGCCGCGGCGCAGCGCGACAGCGCCATCAGCGCGTAGCCCGTGCCGTAGAACTTGTGGTAGCCGTAGAGCGGGTAGTCCCAGTAGGACCCGTCCGGCTGCCGCGTCTTGAGCACCGCCTGGACGATGTGCTCGGCGTACGGCTTGCGCTCCGACGCCTGCAGCTGGTCGAGAACGAGCGAGGCGTACATCTGGCCGTAGAGGTAGAAGTAGCCGCTCACCTGGTACCACGACTCGTGCGGGATCGGGCGCCGCACCCCCGCCACCGCGAACCGGTGCTGCTTCACGAGATCATCGAGCCCCCGCACCAGCCAGTCGTGGTCGACCGGACCGCCGGTCAGGAAGAGCGCGAGGTTGCACGCCTGCGTCCGTAGCGAGGAGCCCGCCGGCCGGTTGATCGGCGCGTTCGTCGCGTACTTGAAGTACGAGCCGTAGAGGTAGCTGCCGTCCGGCCGCCGGCAGACGAGCAGGTTCTCGCGCGCCTTGTCGATCAGCCGCTGCGGCACCGCGATGCCCGCGTCCTCGGCGCGGTGCAGCGCGTAGAGGCACGTGGCGGTCGTGAACGACGTCGACCACGACGGCCGGTGCGCCTTCGTCGAGAAGTCGTAGTACCCGAAGCCTCCCTCGGGAGACTGGTAGATCCCGAGCGCCCTCACGAGCTCGGTCGCGACCTCGCGCATCTCCGCATCGGTCGCGCCCGGCGCCTTGCTCGCGATCGCCTGCGTCAGCGCCTGCAGGCCGTAGCCGAGCGCCCAGATGTTGTAGAGCTCGCCGCCGCGCGCGCGCTTCACCCGCGCGTGCTTCACGAGCCACGCGAGCGCGCGCTCCTGCGCCGCCTTCGACGCGTCCGTCCGGTACGGCGCGTCCGAAAGCCCCATCCAGCAGAGCGCGGTCGTCGCCGACCGGAACGCTTCGTGGCCGCCGGGGACCGCCGCCATGACCTCCCACATCCGCCCGGACGTCGGCTTCCCGAACGAGCCGTCCGGGTTCTGGTTCGCGAGGAGGAACTCGACGCCGGTCTTGATCGCCTCGTCGACCGTCACCTTCGCGGCGGGAGGGGACTCGACCGCGAGATTCGGCGCGTCGTCCGCCGCGGCTGCGGCCGCGACCGCGAGGATGAGGAGCCTTCTCATTCGGAAGAGGGGGGGGCCGGGGGGCAGCGGGAGAGCGCGATCAGCGCGTAGCCGGTGCCGTAGTACTTGTGGTAGTCGTACGTCGGGTAGTCCCAGAAGGAGCCGTCCGGCTGCCGCGTCTTGAGGATGGCCTCCGCGACGAACGGGGTGAACGCGCGGCGGTCCGCCTCCGGCACCTGCTCGAGCACGAGCGCCGCGTACTGGTAGCCGTAGAGGTAGAAGTAGCCGCTCACGTTGTAGAAGGACTCGTGCGGCACCGGGCGCCGGAGCGCGACGATCGCGAACCGGTGGTTGTCGCGGAGCTGCTCGAGGCCGAGACGCAGCTCCTTCGTCCCGCACCGCTCCGGATCGAAGAGGTGGAGCGCGAGGTTGCACGCCTGGTTCCGCATCGAGGAGCCCTGCGGCCGGTTGATCGGGCCGTGCGGGCGCCACTGCCACCCGATCGAGTACCAGTAGTTGCCGTCGGGAGTACGGTTGCGCCAGAGGTACTTGACCGCGCGGTCGATCATCTTCTGCGGGACGTCGACGCCGGCGGCACGGGCCTCGTGGAGGCCGACGAGGACGGTCGCGGTGGTGAAGGAATTGCTCGCCGTCGGCCGCTCGAGCGGCGTGTTGAAGTCGAGGTAGCTCCACCCGCCGTCGTGGGTCTGGAGCCGGTCGAGGCCCTTCAGGATCTGCCGCATCGTGGCGACGATCGCCTCGCGGTCCGCCCCCGGAGCCCCCTCCCTCAGGGCCGTCGCGAGCGCGCGGATCCCGTAGCCGTACGGCCAGATGTTGTAGAACTGCTCGCCGTACGCGCGTTTCACGGCCGCGTTCCTGACGAGCCACGCGAGACACCGCGTCTGCGCCTCCTTCGACGCCTCGGTCTGGTAGGGCGCGTCGTGAAGGCCGAGCCAGCAGAGCGCGGTCGTCGCCCCCTGGAACGCCTGGTGGCCGCCGGGCACGTCGCACCAGAGCTCGTAGGTGCGCCCGACCGTGCGGCGGCCGAACGAGCCGTCCTTGTTCTGGTTCGCGACGAGGAACTCGACGCCCGTCCGGATCGCATCCTCCACGCTCACCTGCCCCGCGGGGGGCACGACCTTCGCGAGCACGGGCGCCTCGCCCGCGGACGCGGCGGCGGCGAGCAGGAGGAGCGCCACGCGCCTCACTTCTTCGGTGCCTCCACGGCGACGAACTCGCCCTCCGCGACGCCCTCCCGGATCGCGACGTTCTTCCCGTCGCTGATCCCGACGACGACCTCGCGCTCTTCGAAGGGGCCGGCCTGCGCCTTCGCGCACCGCACGACCTTCTTCCCGTCGCGATCACGGACCGCGCCCGCCGGGACGAGGACCACGTCGCGCTCCTCCTCGAGGATCACGACCGCCTTGCACGCGAAGCCGGGCCGCACGCGCATGTCCGCCTGGTCGAGCTGGACGGTGGCTTTGTAGACGTTGCCCTTCCCCGGCAGGTACTCGACGTCGATGCGGCCGATCATCTTCGCGTCCTCGGCGGCGACCGGACGCACCTCGGCCGCCGTGCCCGTCTTGATCTTCAGGACGTCGGCCTCGGCGATCGTGGTCAGGACCTCCATCTTCTTCGGGTCGGCGACGCAGGCGAACACGACCTTGGGCTTCAGCGTCGAGCCCTTCTCGATCCGGCCCCAGGGCGCGTCCTCCGGGGCGCCGTGGATCAGGATCCCGCGCTTCGGCGCCCGCACGGCGAACCTCTCGCGGTCGCGCTTCAGCTCCTCGAGCTTCTTCTTCTGCTGCGCGACGTCGTAGCGCGTCTTCTCAAGGTCGGCGTCGGACTTCTCCTTCGCCATCGCCTGGCCCTTCTTGAGCCGCTCGAGCTCGCGCGCCTTGTTCTCCGCGTCGACGACGAGATCCTCCTCGCGCCACGGGTAGTACCACTCCTTGTCGTAGGCGCGCCGCTGCTCGTTGAGGTTGCGCCAGGCCTGAGCCTGCGCGTAGCCGCGGCGGGAGCGCTTGAGGACGATCTCCTCGGTCGCGTCGACGAGCTCGTCCTCGCTGTACATCTTCTCGAGCTGGTCGAGCTCGTCCTTCTGGTTCTCGAGGCCGAAGTCGCGCTGCTGGATCTGGAGGCGATCGCCCTCCTCGTCGAAACCCTTCTCGACCTCGCGGTAGCCGCGGAGCTTCTTGGCCGCGCGCTCGGCGGCTGTCTCGGCGCGGCGGAGCGCCTCGGCGTCGGCCTCGGCGCGCATCCTCGCCTGCTCCTCGGCCTGGCGGAGCCCCATCTCGGCGCGCGCAAGCGCCATCCCGTCTTCCTCGATCTTCTGGTCGATCCCCGCGGTGTCGAGCCGGAACGCGATGTCCCCCTCGTTGATCGGGCTGCCGTGCGGGAGCGCCTCGAGGACCGAAAGCTCGCCCTTCCAGGCGTCGAGGTCGAGCCGCAGCTCGGCCCCCTCCGCCGGGACGAACGTGCCGTCGCGGTCGAGGGTCTTCCGGATCGTCCCCTTGGTCGCGGCCACGCCCACGGGGGCGATCTCCTGGGCGAGGATCGCCGGGGAGAGGACGAGGATGAAGAGGAGCAAACGCGCGCGCATCAACTTTGGGCCCTCCGGGCGGCCATGGTAGCGGAAACCCGCCAGCTCGGCCGGAACTTGGCGTCGGGCACGGGGTTACAGTGAAGCGCGTGGGGCGATTCACGATCCTTCTCGTCGCGGTCGGCGCGGGCCTGTCGGGGTATTTCCTGGGGGGGCTTCGGGGGCCGGAGACAAGGACCTCCCGCCTTCCCCCCCCGGCCCCCCCCCGAATACGAGCCCGAGGAGGAGCCCGAGCCCGCGATGCCGGCCGAGGCGCAGATGGCGGCGGTCGAGGCCGCGGCGGCCGTCCTCGCCGAGGACCTGCCCGCGCCCGACGAGCTGATGGAGGCGCTGCAGCGCTCGCCCGACGGCGACAAGGCGCAGATCCTCCTCATCGGGATGGTCGCCAACGCGGCGAGCCGCGGGCCCGCCGCGCTGCCGGGCATCCGCGAGCTGCTCCGGTCGGGCGTGGACCTGCAGTTTCCGGACTGGGACGGCAAGGGGCTCGGCTATCCGTCGCTGCGCGTCGCGCTGCTCGCGGCGGCGGAGGCGACGGGCGATCCGTCCGCGGCGCAGCTCGTCGCGGAGGTCGCGCGCACGTCGGAGAGCCCGGTCGAGGTGGTCTTCGGCGCGCACATCCTCGACCGGCTGCAGGCGCTCGACGCGCCGACCGCGCAGCGCGCGCTCGATGCGCTCGGTAAGCCGCTCACGAAGGAGCAGGCGCGCGCGATGGGCGGGATCGTGGACCGCGTCGTTCCCGCGGCGGCGGCGGCGGACCCGGCCTATGCGGAGCAGTTCCTGATGACGCAGCTCCGGATGCCGAAGGGGCAGGGGGCCGACCCGCGGTTCGCAGCTGCGGTGCTCGACGGGATCCCGGCAAGGCGCGCGCAGGATCTCGTGGTCGCGAACCTGACCGCGGCGGACGTGAGCGACGGGGCGAAGCGGATGCTCGCCGGGCGCGCGGCGACGCGGGCCGAGCTGTCGATGCTCACCGAGCTGCAGCACGGGATCGAGGCGGGCATCTACTCGAAGCCGGTGGCGGCGACGATCGCGCAGAGCGCGGTCGGGAACCGCGCGTACCGGCAGATCGAACGCGAGGCGCGGCGGGCGCTCAAGGCGGGCGACCTCGACAAGGCGCGGGCGCTCGCGACCGACTACCACCAGTGGATCACGGCGACGCAGCAGACGGTCGAAGCGGCGCAGCGGATGGGAGCGCCCCTGCGGAGGGAGCTGCCGACGTATATGAAGCTCCAGCAGCAGCGCCTCTTTACGATCCGCAACCAGATCGCGAAGGCGCTGAAGCAGCAGGCCGCCGCCGCGAAGTAGGGCCACGGAAACGGTACAATGGCCTCCTGCGCCCCCTCTCGATCCTCCTCCTCGCCACGCTCGCGCTCGCCGAGGACCCCGTCGGATGGGACCTCGAGCCCTCCGCGCTGCTCCGCTACGCGCAGCGCGACGTGAAGCGCTCGAAGACCGGGAAGGAGTCGTTCGGCGCGGAGTCGATCGTCACCGTCCAGGGCCACGACATGCGGGACGGGGGGCAGTACCTGCCGGTCTCGCCGGCGCTCGACGACCTGCCGGCGATCCTCGGCCTGAGCCTGCGGGACGATTCGGCCGGCTGGAAGCTCAAGCTGCGCGGCGTCGTGCAGCTCGCATTCAAGGGGATCGTCCAGCGGCAGGCGACGGGCAAGGAGATCGAGATCGTCGCGACGTGGCGGTTCGCGAGCCGCGGCCAGCCGGACGAGGGCGACAAGGAGAAGATCGCCGGCGGCGAGGCCGAGATCCGCGCAGTCTACGACGCGATCACGCGGCGCGTCACGCACGCGCGGGTCGCGATCCGCTACCGCGCCGTGAAGCTCGACTCCAAGGACGAGAAGCGGGACCGGAAGGTCGACAGGGTCGTCGACCTCGAGTGGCGGGAGCGACTCGACCCCCGCCAGCAGGGGCAACAGGAGGCGATCAACGCGGCAATCGACCGGGGCGTGAAGCACCTCCGCTCCCTCCAGAAGGAGGGCGGCACGTACGAGCCGCACGGCGACCGCGTGTTCGGGTCGACGGCCCTCGTCGTGCTCACGCTCGCGGCGTGCGACGTCCCGAAGGACGATCCGGCGATCGCGAAGGCGCTCACGTGGCTCTTCACGGAGGAGCCGGACAACAACTACGACCGCGGCATCGCGCTGATGGCGGTCGACCGCGTGTACACACCGCCGGACGAGATCGCCGCGGCGTGGCGGCGGCAGTGGGTCGAGCCCCGGCGCGAGATCCGGGACGACCAGCGGGCGTGGTGCCTGCGCGTCGCGGCGGCGCTGGAGAGCGCCACCCGCGCCCGGGGCTCGTGGGATTACAAGGGGGAGACCGGCGGCAGCGCCATCCGCTGGCCGGACTCCTCCAACACGCAGGTCGCGGTCCTCGGCCTGCGGGCCGCGACGAAGCTCGGCTACGAGGTCGACGAGCAGACCTGGCTGGGCGTCGTGCGCCACTTCAAGCTGCTGCAGGAGAGGAAGGCGCCGCCCGGCGCGGTCGTCCTCGTGCCCGAGGGCGAGGTCGATGCGGTGACGCACAAGGTCGCGGCCGCGGCGGGCTTCCGCTATCGCGCGGGCTATCAGCAGCCCTGGGCGTCGATGACGTGCGCGGGCATCGCGTCGCTCGCGATCGCGCGCGACGAGCTCGAGCGCCGCAAGAGCTCCCGCCTCGCTCCCGTGGAGCGCGACATCGAGGAGATGATCCTCGGCGGCTGGGCGTGGCTCGACCGCAACTGGGGGATGGACAGGAACCCCGGGCATCCCGGCGGCGACTGGTACTACTACTACCTCTACAGCGTCGAGCGTGCGGGCGCGCTCACCGGGGTGAAGCGCGTCGGCGGAAAGGACTGGTATCTCGAGGGGGCCGAGCAGCTGCTCACCCGCCAGAAGGAGTCGGGCGCGTGGGACGAGCCCGGCGACGGCGACACGTCGGAGACGTGCTTCGCGCTCCTCTTCCTCAAGCGCGCGACGACGCCGACGACGCGGACATCGCGCTGAGGGGTCCCCTCCGGGCGCGCGCGCGGGAGACGACGCGCGTGGAGTTCCGGCTCAGGTAGCTCCCTATCGGGCTCCCGGCCTATGGGGCTTGGCAGGTAGGATACACGTGTTCTAATACGTGTACCCATGCACAAGAAGCTGACCATCACGCTGGACGAGCGCGTCTATGAGGGGCTCCACACCGTGATCGGGCGCCGGAGGATCAGCCGGTTCATCGAGGTCCTCGTGCGCCCGCACGTCATCGGCAAGGACCTTGAGATCGGCTATCGGCAGATGGCGGAGGACGAGGCGCGCGAGGCGGAGGCCCACGAGTGGACGGAGGGCCTGCTCGGCGACGTGGCGGATGAACCGCGGTGACGTGTGGTGGGTCGACTTCAAGGGGACGGTCGCGCGCGAGGTCCGGAAGCAGCGCCCGGGGGCCATCGTCAGCAACGACATCGCGAACCGAAACTTGAACCGGGTCCAGATCGTGCCGCTGAGCACGAAGGTGGACCGCGTGTACCCCTCGGAAGCCCTGGTCACCGTCCGCCGCAAGCCCCACAAGGCGATGGCGGACCAGATCATGACCGCGAGCAAGCATCGCCTCAAGAACCGCGTCGGCCGGCTCTCCCGCAAGGATCTCGAGGCGGTCGACCGGACCCTCCGGATTCAGCTCGGCCTCTGAATCCGAGGTCCGCGTCACTCCCTCCAGAGCGGGACCTTGCGGTCGAAGG
>DASUGR010000237.1:0-2649 GCA_036273915.1 Planctomycetota bacterium | reverse complement strand
CCAGTCGGCGACGTCGCCCGCGGCGAACACGCCGGGCACGCTGGTCGCCGTCGTGCCGGGCTTCACCTTCACGTAGCCGTTCCTGTGGAGCGCGAGCTTGCCCCTCACGATCTCGGTCATCGGCTCGTGGCCGATCGCGAGGAAGAAGCCGGTGACCGGGAGCGTGGTCTTCCGGCCGGTCTTTCTGTCCTCGACCTTGACGCCCGTGACCTTGCCCTGCGCCGGGTCGAGCACTTCGGTGACGACGTGGCTCCAGAGCACGTGGATCTTCGGGTTGCTGAGCACGCGCTTCTGCATCGCCTTCGACGCGCGGAACTCGTCGCGGCGGTGGATGAGCCAGACGTTCTTGCAGATGCCGGCGAGGTAGGTGGCCTCCTCCATCGCGGTGTCGCCGCCGCCGACCACGGCGACGTCCTGCTCGCGGAAGAAGTAGCCGTCGCAGACCGCGCACGCGGAGACGCCGCGGTTCTTGAGCTTCTCCTCGCCGTCGAGGCCCAGGTACTTCGCCTTCGCGCCCGTGGAGAGGATGACGGCCTTCGCGAGGAAAAGCTGATCATCCGACCAGACCTTGAACGGCCGCGACTTGAAGTCGACCTTCGAGACGTCCTGCGTGATGAGCTCGGCGCCCTGCCGCTGCGCCTGGCCGCGGAAGCGCTGCATGAGGTCGGGCCCGGTGACCTTCTCGACGAAGCCCGGGTAGTTCTCGACGTCGGTCGTGAACATCAGCTGGCCGCCGGGGACGAGCCCGCCCGCGTTGAAGCCCTCGAGGACGAGCGGCTTCAGGTTCGCGCGCGCGGCGTAGATGGCCGCGGTGAGCCCGGCGGGCCCCGACCCGATGATGACGACGTTCCGGACGTCTTGCTGCGCTTCCATCGCGCCCTAGGCTACGTTCCCGGTCCACGTTTCCGCAGCCCAGGTTGCGGAAGCAGTTCCGCACCCTGGGCAGTGTAAGACCCTGTCCATGCGCGACTTGCGCGCATCGCGCACGTTAACCGTTGACCAGGAAGGCGAGGAGGGCGGCGCGGTCCTCGGGCGAGAGCGCCTCGAAGGACTGCCGCACCGCCAGCGCCTCGCCGCCGTGGCGGCGCACCGCGCTCTCCACGTCCGGCGAACGCCCGTCGTGGAAGTACGGCGCCGTGTCCCGGAGCCCCCGCAGCGGCGGCGTCCGGTAGAGCCCCGATGTCGCCTCGCCCTGCGCCACCCCCTCGAACCCCGGCGCCTCGACGTCGTGCAGCAGCACGTCGCTATACGCCTCGACGCCGTCGAGCACGGGCACGTGGCACTTCGCGCACCCGATCGCCGCGAAGAGCTGCTCGCCCTCGACCGTCTGCGGCGTCGCGGGGCGCCGCGGCGTGAACGCGAGCATCTCGAGGAAGAACGTCACGTCGTCGAGGGTCGACGCGTCGATCTCCGGGTCCGCCGCGGCGTCCCCGTCCCCGAGGATCCCGAACGGGCTCGCCGCGTCCAGAGGCACGGTCATCCCCATCTCGTTCCCGAACGCGTCGCGCACGAACCCGCGCACGTCCGGCGCGATCGCCTTCCACCCGAGGCGCCCGATCGTGCCGTCCGGCAGCCGGTGCGCGATGCCGCGGATCCCGTCGCCGTCGAGATCGTCCGGATCCTCCCGCGCGAGGATCGCCGCGTCCGAGATCCCCTGCACGAGCCCGAGGCCGAGCAGCGTCGGCGAGTTGCGCTCCTCGACGAGGTGCACGACCGGCATCTCCTCGCGCCGCAACCCGGGAACGGCCCGCAGCTGCGCGACCGCGCCCGTCTCGACCGGGCTCCGGCCGTCGTCCATCATCGGCCGCTGCACCTGCACGTCGATGCCCCCGGAACCCCCCAGAATCGGGTCCTGATGACAGGCGCGGCAGGAGTCGCAGTTGATGACCGGCCCGAGGCCCTCGCGGGGGAAGAAGTCGCGGTCGAACAGCGCCCTTCCGCGGAGGAAGCGCGCCTGCTCGTCGGAATCGAGGGGGCGTCGGGGGCCGCCGTAGTCGCCCACGGGCGGGATCGGCGCGCCCTCGGGCACGATGCCCGCGGCGGCCGCGAAGCCGATGGCGAGGAGGATCGCGAGGCGGCGCATCAGCGTGTCTCCAGGAAGGCGACGATGGCGTCCCGGTCCGCCTGCGGCAGCGCGACGTAGGCGTCCTTGATCGCCTGCGCCTCGCCGCCGTGCAGCCGGATCGCCTCGTCGAGCGTGGGCGCGCGGCCGTCGTGCAGGAAGGGCGCGGTGAAGCGCACGCCCCAGAGCGGCTGCGTGCGGAACTCGGAGCCCGTCGCGAGGAGCTGCGCCACCTGGTCCGCAAGCTCGGGCCCCATGTCGTGGATCAGGAAGTCGCTGTACGCCAAAGCCGGCTCGCCCGTCTGCTTGATGTTCTCGATGTGGCACTTGGCGCAGCCGATCGCGTTGAAGACGTCCTCGCCGCGCCGCGCGGTGGCGTCCATCGGCAGCGGCGCCGGCGGCGCGAGCTCGCGGAGGAAGATCACGAGGTCGATGAGGTCGGCGTCGGAGATCTCGGGGTCCAGCACGCCGTCCCCGTCGACCAGCGGCTGCGCCGGCGGCGCGACCTGCGGCGCCGCGGCGATCGTGCCCGGCGGCGGGAGCGGCGGGAAGTTCGACGTGATCCCCATGTGGTTGAAGAAGGGGCC